>JAQVYB010000062.1 GCA_028708815.1 Kiritimatiellia bacterium | reverse complement strand
CTCACGATGGCCGTTTTGTATCTGATGACGGCAACCAAGTACTATGAGGCCACGACGGTGATTGAATTAAGCGTGAGACGCCCGCGTATTTCAGGAAATCAGGGTGCCATTATTGATGATTCACGCAATTACCGCTCCGAAGAGGTTTTCAATACGCACCTCGAACGCTTAAAAGGCGACAGCATGTATGAGCTGGCGGCGGATGTGTTTCTGGCGGAAAAACCAGACTTGGATATGACCCGGGCGGAACTCAAGAAATGGCTCAAGCGTCAGAGTGAATTTTCGCTGGTGCGCCGTTCGCAACTGATGAAGGTTTCCTTCGAGGATCCAGATCCTGAGATCGCGGCGTTGGGCGCGAATATGCTGGGGCGTGCGGCAGAGGTCCTGGCCTTTCAGGAGAATCGGAACGATTCGGAAAAAGCGGTGGGTTGGTTGACGGATCAGGCCGTGCATCAAAAAGCTAATTTGGAGAAGGTGGATCAGGCCTTGTTGATGTTGCGTGCAGAGAACAACATTGATGTGCTTGAGACGCAACGCAGGACCATTGCCGATGCCATGCTGGATTATAACAAGACGCTGGTGGGAATCGAGAGTGAGGCTGTATTGGCCCGGGATCTGCACAATCTGTTGAAAAAAAATGCGGCAGATCCCGAGAAGTCTGGCCAGTTGCCACCTTCCACTCCCCGCCTGGAGGAAATCCGTTCAGCCATGGACACCTGGATCATCTCGCAGTCGGAGCTTCACGCGCTGCGGTCGCGCTACACGGATAAACACCCCAAAGTGAAGGCTAAGCTGGAAGAGTCGGCTGCAAACCGGGCGCAGGCGGTCAGCGCTATCCAACGTTCCATTCAGTCGGCTGAATCCAATCTGAAGCTGCTGGAACAACAGGCCGTAAGCTTGAAGGAGAAGGTGGAAGAGGAGCGCAGAAAGGCCTCGGAGCTTGAAATGAGGATTGTGACGGTTCAAACGCGCCTGGCGTCGCTGCAGCGGGAGAAGGATGCCGCCGACATCAGCTATAAAGGCATACTGAACCGTATGGAAGAGGCTCGCCTTTCTGCCGATGAAACCACGACATCCATAAAGGTGGTGGATAAGGCGGTGGTCCCAACGGCGCCTTCCAAGCCGCGTCGGCTGCGGGTGCTGGTGCTCATGCTGGGGATTGGAGTTCTGTTTGGCTTCGGGTTGGCCCTCTTTGCCGATGCGTTGGAAGATCATATCACCAGCAGTTTGGATATCGAGCAGAACCTCGGGTTGAAAGTGCTTGGGCTGGTGCCCCGCGTGGTTGATGTGGGCGAGAGAAGAGATATGGCACGCATAAGCCAAACGGACAAATTCAGTCAGGTGGCCGAGGCGTTTGCCGGCGTGCGGGCGATCTTGGATTCAGCTCAATACAAGGATGTCAGCCAGTCCATTTTGGTGGCCAGCACCATGCCGGAGGAAGGCAAAACCATTGCCTCATGAAATCTGGCCATCATGTCGGCCAAGGGGGGGAAGAAAACGTTGCTGATTGATATGGATTTACGTCGTCCGCGCGTGGGCCGAATATGGAAAATGCCGGATGAAACACCCGGTCTGATCACGGTGTTGGCCGAGGGAGACGTTACGCGGTTTGAGGAATTGCCATTTCCGACAGACTGTCCGAATTTAAGTGTGGTCGGTAGTCGGGCGATTACCAATATCAGTCCGGCAGAGTTGTTGGGCGGTCCATGTGTTCGTCAGTTCATCGAATGGGCCCGAAAGCATTATGAGCGGGTGATTATCGATTCGCCGCCGTACGGGATCGTTAGTGATGCGGTGGTTTTTGCGGGTTCAACCGGTTCGGTGGTGCTGGTTTGCCGTCCGGGCCGGAGCCGGCGGAAGGCGATTCGCCATGCCATCCAGCACTTTCAGGAAGTGGGTGCCAATTTAGTGGGTGTCATTGTGAACGATGTGGACTTTCGCAAAGATGCTTATTTCAGCAACTACGATCATTCGTATGGCTACGGTCAGCGTTACGGTTATCAGCCGCAGGCGGAGGATGAGGAAGAATAGGGTGAAGGGAGTGAGAAGGGGTGGCCGGCCTTTTCCGGGTCGGCGGATCCGGTTCGCACTTGGTGAGATCGCTGCTTGATTTTGGTCTGCCGCTGAGATTATTCTGCGGCAAAAGTTGAACCCGTTGTGTCAATCTATCTATGGAAGAACAGGATATTCGGATGAAAAAAGTGCTTATACCGACGAAACTGAATGGCATTGCCTGTGAGTTGCTTGTGCAGCATGGCGGGTATGAAGTTATACAGGATGATCAAACGGCTCTGGAGACGTTGGTGGCGTCTCATCCGGATGCCTATGCCCTGATCGTGCGCAGCGAAAAAGTGACGCCAGAGCTGATCGATGCCCTGCCGGCATTGAAGGTGATTATTCGTGCGGGCGCCGGCTATAACACGATCGATACCCGGTATGCCCGCAAACGGGGCATTGATGTAATGAATACGCCCGGAGCCAACGCCAATGCGGTGGCCGAAGAGGTGGTGGCCCTTATTTTGGCAGATGCCCGTCATGTGTTGGAAGCGGACGCATCAGTTCGTGCCGGAAAGTGGGAAAAGAAAAAGTTCATGGGACGGGAGTTGAGTCATAAAACGGTGGGTGTTGTGGGATTGGGTTCCATCGGGCGGTTGGTTGTTCGACGGATGAGTGGTTTTGAGGTGAACGTTTTGGGTTATGACCCGATGATTTCCGAGGAACGGGCCAGAGAGATGGGCGTGGAAATGGTTGATCTTCCGACGCTGTTTGGACGGTCGGATTATATCTCGCTGCACATCCCGGAAAACACCGAGACGCGCGGTCTGGTGGATGCCAGCTTGCTTGGGTTGATGAAACCTGGCGCGACGCTGGTCAATTGTGCCCGTGCAGGGATTGTTTTGGAAAAAGATCTTCGCGTTGTCGTGGCTGATAAGGGGATTCGTTTCCTTAATGATGTGTATGAGAAAGATGCCGAGGGCCAAAAGAGTGTGGCCGATATAGCGCATCTCATGCTTCCGCATCTGGGTGCGAGTACTTTGGAAGCGAATATTAATGCGGCGCGACGTTCGGCGGAGGAATTGATAGAGTACGATGACAAGGGCGTCACGTCGTTCGTGGTCAACCGGGATATTCCCGAGGGGCTGGACGAGACCTATTGCGAGCTGGCTCATATCCTGGCCAGGCTTTGCCGCCGCATGCTGGGTCCCGACCTGCGGCTTAGCCGCATTGAAACCAGTTTTTACGGGGATTTGCAGCCTTATGCACGATGGTTGCTGGTACCCATGGTGGCGGCTCTGGGCAAAGATTTTGACCGTTCCATGGATGATCGTGCCGGTGTGGCTTATCTCAAGGAGATGGGCGTCTCGTATGAGAATCGGACGGCGGATGAAGACAAGGGGTTTACGAACAGCATTACGCTCGATATGACGGGGCATCTGGACGCGACGAACCTCCGGCAGGTCAGCATTCGCGGAACCGTCACGGAAGGCAATTTGATGATTTCCAGGATAGACGACTATCAGAAGCTTTATTTCGAGCCGCGGGGGCATACGGCTGTGTTCGAATATCCGGATGCTCCCGGGATTCTCGGAAAAATTGGCGCGGCGATTGCTTCCGCCGGGGTGAATATTGATGATGTCCGCAATCCGCATGACAGTCGAGGCCGTTTTTCCATTGCCATTTTGAAGGTGAACCGAATCGTGCCGGCAGAGGTGGTTCGTTCCATTGCGGAAGCCATTGAAGCGCGGGTTGCATTTTGCGTGGAGCTATAATTGTCGTACCATCCTTGACGGGATATTTCCCCGGCGCTATATTCGTTCCTGTAGTCAAGTGCATGGGTTTTTGAATTCGCCGGGCGTCTGACGCGAAGTCCGTACGAAGAGAGGCAAGTGTATGATAAGGAAACAGGGCAGGCGATTTGGTTGTGGCTTGGTTTTTTGCACCGTGTTTTCGTTGTTGGCAACGCCTTGCTCTCTGGTGCTTGCCGATACCCCTCAGCGTGATTTGGAGTTTGCCTCGGGACTCGTTGCACTGGGGTTTCCGGACTATGCCGACAAGGTGGTCAAGCGCGTGCTCATGCAGTACCCCGACATGGAATCCAGCACCAAGATTGTGAATGTCGAGATTCTGATCGGTTCCCGTAAGTTTGATGAAGCCAATGCCATCTTGAAATCCATGCCGGCAGGAGATCCCAAGGCGCAGGCAATTGAGTTGGCTTTGGCCTCTGCATATTACGGTTTGGGCCGACTGGATGATGCGCGGGCTATTTACGACAAATTTTTTAAGCAGTATAAAAAGAGCTTGCCCACGGACCCGGATCTGCTTCGTTTCTACAGAGATTCCGCCTATAAGTTCGGCCAGATGCTGCAGGATGCCGGAGATTTCAAGGGTGCGGCGGATGCCTTTAAAAGCATCCTTTCCACGAATCCGGATACGCAGACCAAGCGCATCATTCTGGCCGATTGCGCCAAGCTTTATTTGCTTTCCGCCGAGAAACTGGTGGGCGTAGCCCGCGATCAGGTTCTGGAAGAGGCGCAGAATATCTGCACGCAACTGTAGTGGGGAGGATTGGATATCTGGTTTGGCCAATCCATCAGCACCATGGCTCATATCCAGCTTATGCAGGGGAATGCGGTCGGGGCGCAGAAAACGCTGGAAGATTACATGGATATTCTGAAGCAGATTGACGCCTTCCTGAAAGAGTCAGGCCAGCCTATGAAGGAAAGCCCCATGGCCGAAGCCCGTTACCTGCTGGGTACGCTTTACGAGGAAAATGCCGAGAGGGCGGGGAAGCTGAAGAAGACGGATGAGGCCGTGTCGCTGTATGGGAAGGCTCTGGGCGAGTATTACAACGTCTTTATTCGGTATGGTGAAAGTGAATTCGGGCCGAAGGCCGGAATCAAGGCGGAGGCCATCATCAGCATCCTTCAGGACTCCTACGGCAAGGTGGTGGACATTGATATGGGAAAAAACAAGGCCCAGGCGGCGCACCAGGCCTTCAAAATGGCAGACAATCTCTTTCGTAATCGGGATTACCAGGGGGCCATTGCCGAATATATCAAGATGCTGGGGACTTATCCGGATACGCCGCAAACCGTGGGTGCCTTGATTAATCTGGCCCAGTGTTATGCTCATGAAAAAGATATGTTGATGACCAAGACCACTGTCGGCTATCTGGGCGAGCGCTATTACGACAGTGATCAGGCGGCCATGGGCCTCTTGGCCGTAGGCAAGGTGTTTTTTGATCAGCAGCAGCAGGACGCTTATACCTATGTCTATGAAAAGTATCTGGATTGTTTTCCGAAGCATGATCGGGCCAGTTCGATTCTGTATACGCTGGCCGGACTGTTTAAGCAGAACGGGGACGAGGCGCGTGCCGCCAACTATTACAAACGCCTGAAAGACGAGTATCCGAATGATCGTTACTCTATCAAGGCCATGAGTAACCTGGCCTGGACGGAATACGCGAATAAAAACTATGCGCTCGCGATTCAAGGCTTTCTTGTCTATTTGCCGACGGTGCAGCCGGGGCACGACCGGGCCAAAGCACAGTTTTGTCTGGCGGATTCCTACATGAAAACGGACGATTATGTGGAAGCGTTAAAGGCTTTCAACACCTTGATTGGTTGGCTGAAGCCTAATGAAAGCCTGTATAACAATTCAGCGGAGGCGACGGCCAAGAACAAAGACCTGTATGAAAAGGCCTGTTTTTATCGGGGCTATTGTTGTACGAAGGTAAAGAATCCGCCCAGCCTGGTGGTTCCTTTGCGTAAGAAGGGGCTGGAGTTTTTCCAGGCGTTTTTGGATGAATTTCCGAATTCGGAGCTGGCTCCCAAGGCCATGGCCCTGTTGGGTTCCATCCAGCTTGAGCTGAATGATTTCAATCAGGCGGTAAAAACGTTCAATCAACTGGCTTCAACCTATCCCAATTCAGCAGAAGGGGAGAGTGCGCTGTTTTCGCTGGTCAAATCGTCGATGGAGGTAGGAAAGCTCGATATTGCCCGGAATGCGTTGAAGGATATGCTGGATAAGAAGTCCTCCTACAAGGCTCGGGATTTTGCAGGGGTCGGGCAATTAATGGTGAACAGCGAAATGTATCCAGAGACGATTCAGGCCTATGCCGAAGTCATCGGCTCCACGGATGACCGTGCTTTGCTCGAGCCGGCGCTGTATGGCACCGGCAGGGCCTACTACGAAATGAAGAATTATGATGAAGCGATTGCGTTGTTTGAAGAGCTCATGGAGCGCTATCCGAAATCCGCCTTGTTTTATGATGCCAAATTTGTGCTGGGCAATGCGTATCGGGAGACAGGGGAGCAGCAGAAAGCCACGGATGCCTTAAGCGACGTGTTTAAATATGCCGAAGATCCGGTGTTGATCAATCGGGCGAATTTGATCCTGGGCAAGGTGCAGATTGAACAGGGGGATCCGGTGGCCGCGAACGCATCCTTCCAGCGGGTGGCCTTGCTCGCGGACCCGGATAATAAACTTTTACTGCCTGTCATCGAAGAGTGTATACTGTTGAGCATTCCGTTAAGCATGGAAATGGAGCGATACAAAGACGTGCAGGACAGTTGCGATCAGTATGAGAAGCTGTTTCCAAGGGGCGACAAGCTGGATGACATCCGCAATATGCGCAGAGAAGCCATACGGCAGGCGGCGATGCAGGGATAAATGCGGTTGGGTGAGAAAGATTCATAAACAGGAGAGTGATCATGGCAGGCGCGTTAAAATGGATGAGATGGGTGAGACTGCCCGGGGTGCTGATGTTTTGGGTGGCGGCTGCCGGAGTGACCCAGGCGGCCTATGTGGTGACCCCGCAGGGGCAAACCATACAGGGGTCGGATATCCGCTCCCGGGCCAACGGAGATATCGTGCTGACCACCGACAAGGGGCCGTTGACCTTTACCAAGGGTTCCTATGTGCGTGCCGTGGCGGATGAACCCGCCGATTACAGGAAAGCGCAGCAACTGGCGGCGGCTAAGAAATATGATGAATCGGTCCGTCTACTGAGAGATATTGTATTGCAGTATAAGAATCTTCAGTGGGATCATCGGGCGCGCATGACGTTGGCGGAGGTCTATGCTCAGCAGGGGGATCTGGATAACGCACGCCTGACCTACGACGAGATCTTTCGGGTCATGCCCAAGGCCAAGGAAATGCCGGAAGTGGCGTGGCCTTACCGGGAAGTCATGCTGAGGTCTGAAAAATACGCCATTCTTGAGCCGGAACTGAACACCTTGATTCAATCGGCTGATCGTGAAGAAGCCGCACGGGCTCAAATCATGCGGGGTGACATGAGCAAGGCGCAGGGCAAAATCGAGCCGTCCGTGATGGATTACATGAGAACGATGGTCTTTTTCAAAGATGTCCCGGCCTATCAGCCCGAGGCTATGTTCAAGGCCGCAGAGGGGCTGGAAGCCATGCGGGATGAGCGGGCAAAAAATGTATACCGCACGCTGGTGGAGGAATATCCGGACAGCCCGTATGCACAAAAGGCCCGAGGAAAGATTTGATGGAAGAATTGTTGGCCGGAAATGATATGGACCAGGTACGTTCAGCGTAATGTAAGGAGAATGGATATGTTTAAGAAATGGATGATGGTTGTGTTGATGGCTTCTCTTTGGTTCGGCATGGCGGGAGAAAAAGTGTTTGCGCAGGACGCCGAAGCGCCGGGAGCAGGGCTGGAACTCACGGATGAAGCGGCCGAACAGCCCGCGAAGTCCAACGATGGGTTTATTCAGGTTATTATCGGAAGCGGTGCCGTGGGCGTTATTCTTTGGTTGGCCCTGTTTGGCTGTTCCATTGCCGGCGTGGCATTAATCGTGGATTCATTCATTACGGTACGTGCCAAGCGGATTTCTCCGCAGAGTCTGGTTGCCGAGGTTCAGGAGGCCATGGAGCAGGGGGATGTGATGAAGGCCATCCGCCATTGCGAAGAGGAGCCTGGGCCGTTGGCTCATATTCTGATGGCCGGATTCACCAATGTGCAGGAAGGCTTTGAGGCCATACAGGATGCCATTGGGGTGGCGGCCGATATGGAGAGTGAAAAACTGCTCCAACGCGTGAATTACCTCAATGTGGTGGCCAATGTTTCGCCTTCTCTGGGTTTGCTTGGAACCGTTCAAGGTATGATCTACGCCTTTGCTGCCTTGGCCACTACGGCCGCCGGCGCGGCGCAGCAGAGTGCCTTGGCGTTGAGCATTTCCCAAGCGTTGTATACAACGGCGGCCGGTCTTTGCGTTTCGATCCCGGCGGTGACTTTCTACTATTTCTTTAAGAACAAGGCGATGAACATTATCCTGAGCATGGAAGCCAAAACGATGGATCTGATCAAGGTGCTTCGTAACGTGGAAGTCGTTTCCGAATAGCTCATGCGGTTAATCTAAAGTTTTCAGCGCGGGGGTTTTCATGGGAAGAAAAAAGAAGGTCGGTGGGCAGGAGCCCAGTATGAACATGACGCCGATGATCGACGTCGTGTTCCAGATGATTATTTTCTTTGTGACGACGGCCGATATGGACCGGAAGGCCTTCGATGAAAAGATTCGTCTGGCGCTTTCGCCCCATGGCCCGGCTGTGGAAGACAAAGATCCCCGAACGGTGACCATCGAGGTGGATAAGAACGGTCGGATACAGTTCGGGCGCGGCATTTATGTTTCCACGGATTATCTGCGAGCCATCATGCGAAAGACGGTGGCCGAGTTTGGGCAGACCGTTCCGGTGGTCATTCGAGCCGACGGCGACGCAAAGCACAGTGACGTCAAGCGGGTGATGGATGCCTGTTCTATGGCAGGGTTGTGGAAAATCAAGTTTGCGGCCACCAAAGAGCAGGCGGAGAATCTCAAATAAGGAGCAGGCGTATGGCCCGGAAACGAAACAAACCCCAGGCGGAGAATCCAGAGATTCCGATGACGCCCATGATTGACGTGGTTTTTCAGTTGTTGATTTACTTCATTGTAACCATGAAGCCCGTGGATGTGGTGGCTAATCTGGACGTCTCGCGTCCAAGTGCCGAAGCCACGGCGGAGGAACAACGTACACCACCAAAACTCATCCGCATCGTGGTATTTCCGGACGGATATACAATTAACGATAAACAGGTGAGCGTGCAGGAGCTGGACAGCTTACTGAGCAAGCTGGCTGCCTTGGATAAAAACCAGACCATACTGATTACGTGTGGCTCCCTTTCGCCGCACAAGTCGTTGGTGCGTGTGCTGGACTTGTGCGCCAGATCGGGATTGCGTAACTTATCGGTTTTAAGTGCCAATTAATGAAGGACAGGTGTTGCCATGGGCTTTAGAATAAATCCCAAAATCAGAAACTACATTGATCACGCATGGGGGCCGATCGTAGGCATTATCCTGAATGTTCTAATGGTGGTGATTCTTGTAAAATACGTGGTATTCGAGGCGCGTGACAAGGCCCCTGAAATTGAAGTTATGATGACTGAGCCGGTGGAGACCGACCTGGAGGATTTCCAGGAAGAGCTGGAGATGCTCGAAGAAATACAGGACATGGAGTATGTGGATATTCCCACCGACATCAACATGGAAGTTGATGCTCCGCCAGATGTAGATACGATGACTCCGGTGGCAGACCCGGTTTCGGACTTTTCGGCGCTGGACATTGCCTCGGATGTGTCCAGCCCATTGGTGATGAAGGGGCTTTATGCCGGGCGTTCCAAATCAGGGCGGGCGGCTGCCCTGGGTAAATTCGGCGGGAAATGGGGCGCACACACCGAGAAGGCCGTGGTGAAGGCGCTTCGCTGGCTGAAGGAACAGCAGCGGCCCAATGGGAGCTGGGAGAAGAATACGGATGCCATGACGGGATTGGCCATCTTGACTTTTCTGGCGCATGGCGAGACGCCTTCCTCAGAAGAGTTTGGTGATACGGTAACCAAGGCCATTCAATATTTGGTGAGCCGCCAGCAGGCCGACGGGCAGATTGGCGGCGGGGGGCACAAGGTGTATCCACACGCCATCGCGACCTATGCCTTGGCCGAGGCCTATTCGCTTACGCGCATCCCGATGGTGAAGCCTGTGCTGGACAAGGCCGTGGAGCATATCATGCGCGGCCAACAGGCCGGAGGATTGTGGGATTACGACTGGAAGAAGGGGGAGCGCTCGGACACTTCGGTGAGCGGATGGATGATTCAGGCGCTCAAGGCGGCTTATTTGGCGGGCGCGACCGTTCCAGGCATTAAAGAATCCATGGAAAAAGCGGCGGAAGGCCTGAAGAAGAAGATGTATAACGCAGAGACGGGGTCTTTTGGGTACACGGGCGTGCAGTCGCAAAATGTGAATATGACAGGCGTAGCCGTTTTGGCGCTGCAATTGCTGGGAGAGGGCGAGGACAAAGAAACCCGTGGTGGCCTGAAGGCGCTGAGGATGGTGAACTGCAATTGGCAGGAGCCGATCAACAGTCCGTTGTATGGTTGGTACTATATCACTCAGGCGAAGTTTCACGAGGGTGGCAATGCGTGGGACGCTTGGAACAACCGTTTTGCCGCGCAGTATGTGCGCAACCAGCACGAAGAGGGGTATTGGCCTTATCCCACAAGCAAGGAGACGGGTTCAGGCGAAGGAGGCTATGTTTACAGCACATGCCTTTCCTCCCTTTCACTGATGGTCTATTACCGGCACCTTCCCTCCTACCAACATGTGGAAAGTTCGGGCCCGACAAGCGACACGGATGCGGATGACGTCGTGATCAGTATCATGTAGAGTTGCGTTCGGTCTCTTTCATTCTCAGCAATCCGTCTCGCGCGCCGTCCTGAACCGCTGTAGAAAGTCCGGCAGCGGGCATGAGGTGCAGCGGGAGCGGTCGTTCAGGCAGAAGTCGTGAAATATCTGGATCAGACCCTGCCGCCAGAGTGGTTTTCCGTATAGGGATCGTGGGGCATCCCGTCCCAGCAGCATGAAGGCGGTTTGACGAATTACGGCATTATCGGCCTCCCGCGGAAGCGATTGCAGGATCGGTGCCGGATCGGCGTTCTGTTTGTTTATAGCGAGATATAATGGAATGATCACGTTGGAGTAGAGGGCTCCCGCTCTTTCCGGACCGATCAGGCGTATGGGGGACGAGTAGGATTTCCCACTCCAGGTCAGATGATAATCCCACCAGGTTCCCGATGGACGTCCGAGCAGCTCCAGAAAGGGAGCGGTGGAGAAGGCCTCGCCGGTGGCGGCGAATTTACCGAGTAGGTCCGGGAGGCTGTGTGGTCCGATAAAGAGGGTGGCCACAGCCATCAGGCGGCGAAGTGGATGGTTTGCGGGACGGATTCCGCTTAGATTCCAGGTTGAACGCGGGAGCGTCTGTCGGTGACGCGCCTCATCCTGCCTCCACCAGATATCCCAGATTGTTCGTAGAAAAGACCGGGCTTCAGCAGGCCATTGGCTGTTGATATCCCGGGGCAGCAGGCCGGAGATGCCCGCCAGTAGAGCGTAGGCCGTGACGGGATTTTCGGCTGCGCAAGAGCGCAGGTGTTTCAGCGAAATGGCTTCGGCGAGCAGGCGAAAGGCTTTTTTATTGTTCTTATAACCCAGTGCGGCGAGTGTTTCCTGGTAGAGGAGTTCGTCGGCATCGATCTGGGTCAGTTCGTGCTGCATGCGAGTGGTTTTCTGGTGAAGCCGTGCCTCTCCGGCGGCGGCCAGAAGGGCCTGCACGTCGTTGGGGCTCCATGAGCGGAGTATGGAGCGGCAGGGCGTGTTTTCTCCGGGGATGTGATATGGGTAGGCGGTGAGATCGATGTTGTCAAAGTCGAAGGCGGGCATGCGTTTAAGGGCATCCCGGAGGGCAATATGAATGGTGCCGGGGGGGAAGAGGTCGGGTGTGGCATGTGGTGCATTATAGGTTACATGAGCGCATACGCCGTCGTATTGTCTGTTTTTGTGGTGACGGTGTGTCTTCCAGTCGCGGGCATCGATATGGATTTCCACGTCGCCGGAGAGCAGACGTTCCCCGTTGATTTGCATCAGTGCGCCCAGAAAGTCGGGGCCGGGTTCCAGATTCCATGTGCCCGGGTGCTGAACCACGACGCTTTCACCGGTGATGGTTTGCAGCTCATTGGGCCGTAAATCGGGGTTGTACCAGATGCATTGCAGGTGGCGTTCGGAGAAAATGGGTGGATAGGAAGACGCCCTTTCGCAGACCTGACGCCCGGTTTGGCGCAGCAATTGGTAGTAGGTTTTTGCGTGCGGAAGGAATGTATCTTCCGTGCGGATGCATGATTCGTTCATCCGATCGGTGGTGAGATAAGGGTTTGATGCATCCATGACTTGGCTCCGACTCAGTGTATGAGAGGAAGGATAATCGGGTTTCTGTTGAAATTCAACCGTTCTTTCCCGCAATTAGAAAGGGCAGGGTGCAGCGTAGGATGAGCAGCGGGTTATCGTACAGATTTCAGGAGGATGTGCTTGCTTTGGAGAAAAAAGAGGATTAACTATCCGGCCATTCTTGATCGCATGGTTGCGGTTGAGATGTCTGACATGAAGGAGAATTGAATGAAGAATATGTTTGTGAGTTGTCTGTTGGTGTCCGGTCTGTTGGCGGGTTCATCGGTGATGGCGTCGGCAGAGGTTGCGGACATGGATGCCGTCTATGTGGAAGAATCGGATATGGTCGAGACGGACGGCGGGGCGTTGGAAGTGATCGAAGATGATGCGTTGGTTTACGCCGACGAAGAAACAGGCGATGTCATTGTGGATGAGCTTGAGGATACGATGCTGATTGACGAAAGCGGCAATGTCCTGGAAGAAGAAACCACGGAAGACGTAGTTGATGTTGAAGAGGATTTTCCGGTCGAGGAATAGGACGCAAAAAAGAATGTAAAAAAAGCCGCATGCCTGATTGCAGGAATGCGGTTTTTTTTGTAGAAAACAACAAGGAGAGCATGTCGTGTCTTCATGGTGAATGGATGCGACGGCATCTGAGAAGGTGTCTGGATTATGAAGGGAAACAAGCAAAGCGAATTGGAAGGCAATACAGAAAAGTGGAGCAACAAAGACCGTTGGATGAAAAAGCAGCGGAAGCATCATGAAAACACGTATGAGTGTGACCGGGAGAAGACGGTACGGTTTCGATACGATGACAACCTGAACGACGACGATCAGTGACCGAAGTGAAAGTGGTAAGCGAGTTTTCCCTCTGCTTCGATCAGGCATTCCACACGAAGCTCCTGCAGGGCTCCAAGCGCATCGATCCACGCCTTGGCCTCGTTGATGCCTTGGCGCAGGTGAAGGCTTTCGTCCGGGGCTTCCTGGAGCCGTTTGAGCCCGTAGGCGGTCAGGGCGAGTCGCAGGGCTTTTCCGCCGTGGTCGAGGTCGAACCGGAGCCGTGCCAGTGTGCGGTCGAGTGTCTCGGCCTGCTGAGTGAAGGGGTTGGGTGCTCCGTCTTCAGCATCGGGAGGGGGGCATTGCTGGACAAGGTTGGTGAGAGCCTCTTGGCTGTTGGACACCAGTAGAAGATTCTTGGTGACGGCGCAAACGATTCGCTCCTCATTCGGCATACGAGAGTAGGCATTTCCGGAGGTGCCTTCAATGGCATATATCGCGGAGGAATCAGTGATGGAAATTTTTTCGAGAATGAGCCCGAGCCGGAAACGGGCGTTGAGTTCGTCGAGATATTGATTCAGCATGGCCTCTGGTTTGGCATTGTCCGGGAGGCTGATCCCGATGATCAGGGCGGGAAACTTCATGCGCATGAAGCGGGCTTCGTATTTTTCATTGAGCAAGGCCGCAAAGGCCTGCTGTGGTGAAAAGATCGTGGTGATGCGTTGGAGAAACGGGTGTGCAGTCAGGGGAAAGAGGGGTTGGAAAAGTCGGATGGCATAGTCGGGAGTTGCCGAAAGGATGCCCAGTGAGTTTCCGGCCAACAATTGGTTGGCGGCATCGGAGAGAGTGATAGCGTGCTCGGGTGGGGGAGGCGCATCCGTAGGTGTTTCCCAGCGGCACATTCCGTGAATGCTGTTCGAGCTGATGGTCTGAAAGGAAAAAAGGCAGGGGGTGGAAGCTGTTTGAGCCCATCCCGAATCCGGAGAACGGGCGGTTTCCGAGTCCCGGTTCAGTTGTTGATATACGGAAAGAAGCCCGGAGCTTCGGGCGATATAACGGTCGAGCATGGCGTGAATAGGCCGTATGCCTGGTGCAATGCAGCCGATAATTCCTTCGTCCACCACGGAAAAAGTAAAAGACAGATTGCGGGGTAAATCAGGGGCGTGCAGGCGATAGACATCATAGGTTTTGTAGGTTCCCCACCGTTCAACATACGGTATCGGCAACAGGCGAAGCCAGAGTCGGGTCAAGGTGGTTTTCCATCCCAGGTGATCAGTGAATGACCAAACATCCGGGGTGTCGGATTTGAGAGACGTGTGACAGGCCAGGGTGCATTCTCCTGAAAACAGCCACGCCGCAAGGCGATTGTTCCCCGGTTTTTTGATCCACACATCGATGGAGGAAGGGTCTAGCCCGGCCGAGACAATCAGCGCGCCGGTCAGAGGGTTCCCGATAAGCTGGGGAAGCCTTGCGGCGGGATTGCGGTGGATGCTGAAGAAGACGGCGTCGTTCGGCTGAACGCCTATCAGGCGGTCGGATTTAAAGGGTGGCGCCAAGAGAAACAGCAAAGCCAGAAAAAGGATCAGTGCAATTCCCAGACGCAGGAGTATCATACGTTTCATCGTGCGCCTGTTTTCAGAGTGCCCCGTAGTTCGGCGATGGATTTCAAGTGGTGGCGAAGCAGATATTCCTCGATTCCTTCGATGATCCTCAGAACAGTAGTCGGTTCGTGAAAGGTGGCGGTGCCCACGGCTACAGCCGATGCCCCTGCAATGATAAATTCGAGCGCATCCTCGGGATCCAGGATGCCTCCCATGCCGACAATCGGAATGTTGACGGCGCGTGCGGCTTCCCATACGAGCTTGACGGCCACTGGATGAATGGCGGGTCCGGAGAGGCCGCCGACCACGTTGGCAAGGCGGGGGCGGCGGGTCTCCACATCAATGGCCATTGCAGGCAGCGTGTTGATCAGAGAAAGTCCGTCGGCCCCGGCTTGTTCGGCGGTTTTTGCAAAAACGGTAATATCCGGTACGTTGGGAGAAAGTTTCACCAGTAGCGGGCGCGTGGTTTTTTTTCGCACGGCAGAAATGACCTGTTCGAAAAGATCCGGATGGGTTCCGAAGGAATTGCCGCCTTCCTTGATATTGGGACAGGAAACATTCAACTCGAGTCCGGCGACTCCGGGTTCGCCTTCAAAGAGTTCAGCGACGCCTTCGTAGTCTTCGATGGTACGTCCCCAGATGTTGACAATCACAGGAAGATCATAGTTAGCAAGAAAGGGCAGGTAGGTCTTGATAAAGGCCTTCGCGCCTGGATTCTGCAGGCCGATGGCGTTCATCATGCCGGCGGGTGTTTCATGAATACGCGGGAGCGGATTGCCGGGGCAGGGGTTGAGCGAGACGCCTTTGACCACGATGGCGCCGAGTCGGTTAAGGTCGATCAGGTCGGCATATTCCGGGCCATACCCAAAGGTCCCTGAGGCCACCGTGACCGGGTTTTTCATGGCAATTCCCGCCAGATTGACTCGCAGATCAGGTTGGTTCATGATTCTTCCCAGATGATTTCCCGCGCTTCAAATACCGGCCCCTCTTTACAGGTGCAGGCCAGGCGTTCTTCTCCATCGCGGTTGATTTTCTGCACACAGGCCAGACAGGCGCCCATGCCGCAGGCCATGTAGTGATCAAGTGAAATCCAGGCGGTACAGTTCCACTCTTTTGCCCGCTGCGCCACGGCTTTCAACATGCCCATGGGGCCACAGGCGAAGAGCTCTGGTTCGGATGATTTCCCGTTCCGTGCCTGCCAGGCATCCAGAATGTTGGTGACCAGCCCGTGTGTGCCGCAGGAGCCGTCTTCCGTGGCGAGGCGTACATCCCAGCCGAGTGCGGTGAAGTCCTGCGCGCAGAGAATATCTTTTTTGCCGGCGCCTCCTGCGAAGAGCAATCCGGGTGTCTGTGCCCGTGCGGCCGTGAGGTAGAGTGCGGCCATACCGTACCCGCCGGCGACCAAGAGTGTTTTTTTGTTCGTGTCGGGGATGGGGAATCCTTTTCCGAGTGGCCCCAGCAGGTTGACGGCTTGTCCTGCGTGCAGTTTGGCCATGTGGCGTGTCCCTCTTCCAACCGACTTATAGAGGATGGAGAGGGTTCCGGATTCGGCTTTGAAGATGCTGAAGGGCCGGCGCAACAGGATATCCCGTCGATCGGGAATTTTCACATGAACGAATTGGCCCGGCGCGGCTTTTTGCGAGATGCCGGGTGCGGAAAATTCCAAAAGGTAATACTCCGGGGTCCACGGCTCATTTTTTATGATGATTGCTTTTTCCAGTTGTGTGTTCATGGCTTTTCAAGATGCATTGCAGTGTTTTGTGCGGCGCTTTTTCCAGAGGGCAGGGCGACAATGGCGAAAAGCGGGTAAGAAAAAAAGAAAAAATATGAATCATATTGAAGGAAGAGCGCGAACGGGAGAACGGAGGGGATTGGGCCGGAAGAAACGTCTGAAAGCATAATGTAAAATATTGTAAAAATATATGTTCTTCTCTTGCAATCCAGCGGCGGATCTGTTGTACATTGCGCACAACACTTATGACTGATTAGCGGGTGGGAGCATCCGCACTCATGAAACGAAACAAAAAAACAATTATTGGAGATTGAATCATGGCTAAAACCGTAAAGAGTACTGTGAAGAAAGAGACGAAAACCAAGAAGCCTGTGGCGGCAAAGAAAGCGCCCGCAGTGAAGTCCGTCGCGGCAAAGAAGGCGCCCGTGAAGAAGGTTGTGGCGAAGAAGAGTGCGGCGGCAGCACCAGCGAAGCGGGCTCCGGCCGCGTCGAAAGTAACCACCCGCAAGAAAGTTGTGACGGCTGAAGAGCGCTTCCGCATGGTTAATGAAGCGGCTTATTACGTTGCCGAGCGCAATGGATTCGCGGGCGATGATCAGCGCTACTGGGCTGAAGCCGAAGCTTCCATTGACGCGCTCGTCGTCACCAAGTAATGAATTGAGCTACACTGTTGCGGCGGGGGATGCATAGCAAACCCCGCCGGAATACGTGTGCCCGGCAATCCGTCGGACATCGCCCTGACATTTCCCGGTTATTCCGGGCGTGGAATGATGAGTGTGACGCAAGGAGGGTGTCGGGTTCTGACGCTTGAGGCGCACGGATCGTACGCCATCCAAGGGAATGTGGAGCGCGTTGGGCTTCGATCATGAACGGACGGCTACTCCGTGGCGTTGCGCGGCTTGAGTTGCGGGAAGAGGATGACGTCCCGTATGGTTTCCGCACCGGTCAGAATCATCATCAGTCGGTCGATGCCGACGCCCATTCCACCGGCAGGCGGCATGCCGTGCTCCAAAGCGAGCAGGAACTCTTCGTCCATTTTGGAGGAGTCTCCCGCGGCCTGTTCTTCGAGGCGGAGTCGCTGGTCAAGGGGATCGTTGAGTTCGGTGTATCCTGGTGCGATTTCACAGCCGCCGATTTCGAGTTCGAACACATCGACGAGGTCGGGGTTGTCGGAGCATCGTTTGGCCAGTGGGACCAATTCTTTGGGTAGTCGGGTAACGAACGTAGGATTGATAAGTGTACGCTCGATCAGTTTTTCGTAGACTTCGTTGGTGAGCTCGGTGAAGGACCAGTCCATGTCGACTTCGCAGCCGAGGGTCTCGGCCCGTTTGCGTGCCTGCTCGATGGAGAGGTCAAACCAGTCGGGGCCGGCGCGTTCGATGATCAGGTCGTTGTAATCCACGGACCGCCAGGGAGGTGTCAGGTCAATGATCCGTTCTTCCGAACCAACCCGGAGTGTGCCGAAAACGGTGGTTGCGACGTGGCAGATCATGTCCTGAATCAGTTTTTTCATAGTGCTTACGTCGCCGAAGGCCTCGTAAATTTCCAGCATGGTGAATTCCGGATTGTGGCGGCGTGAAAGCCCTTCATTGCGGAAGTTGCGGTTGAGTTCAAAGATTTTGTCGAAGCCTCCGACGAGGAGTCGTTTGAGGTAGAGTTCGGGTGCGATGCGGAAATACATGTCGGCATTCAGCGCATGGTATCGCGTTTGGAAGGGGGTGGCTGCGGCACCACCGGCCATGGGCTGAATCATCGGTGTTTCGACTTCCTGAAAATCTCGTTCAAAAAGAAAACGGCGAATTTCGCGGATGACGGCAATGCGCTGATCGAAGCGCTTTCGGACATCCGTATTGGAAATCAGATCCAGATAGCGTTGGCGGTATCGGGCTTCCACGTCCTGGAGTCCGTGCCACTTTTCGGGGAGTGGGCGCAGTGCCTTGGAGAGCAGTTCCCATTGGTGGAGCTTGAGCGTTTGTTCACCGGTTCGCGTAATGAACAGTTCGCCTTCACAGCCGATTTGATCGCCGATATCCAGCACTTTGAATGCAGCGAACCCATTTTCTCCCACCGAGTCGCGGTTCATATAGAGTTGAAAGCGGTCGGAGCCGTCCTGGATATGGGCGAAGATGCTTTTTCCCATTTCGCGTCGTGCCACGAGGCGTCCGGCCATGCGGACTTTTCGGCCTTCTTCAAATTGTTCGCGAATGTTTGCGAGGCGTCCCGTTCGATCGAAGGCGTGGCCAAAGGGTTCATAACCCATTTCCTTCAGGCGCTCCATATTGGCCAGTCGCTGATTGTAAAATTCGTTTCCGGTTTCCGGAGTCGGGGTTTCGTTTTGTTGCATGATGCATTCTCCTTTTGAAAGGGCGGAGCATAGAATCATGTTCCCCGCCAAGTCAAGAACGGGCGTGGGTGATCACTTGGCGGAGGTGAAGCAATTCTGGAATCTATCCGCATGCATTAAGCTCGTTCAGCGATTTTCGAGTCGGGCCCAATCCTTGTTTGGTTCGGTGTCATTTCTTCTTTCGTTTTGTCTTTGGTTCCGTTTTTGATAATTCTTTGACGGTTTGTTTTACCAAGCTGCTAATCCATTCCCTGTCATCAAGCTGGTCTTCAATCAGAAGGTAGGGTTTTGCTCCGGGATATGGGGGTGCCTCATTTACCTTCTTGATGAAGGATCGGCCTGCTTCAGTTGGTTTAATGAACAGCTGATCATCGCAGACAAGGGCCATGATGGTGCCGTCACAGTAGAGTCCATATTCTCCGAACATCTTTTTGTATGTGATCTCACCCGCGCTCTCCATCTGTTGAACAACAAACTCAACAAAGTCTATCTCGGATGCCATGCTATGTTCTCCTTCTAGCTTTGCTCTACACAGGAAAGCGAGTGTTCAAGCTCGTTAATCCTTGTAACACTGCCTGAACTTGTCCGATGGTTCACGTTCCGAGTAGATATACAGTGTGACTCCGTTTGGGTCTAGAATGGCGAAGCCACGATCTCCCCACGGATGATCTTCAAGTGGCATGATCGGGGTGAAACCGATTGCCGTCAAGCGGTCGTACTCGGTATCTACGTCTTCCACGCAGAAATTGTATGTCAGACCAGATGGGTTGCACGCAGGAGGACCCGGCTCACGTGGTGCCATGAATTGCAATTCGGAAGTTTGTTTTCCGATTTGGAGGTTCATATACCACCCGCAGTCAACGGTGACTTTGGCTCCGAAGTTCTTGATGTAAAAATCCCGTGATTCTTCGACCTTCTCGGTTGCTATACACGGTGACCATGTGTTCGCGATCATCTTGCGTCCTTTCTTCTCACAGAATTTCAGAATCAGAGGATGTCGTTTTTTTTACCCATGACTCTGATTGTTCGTTGATGTTGATTTACCAATCAATGTTTTTTGAAAGCAATGGGGTCATGCCGTCGATATACTTTTCTCTGTCGGGCTGCGAGTCATAATCACTCAACGTTGAGGCTCTTTCTGTGTTCCCAAACGTCAGAAATGTAAAGAGGAAGAGCGATACAATAGAGACCCGGTGGGAAAGTACTCACACCCGGGAAAGGGTGGCCACCAGCCGGAAACGAACCGTGCGCAGCAGAGGTGTGCGTGGGTGTCCCTGGAGCCTGTGAGGACTCAAGGGGACGATCCTGTAACGAGTTCCACTGGTCTGCACGCGGCGTAGAAATGGCCGCTTCGCAGTGTGAGAACAAGGCGGGAGCACCTTGTATGGGCAGGAAATGCCGGGGGCGTTTTTTTTTGATGGCAGGGGTTAAGAATGAGGGATGGGGTGTCGAACGGGGTTGTGTAAGGTCCAAACCTACAACACAAGGATGTGTAGAACTCTTCATGGACGAAGGGAGGTGCGATATGGACGTGCAAGGACTAACAGGAATACGAGTGGATTATTTAGAACCAGTGAATGAGACGGTTCGGAATGGCATTGCGCGTGCGGAGGCCGTTGAGCGTTATCAGGCTGCGGCCTATACGTTTCATGTGCGCAAGAACATTCTGCACGGAGCGTTCAAACTGGGGCGGCTTGTGGACGTGGCGGCGTGAAATTGGGGGTGATCTGCTTTGCCTGCTCGGCGAATGGCTGGCTATTCGCAGCAGGATGTCGGACCTTGGCCCGACGGATTGCTGGCGGAGGAGTCGGGAGATGGCAGGGATTTCAGGTAGGCGATTCCTCCGGATTCGTCCTTGAAGCGGCCTTCCAGTTGGGCCTCGTAGCAGGCTCTTAAGAGGGGCGCAAATGAGGGACCCGGTTTCAGCCCGAGGCGTTGCAGGTGGCGTCCCATGATGATGGGTTTTGGGGCGTTTTCAGCCACTTCGAGTCGTCGTGCTTTTTCCATGAGCCAGTTGGCGCAGGTGGGGTCTGGGGTTTCGGTGAGGGAGCGACCGGCCCGGTCGGCCAGGTCTACGCGTATGAGGCGGTCGATGCGTTTGACTTCGGTGGCGAGGCGGCGCACGGCGCTGTCGGAGGCGTCGGCCTGGTGGAGTTCATGGGGGCGCATGTGATGAACGGCCAGGGTGACGACGTCGTCGATCAGTGTGTTTTGACCGGTCATGCGCCGGAGGAAGGAGCGGGTGGGTTCTTCCGCTGCGCGTGCATGTGCGATGGATCGAATGCGTCCATCTTCTTCGGTTCGGGTGGTGGCGGGTTTTCCGAAGTCGTGGCATAGGACGGCGAG
>JAQVYB010000061.1 GCA_028708815.1 Kiritimatiellia bacterium | reverse complement strand
AGAATATAACCGTTGAATCCAATATCTATCTGAATGGATGCGGGTCACTCAGCGTGCTTGGCAACGGCAGCGATGGTGGGGTATTGACGGCCAACGGCAAGTTGATAAGAGCACTGGGAGCCAACAGGCCCACACTATGGGTGAGCAATAATGCTTCCGTGGTGTTCAATGAGGTTTTTGAAGGAACCAATACAGTTTACGACCTATGGATATGTGATGGCACGATTCAGGTTAATGGCGTGGGCTCAAACGATGTAGAGCATCTCTTTCTCGGTATGACGAACGCCACGGATGATGCCACCTTGCAGCTGGGTGCCGATGGTGTGCATGTCGATACCTATTTGCGGGTGCTGGGTGACGCGACAACGGGGCGACGGATAATCGAGGCCCCTTATGCCGGAACCAACCGATTCAGGGACAATATCGGCATATACACCGATACGATTGTCAGCAATGTGGTAGATAACACCATAGAAATGGGTGGACAAGTGTTTGAGTCTGGTGGTGCCAGGGCGTTGCAGAAAGAGGGGGAAGGAACACTCCGGCTGTGCACAAACACCGTGAACAGTTTGCAGATTTATAATGGGAAGGTTCAAATGATCGGTGCAGCATTAATGAATAATCCCACGCCAAAAGTCTTTTTCCGGGGAGATGCTTCTTGTTCCTATGACCTGAATGGTCACGACATCAGTTTGAATACACTGACCGGTAGATATGGAACCATTTTTCTAAATGGAGGTGATTTTACGCTGAAATCACCATCCAACCAAATTGTTTACTGCTCTGTCCGGGATGGTGATACGGGAGGCGGGCGCTTTATTATCGAAGGCAGTAAATATATCAGTTTGTATGGCGACAACGATTTTTCTGGAGGAACTGTGGTAGGGGGAACTGTAGCCACCTTGCAGATTACCAACGATTGCAATCTAGGTGCTGTTCCTTCCGAATTTGATGCGGATAACGTGGTTATCACGAATGGAAGTCGTTTGGCGGCGACCGCTTCGGTGAATCTTCATGCGAATCGCGGTTTTCAGGTGAACGGGGCTCAGATCCGCGGATATAACGCCGCTACAACGGTGATCAACGGTGTGATTTCGGATTGTGGAGCGAGCGTAACGGGGGGCATTCGAAAGACTGAACTGGGTATTTTGGAGCTCAATGCCAATAATACATTTACTGGTGACATGGATGTTTGGGGAGGGGAACTGCGATTAGGCGGATTGGATCCGTTTGACTGTTCGGTGCTGAATTTAGGGTATGAGTCATCAGTTGATAATACCATCATATTAAGCCTTTTGACAGATGGGATGACGTTGGATACGGCAACCATAACAGTAAAAGAGAACGCATTGCAGAATAGAACTATACGGGCTTTAAACAGCTCTGGGAATGTGACCATATCAGGTGACATCTCCTTAGCGGATCTGTTGGTTTTTCAGGCAGATGATGGGGGTGCAATGACTGTTTCCGGAGGGATCTCCGGAGATGATGCACTCCATAAAACAGGTTCTGATACCGTGATTCTTTCAGGTGCCTGCACGCATTCAGGCGGCACACTGGTTAGCGCCGGGACGTTGCAGATCGGTTCCGGAGGAACAGCCGGGGCCATTACGGGATACATTACGAACAACGCGTCATTGGTTTTTAACCGATCGGATGCATCAACCTGTGATGGTGTGATCAGTGGCACTGGAACACTGGCGAAAAACGGAGGGGGGGCGTTAACGTTGAGCGGGGTGAGTACCTATACAGGGGCATCCGCCGTGAATGCCGGGACATTGATTGTGAATGGGGATATTGACACCAGTGTTTCGCTGTCGGTGGCGGAGGAATCAACGCTTGAAGGAGAAGGCAGCGTGCCGCCTGTGTCGATCAGTGGCACGGTTAAACCGGGGGACGGAACATCGGCAGATATCGGAATCCTTGTTGCCGAGGCAGCCACATTAAACGAGGGCGGTACGTTGGCACTGGATTTTGGTGATGTGGATGGTTCCGCAGGGGTAAACTGGGATTTGCTGAATGCCGCGACGGGAGTTGTGACGATAGCTTCTTCGAGCGGGAGTCCGTTTGTGATTGAACTGCACGCCGACAATATCTCCGGCTGGGACGCGAGTCAGTCGTATGATTTTGTGATCATTCAGGGCGCGAGCGTCGGATCGTTCAGCGCAGATAAATTCACGGTGGAATCCTCGGATTGGCCTGCGAAGAACGGTGGTGTATTCAGTGTGGCGGAGGATTCGGGAGATCTTGTTTTGCATTTTGAGCCGGCGGCGGATGTCCCGGCCCCGACGGATTGCTATGTAACCAACGCGGGTCCGGAATGCATGTCGCTCATGTGGACACCTCCCTATGCGACCACGGACGTGTTGGTGGTTCGTCGTCAGGGGGCCACACCGGAAGCGCCTGTGGATGGAACCGCCTATACCAACTATCAGCGCTTTGGCTCGGGCGATGAAACGTTGGTGGTGTACCGCGGCACCAATACGTCGGCGCAGGATATGGAACTGCTCGCGGAAACGTCTTACTCTTATGCGATGTATGCCGCCTACGGATCCGGCGCCTCCGTGGACTATTCCGAGGCGGGATCGCTTAAAGGCGGCGGTGTGCTGACCAACACGACCACGGCCTTTCTGGATGTTGGACTTCCTCTGGAATCCTTTGCCTATTTCCCTTGTACTGCAACGAACTCAATGGACGGCGGCACAAACTGGTTGGCCGGTTGGGGTAGAGCCTGGGGCGATTTCTCGGTGGTTGAGGGAAGCCTTGCTATGCCGGCGAATGCACTTCCCGCCTATGGCAACAAACTGAGAATGGAGCCGCCGGAGGTCATTCCGGAGGAATACGGTTCCGGGGTGTACCGTTACTTTGATCCCATGGATTCGGGAACATTGTATGTGCAGTTTGCCCTCAATATGGCGACAAACAACGAATACCGCTACAGTTTGCTCATTCTGTGCGATACCAACAGTGGTGAAGTGCTGGAACGAATTGCTCTGGGAGTGCCCGGTAAAACCAATGTGTTGTCCGTACAACGGCACTGGGTGGACGGGCCAACGACGAATTGGGCGACGGCGTGCAGTGATATCGTGGTGGAACCCGGTGTGGATTATCTGTGTTTTGCGAAGTTTGATTTTTCGCAGCATAAGGCCTGGATCACCGGTTATCCTTACACCGGTGTTGTACCTTCGCAGGAACCGGGTGAGCTGCATTGGGGAACCTCCATGGAATTTCCATCGGACTGGGCCACCAATCTGAATGCGGTGCGTATATCGGTGGGCGCCTACAGCAACCAGTCGGCCGGATTGGTGTGCTTTGATGAGATTCGTATGGGGACCACCTGGACGAATTTCGCTGCGGCCTCAGAGACGCCGGTCAGTTGGGCTGTATGGGATGGTGATGCGTATATTTATACGTCATCCTGTTATTCCGTGGATATGAATTGGGAAAATAATGCACGTCCCACCAATGGGGCCACCCTGGTGTTTACGGGCACTCAGAATCTCTATCCGACGAATGATTACGGCACGGCGACCCAGTGGGAAAGCATCTGGTTCACCAATACCGCGAGTTCCTTTACACTGGGGGGGGACGCAGGTTCCGTTCGCACCCGTATTCAGAACAATTCGACGGCAGCCCAGACTGTGAATCAAGTCATTACGTTCAACGGAAACTATACTGGTTGGGTATCTGCCGTGAGTGGTGATCTGGTGCTGAATCAGGATGTGTATCTTGAAACCAATTTGACTTTGTTCGTGTGTGGCGGTGAAACAGTTGTCATTAACGGCGCGCTGCAGGACGGCGAGGGTTCTTCCACCTCCTCGGTCACCGTGGTTGACGGGACGCTGTTGATTTACAGTAACGCGAATACGTATGCGGGGCGGACGTATATTTATGATGGTGAATTGCGCCTGGGGGCAGACAATGTAATTTATGACAGTGGTAATGTTGAGATGACCAGTAATGGCATCTTGAATCTGAACGGGCATCACGAAAAAATCGGACGTCTATCCACCTCCGGTGGTGAAGTGCAACTGGGCAGTGGGACGCTTCAGATTCAGGGCAATGTGGCCGGGTCGGCCATTAATGGCGAGGTCAGCGGTAGCGGCTCGCTGGTTTACGTGGGATTTTCGAATAGCTTACCCTTGGCCTTGACGGCCACCAATTCCTACGAAGGCGGAACGTCCGTATCCGGCGCTTGGATTACGGTATGGACGGATCGGAACCTGGGGGCCGTGCCTTCCTCTCCAACCGAAAACATAAGAATCGCCAACAATTCGGCTGTCCGTTTCACCAATTCGATGACGTTGCATCCGAATCGTACGATAAAGATCGAGGGTACGCATCTGAACACAGGCGGTGCCATTTTTGTTTCACCGGGGATGACCCTGGATTACGGCGGCTGCATTGATGGTTATGGAAGATTGTCGTTGAGTGGTGGTGGTGGTGTGCTCAACCTGAAGGGCAGCAGTACGTTTACCGGCGTGGTCGAAGTGAAGTGGGGAACGCTGGCTTTGGATGCGGATTTGAATCTGGGTCCGCCCCCCGAGAATGTCATATCCAATGGTATTAATTATGGCACCAGCTATGGTGGTGACTGGCAAATTCTTCGCTTTACCAACAGTTTTACCCTGAACGCCAATCGCGGAATTCTCATGCGAACGAACGGGAATCTGAATATTGAAGTTGATGAAGGCATTGCGGCTGTTTACGACGGAAAAATCACGGAAGAACATGCCGGAAAAGAATTGGCGAAGATCGGGTTGGGGACTCTGTCTCTGGGTGGGGAGCAGACGTTCACCGGTCCGCTCTATCATGATGCCGGGACACTGATTCTTCGGGGGGCGGATCCTCTGGATTGCAGTTATCTGAATTTGGGTAGAGAAAGCGGCAGTGATCCGGCGATTCTGAATATGGGTGCCGATGGGGTGGTGTTGGATGTACCGTTGATAGTGCGTGCGGGTTCTTCGGGTGTGAAGCAATTGGTTGCCGGCAACTCGGAAGGCACGGTCACATTGAGTGCGGCGGGATATGTGAACCTGGTTGACGACTTGCTGGTGGAAGCGGATTCCGGTGGTTCGCTGCTGTTCGCCGGCGATATCAATATGGGTGCAAGCGGAAATCACGACCTGTCGATTACCGGCGCCAATGATGTGATTCTGAGTGCTCGTCTAGTGGCCCCGAGCCGGGATTCCGATCTGAATGTGATGGCACCCTTCTATCCGAACGGGGATAACCGGACAGAGGTGGAAAACCAGATGAAGATTAATATCAGTGCGGGCGGCGTCCTGACGGTGGATTGGGCCAATGATTTCGGTGATGAGCCGACATCTGCCTACACGGATAAAGTGAATTTTCTGGGCTCGGGCGGCACGTTGAACGTCACTAATGATGTCAATCTGACGGCCGTTTCCGGGTATCAATACGGGTGCACGGTGGCGGAGGGAGCGAACGCAGTGCTTTCAGTTTCGGGCACCCGCACGTTTTTGGTGTCCGGGGCGATATCCGGCGCCGGTGATATGTCGAAGACCGGCGACGGGGTTTTGCAACTGACTTCTGTGGATCACACGTTCAGCGGGGATTTTTCGTTGGTGGCCGGATCGCTGTTCATCGATGGGTCGGCGCTTTCAGGCAACAGTTTGGTTGCACCAACGAATACCGTGCTCTATGGATATGGCTCGGTGCCTCCGTTGACGCTGAATGGCGAGGTATCCCCGGGGAGCGTGGCCGGGGATGATACAACGCTGGCCGTAACAGGTGCGTTGACGCTGAATGGCGGCGGCAACATGAAGGTGGATGTGGGGAATGTGAATGGAACCGTGGGTGAAGACTGGGATTACCTGAATGCTTCCGGCGAATTGACCATTGGTTCGGCATCCGATAATCAGTTCCGTTTTGATGTGTATGACAGCGCCATCTCCGGGTTCGATCAATACAGCAATTTCACCTGGAAGATCGTGAACGCCTCCTCCGTATCCGGCTATGCAGCGGACAAGATCGAACTGAATACGTCCAACTGGACCTCGGAATATGCGGGTGCGCTTTCCATCACGCAGGCTTCAGACGGGCTTTATTTGAGCTATCGCGTGGACCCGCCGCCTGATCCGGCGGGTGGCACATTTACCGTGGAGCCGTATTGGGGTGGTGTGGATACAATGACGTTTTCACTCAATGGCGACAGCGATCCGGTGGTGATCGTACGCAATGAAACCGGTGAGTTTACAGCACCTTCCGGTGATGTGCCTGCCGTGGGTGAGGCGCTGGCAGGCGGCGTGGTGGCGTATTACGGTTCTTCATCGCCGCAATACGATACGGGGCTGGATGGCAATACGACGTATTATTATAAATTGTTTTCTGTTGTGGGTGAGCATCTCTATTCCGGCACGGGGTTGACGGATAATGCGTTGAGTTATCCGTTGGCGCCGGTGGCCACGGCGGCCTCCGGGGTGCAGCCGTTGCAATTCACGGCCAACTGGAATGCGCCTTCCGGTGGGGCCGCCGGCTATCGATTTACCGCGTTTGATGCCGAGTGGGAAGAATTCAGCGGAGCGATGAGTCAGACGTGGCAGGGGGATACCGGGGCGTTCAGTGTGTTGACGAATGAGACTCTGCCGGATGGAAATGCCGCAACCGACGGCGGGTTCCTGGGTACGGATGTGGCGGCTGAAGACGTTACGCTGCTAACCGCGAGTACTGAAACCAACCTCTGGATGTTTTCCCTGGGAAGCGGTACTTTTAACCCGTCGGATGCGAATAACTTTGGTGTCGTGCTGATGTCGGACACCTTGTTCAGCGGTGATTTGAACAGTGCTGATTTTGAAGGATACTACTTACGGATAGGGAATAACTCAACCGCTGATAAAATCAGGTTGTATCGCAGTACGGGGGTTGGAAAAACATATCTGGGTGAGTTCCCGGACAGCCCGGAGTTGACAACCGGTGCATTAGATGACGGATTGAATATGCTGGTAACCCGGAACGCGAAAGGTGTTTTTGAACTTTTCTATTCAACGGGTTTTCTGTTCAATTCTGTACCATCGACCAGTGCCGGTTCAATCACAAATACTGATTATGATGTGGGAGATACGGCATACTTTGGTGTATACCAACATTTTACTTCTACCGGGGATGAATACCGAAGTTATCTGGATCACGTGGTGATCCCGACGAATGCAGTGCGCAGTGGATATGCCGATCTATCCACCACGGACACGAGTACGAATGTGCTGCATCTGGTGCCGGAGCATAAGTACGGCTACGTGGTGCGTGCCGTGAATGCGACGGGCGGGAGCACGAATTCCAATATCATTCTCCAAGAGACTCCTGCGGTGACCACCCCGACGGATTTTGTTGCAGTAACGAACACGGCGAATCCCTCCACTGCGATTGATCTTTCATGGACGCAACAGGGCTATTGGGTCATGTTGGTACGCAGCGTGGATAACATCTTTACTCCACCCATCGACACCACGGCATACAGTAAGGGTACCCTGATCGGCGGTGACGAGGTGATTATGGCGGCCAGTGACCTTGCTGCATTCACCGATGAAGCGCCGCTGGACGGTGATACGATCTATTACTACGCACTCTATTCGGAGAGCTGGAGCTATTATTCCACCGGTGTGACCGCAAGTGCGACTACGGAAACCAACGGCAATCCTATTGTGAACTGGAGTTTTGAAATATCAGCGTCCAATAGTGTGAACAACGCCTATGGGTGGGTACTCGATCAGCCCGATGCGACAGGTACCAATTGGGGTAATGTTTCCCGCGAGACATGGCGTGCACATTCCGGGACCAATATCAATACCATTCACAACTGGCCCGACGGACACGATGATCCGGATGGCGGTTTTGCGCAGCAGGTGACCTTGGATGAAAACGATCCGGGGCGTATCTGGCAGTTTAGTTTGTGGGGGTATGCCGATGTGAGCTGGACGTACACGAAATGTGCACAGGTGGTTCAGTTTTTGGATGACGAAGATGCGGTAATAACCGCCTTTACCAATGATCTGGTTCTTGACGAATCCTTCAGCAGTAATGCCGTGGTTGCCGTCGAGCCCTCCGATGCGGCGAAGATTAATCTGATGGTGCTGGCGGAAGGTCAGGGCGTCGATGGTTCGGCACAGTTTGATGATCTGAAGCTGTATTCCTACAAGCCCCAGGCGCGGAATACCTCCGGAGGAACTCCGGGAGCTCCATCGAATATCTATCTGGGTGATACAAATCTGATTTTCACGGCGGATACCTGGGGTGAGCTGAATGAGAACTGGGGGCAGGGTCGGCTGTGGATACATACCGCTGAAAATCTGTATTCAGGAACCGCCGGACCGTGGGCGGGTATGACGGATCAGGATGCCAAATCGGTGACCTCGGCCCAGTTTACCGCCACAGGAGCCTGGTACTGGGGCCTTCAGGCGGATTACGGCAGCACGTACGGGACGAATTACTGGTATACCTTTGACACGGCGGATTGGGCGGATATGTGTTCGACGCCGACTTCTTCGCTGAGCGTAACCGTAACGGCACTGGGGATTCCTCCGGCCGTTTTGTCGACCACCAATACGGCCGATCCCTACACGGAATTGGATCTCTCCTGGGAGCGCTGGACCGCTACCGGGAATTATGGCGCCGGGCTGACAACGAAGGATGTACTTGTCGTTCGCAGTGAAGCCAATGACTTTACCGCGCCTACGCAGGGGCAGGTGTATGAGGCGGGGGATCCGGTGGGTGCCGGCGATAACGTGGTGGTCTATGTCGGAGATGCCACCAACTGCACGGACACAGGATTGATCGTGGATAGTACGTATTACTACGCATTTTATACGGAGAATAACGCATACTATTCAACCGCGTTCAATCAGGCAACTCAAACAACATATTCCTACACGCTGGATCCCCCCGTGGATTGCTATACGGAACAGGACGGGCCGGAAAGCATGAAGCTCCATTGGACGCGCGATGCCGAAGCCGGATTGGTAACCATGGTGGTCCGTCGTCAGGGCGCCGCTCCGACGGCGCCGGTTAATGGAACCACGTATACGAATTTACAGGATTATGGTACAGGCACCAAAGTGGTTTACAAGGGGACGGCGGAAAGTGCCATTGATCTGGAACTGGATGCGGAAACGTCCTATCAGTATGCGTTTTATACCTGTGCCTCCAGCGTAGATCAGTATTCGGACCCGGGTACGGTTAAAGCCGGTGACTACTCCCTGACCGGAACGACCATGCCGTTTTACATGCGCGGTGGTCCGATAGATTCTTTCGCCAATTGGCCGAGTCAGGTGAATCCTTCTCAATCGGGCGGAACCAACTGGATGGGCGAGTGGACGAATGTGGTCGGCTTTGGCATTGCGTCTTTTGAGGAGGGGAGTCTCGCGACCATTCCAAACTATCCGCCGTCGTATGGCAGCAAGGTCTGTCTGACGATGGAAAACAATCAGGATATCAAGATAGGACGGGACATTGAGCCGATCGGTACGGGTGTGGTTTATGTGGCCTATGTGGTGAAACATCATCTGAATACGCCGGCCAAATATTTCGCCCTGAATTTCTGTGAGGACGGTACGGAGAAAATGTATATCGGGGTTCCGGCGTATTCGACAACGCTTGGCCTGCAATACAGCAATGTGGTTTACGTAACGTCCAATTCAACCTTCACGGTGAGTACCGGGGAAACCTATACGGTTATTGGCAAAATCGATTTTGATCAGAACAAAGCTTATATAAAAGGATTTCACAATGGTGATGCCTCACTGCCGGGTGTTGAGCCGACATGGGATGCCGAAATCTCCTTCCCGGAAGGCTTTATCGGCGCGGTCAATTCGGTTCGATTGAAAACAGCTTGTGGCGAAGCCGCGGAACCCCGGTATGTCTGCTTTGATGAAATACGTATTTCGACCAACTGGCAGGGGCTGGTGGAGAACGAGAATATGCCGGTGTGGACGGGCGCGGGCCTGGCCGCGGTGATGACGTTCGGCAATTCGACCAATTGGTATCCGGCAATCAAGCCGGCGGAATATGACAGCCTTATTTTTGGTCATCTGGAGGCGGTGGGCAGCCGCTGGCCCACGAATGATTTTCCTGAATACACCGCTTGGCGGAGTATCTGGTTTACTGAAAACGCCCGAAACATAACCCTTCGTGGAGAGCCTTTGAAAATCATTGAAAAAGTGGAGGTTGGCAGTACCAACAGTCATGAGATCAATACGGATATTTCCTTCTGTGGTACAGGAAACGGTTATGCGGAAATCAATCCGGTTTACGGTGACCTGAACGTGGATGGACTGGTCTATATTGACAGCAATATTCAATTGCGGGTCTGGGGGGATTACCAGCAGACGTTGACGTTTGAGCAGGCCATTGCCGATGGACCGGAAGGAACGAATGCGTCCTTTGCCGTCCAGGGAGACAGTGCGGTTATTTTTGATGCGGCGAATACCTATAAAGGGAAGACGGTTATTGAAAGAGGGAGTTTGACGATCACAGCCGATGACCGGCTGGGTACGCCGCCTTCCGAAGAAACCCCCGGTCATTTGGAAATCGGTGAAGTCGGCATGCTGATTGCCAATCTGAGTTCGGATATGACGCTGCATACCAATCGCGGTGTTCTTCTGGGGGCTAACGGGGCAAGGATTGATGTCTCCGGCGGGACCACGATGGACCTGACCATTGGCGGTGAGATCTCCGGAGAAGGGCCGCTTGTGAAGTTGGGGGTGGGTGCGTTGTGGTTGTCGGGAACGGCAAACGATTATACCGCCGCCACCATCGTAAGCAACGGGGTGCTCGGGATTGCAGACGATGGCAGCCTGGGGGCTGCGCCCGTATCAGCCACGGACGGCCAGTTGAAGCTGTATAATGCGGAGTTGAAGCAAGTCACCGGGTCGAGTGCCATGTCGTTGCACTACAATCGAAATGTTGAGTTGGCGGGCACCGGAGATGTGTTCAACCTGACCGTCAGTTCCCTGCGTGTGGGAGGTGCGATTAAAGGCGCAGCCGACCTGATCAAAACAGGCAGTCAGGATCTGTATATTACCAATAATGCCAGCACCTTCAGTGGGGATGTGTATATTCAGGCGGGTCGTCTTGTTTATCGTTTGGATGAAACCATGGGGACCGGTACGAATGTATATATCAGTGATGGCGCCGGCTGGTACATGGGCTATCCACAGTACAATGTTGCATTTGGAGAAGATCATCGAGTGCATCTGGACGGAACGGCTTCCATAGAGGTCGCGGCCGATGGCGTGGTGTCGCATACCGGTGTGGTGGAAGGAACGGGGACACTGCTGAAAAACGGGTCAGGTACGCTAACGTTGTACGGGGGGAATACATACGAGGGAGGCACCATTGTCAGCAACGGTAACCTGATCATTGATTCTGATGAAAGCCTTGGCGATGCGGCGGGTACTGTCACCTTGAAGAACTGGTCCGTTTTAAAAACCATCACAAGTCTTGAACTGCCCGCCACGCGTGAAATTATCCTGAATCAGGATTATTCGTGGGAGGGCGGTCAGCTTAAAGCGGATCCGGGTGTTTGGTTCACAACGCTTGGCGTGATTTCCGGCGGCGGACGTCTGCAATATCATGGCGGTGGCGAATTTAAACCGCTGGGACATAACACCTACACCAATCAGACGATCGTTGCAGACGGTACATTGTGGCTGGATGAAGATTACAACCTGGGTGAACCTCCGGGGGCATTTTCCTGGAAACATCTATGGTTGTCTGGATATAGCGGATGGCAAAAGATCATGTTTACCAACACCATGACACTGAATGAAAATCGCGGCATCGTGTTGGTTGCCACCAATATCAATCTGGATGTGTCGGAAGGCGTCGTGGTGACCTATAACGGGGTCATTGACGGGGTAACGAATGCGGCTAATCAACATGAGGGACGTGTGGCCAAACTAGGTGCAGGTCGACTCGTTCTGGGCGGGGAAAGCACATTCACCAATCAGTTGTTCATTGACAATGGCGATGTCAAATTAACGGCGGGCAATCCTTTAGCCTCGGACTGGGTGGATGTGGGTGATGATGGCGGTGTGTCTTCCCCGGAGGTGCATTTGATTCTGGGAGATGGTGTGGAAATGCAGAGTCAGGTGCATATCCGGACGAATGAGGCATGTGCGACGGAAACGCGTTATATCCGGATGGAAGATGAGGGTAGCGCAACGATTGTCGGAGATGTGCGTCTTTCCGACCGGGCCATCATCAGTAACGTGGCGAACAGTACATTGACCTTGCGGAAAATCTGGCAGACCACGGATGGGTATTACGTCATCAAACAGGGGGCCGGCACGCTGGTGCTCTATACGAACGACTTTTCACACCTGACCAACGAGGCCGGAGTCGTCAAACTGGCTTGTCACGATGGTTGGCACGATTGGAATCACCTGTATCTGGCATCCGGTTCCTCCTGGGATTTGAACGGATTCACCGGTACGGTGGCTTGTGTGGATGGCGCCGGTGACGTGGATTTAAGTACGGGCGGTGTACTGCGTGTGGGTGCCGGGTGGTGGGCGACGCTGAGCGGCGTGATCAGTGGAACCGGCCATGTGATCAAGGCAGGCGCCGATGACTGGACTCCATCCGGCGTGAATACCTATGACGGCAAAACCTATGTTGAGGGAGGCACGCTGAATATCAGTCAGGATGCCAATCTTGGAAAGGTTCCTTCCGGTACGGTGGCAGACAGTATCAATATCGGTGATTGGGCGACCTTGAAGGCTGCGTCCGGATTTACGTTGAACACGGCAAGAGGCATCACGATTCATCAGGGAGACGGAGGCAGAGTTGATGTGGCGGAAGGTGAGTCACTGGTCTATGACGGCGTAATTGCCGGCGCTGGGAAGGGGCTGACAAAGGCCGGGGCAGGAACGCTGCAACTCGGTGGTGTGAATACCTTCAGTTCAGATTTCTGGATTGATGCCGGAACCGTGCTACTCAGTGCCGGAGGTGATCTGAACAGCTCGCTGGTCACGCTGGGCTATTGGGAAGGCACGGACACAGCCACGTTCTCACTGGCCAATGGGGCAAATCTGGATGTGCCGATGAATGTGCGTGGCGGGAGCAGCGGAGCCAAAACGCTGAACGTGGTGGGCGGTTCGGCGCAGATGAGTGCGGGATATCTCAATCTGAGTGCGGATTTGGCCGTCACGCTGGGCGGCGACCTGACGATCACGCCGGATGTCAATATGTCGGCGGACGCCAGTTCCCATGATATGACGATTACTGGTGCAGGAGATCTGACACTGGGCCGTATCGTGGCCCAGGACGGAAGCTGCGATCTGAACTTCCACGGCAGCGGGACACTCACGCTGGCGGGTGACAGTTCGACCGAAGTGGACAACCAGATGAAACTCAACATCGGCGGCGGGACGGTCAGCATTTCATCGGCCAATAATCTCGGTGATGATTCAGCGGGCGTCTATTCCGATAAGATTAACATCACCTCGGCAGCCACCCTGCTGGCTACGGAAACGCTGTCTCTTCACGCCAACTGGGGCTTCACCATTGCGGAGATTGAGGCCGTCCTTTCTGTGGCGGATACAAAGACGTTGACAGTCCCGGGCGTGATCTATGGTGCGGGGGATGTAAGGAAGACGGGCGCGGGTACTTTGGTATTGAGCGGCGATTCCACGTATACCGGATCGACCGTGCTGGAGCAGGGAGTCCTGGTGGTGAACGGGGATATTTCCGATTCGTCGGGGTTGACGGTTCCGGTGGGTACCACGCTCGAAGGAGCGGGTGCTGTACCGACCACAGTGATTGAAGGCACGGTGCTGCCCGGCGACGGCACGGAAAACGCCATCGGAACACTGACTTCCGGCAGTCTGACGCTGGGTACAGGCGGAACCTATCGGGTCGACTTCGGCAATGTGAGCGGCAGCGCCGGATCGGGATGGGACCTGATTGCCGCCGGTGGAATTACCGTTTCGTCCACCTCGGATGATACATTTACCATTGAACTGCACGATGACAACATTTCCAACTGGGATCCGGACAGCAATTACGTTTGGACGGTGGTCAGTGGAACCTCGGTGAGCGGTTTTGAATCCAACAAATTCACTCTCTCCACAAATAACTGGTCGTCGGAAACAGCCGGATTCTTCACATTGGAAGCGAGCGATGAAAACGATTTGAATGTGCGCTACATGACCACGAATCTGCCTTGTGCCGTGGAGTGCTATGTGACGAACAATCAGGGCGCGGAAGCCATGTATGTATCGTGGCAGCGTGTGGAGCCGTATCAGGTGCTGGTGGTGCGTCGGCAGGGGGATTGGCCGGACGCGCCGGAAAACGGAACGGCCTATGATGTGTTGGATACGTACGGCACGGATGATCGGAACACGGTGATCTATCTCGGAACGGGTTCGGAGATTTACGATCTGGAACTGACTCCGGGCACGGAATATTATTATGCCTTCTTCACGGAAAATTATTCTTATTATTCCGAGTGCGATGGCACGGTGAAAGCGGGAGGGTACGCGAAATATGCCGCCACGCCGGAATATCCCGGTGGCACCATTGTGGAACCTTTCTCGTATTTTGAGAATCAGGACCTGAACACGAAGGATGGTGGTTACGGCTGGTCGAATGAGTGGACGGGGACGGCAAGCCGCTTCTACGCCGGTGCCGTCAGTTTAAGTACGGTAACCGGCTATCCGTCCACGCACGGCAACAAGATGGCCTTTACGCCGGCGGACAATACGGGATACTCCCTGAATCGCTGGTTTGAGCCGCGCACATCCGGGAAAATCTATCTGGGCTATCTGATGAATTTCCAGTACGGCGGTGCAGGAAAATGGCTCGGCATCGCTTTCATGAGTAATGATGTGGAAAAGGTCTTTTCCGGTGAAATATCTTCTCAGGATCAGCAGTTGGGCGTATCGGTGGACGGGTCGGATACGGGGTCTTCCTACGGACTGACTGCGGGATACGGCCAGGACTATCTGATCATTGCCGCGTATGATTTCAGCACTCGTGAGCTGAAGGCCAAGGCGTATTACAAGACGGATACCGTGCCGGAAAGTGAGCCGGGGTCCTGGGATGTGACCGTGACCGTTCCTGCGAATTTGATGAACAGCGTGAACGGTGTTAAGGTCACGGGCGGCGCTTCCTCCGGGACGCCGGGTGATTGTTGCATAGATGAAATCAGAATCGCCAAATCCTGGGGCGATCTGGTGGAGCATGCCACGTATGTGTGGGATGCAGGAGCCTATCCGGATCGCGACTGGAGCAATGCGGGTAACTGGGAGGGAGACACGGAACCGAATGCCGGTGCAACGGCTCTGATCGGCGGAAGTTATACGGGGATGATCTCGCAGGTGGGTGAGGTGGTCTATGCGCTGACGATCGGTGATGAGAATCCGGGAACGTTGTTAATGGGCGGAGGGTCATTGACCCTGGGGAACCGGCTCGAAGTGGGACGGGAGAGTTATGGCGCGCTATGGGCGACGAATACAGCGTTGACCTGTGGAGAGAATATTGAGTTGGCGGTCAGTGATGGTGCCACCGGCGTGGTTCATCTGATTATCTCCTCCGTCATGGTCGGCAATTCCCTGAATGTGGGCGGCCAGGAGAGTACTGTGGCCTTGTTGCGTTTGGACGGATCAGATATCACGGTGACGCAAGCCATATATATCGGTGATCAGCGTTTCTCGGAGGCTGTTGTCGTGATGGATAATGAAAGCACATTGACCCAGCAGATTGATTCGCATCCGATCAATGTCGGAGCGATGGGCCGAGGCTATTTATACACGTCCAACGGCACCATCCTTCAGGCGGCGGGGAATGCCCGAGTTGGTGGACGATCAGGGGGAGAGGCCGGCGCCTATGGACTGATGAAGATCGATGCATCGACGAACACCTTTGGCAAATCCGTGGCGGTGGGTGAATATGCGGGCACGACGGGCGATGTGGTTCTGGTATCGGGTGGCCGCCTGAATGTGACGTCGGAAGGGATTTCGTTGGGAGACACCGGGTTGGGGCGGATGAGTGCGGATGCCTCCGAAATTCATCTGGATAACTGTCAGTTATCCATGGGTTCAAACAGCGGTGCAACAGGTGAACTTTCTTTGGCGAATTCGGCTTATTTGTATGTCGGAGACAGCCTGACCGTCGGAAATCAAGGCGTGGGGTATTTGGGCGCGACCAATTCGACGGTAGATATGGATAGCGGGTTTACGGTGGCGAATCAATCCGGAGCCAGGGGCGCCATTTATCTGGACACGGAGTCCAGCCTGATTTCCTCCAACGGTTTCACGGTAGGCAATCAGGAGGGTGCCGAGGGAGCCCTTTATCTCGATCATGCGAGTTATCTGGAAATGCAGAACGGGGATCAGTCGGTCCTGATCGGATTCCAGGGGCGCGGCAGCATGATGTTCTCCAACAGCGCTATGGCAAATATTGCCGGAAACATGTTCGTCGGCGGCGTGGATTGGCCGGGATCGGAACCGTTTGACGTGGATTGTCCGGGGGCGTTCGGGTCCGTGACCTTGAATGCTTCGACGTCCACGGTGGCTCGGCAGGTGCAGGTGGGTTCTTATCCGCAGGCGACAGGGGAGCTTTACGTGGCCAATGGCGGACTGTTCTCCGTGCTGGCGGATGGGCTTGATATCGGGAAATTCGGCGATGGCTTGTTAGAGGTGAGTGGAGAGGGCGAAGCGCATGTTTACGGTGGCGGAATGGGTGTTGCGCGGATAGCCGGCTCAATCGGACGCGTCGGAGTGACGGACCAAGGGGAACTGCATGTTTACAACGACGAGATGGTTGTTGCGCAGGAAGCCGGATCAACCGGGCGTGTCTGGTTGGCGAACAATGGGCTGGTGCAGGTTCATGAACAAAACCTGCGAGTCGGAATGTCAGGCGATGGGCAAATGGGGGTATCCAATGCTTCGTTAATGGTGGGTAATGAGTTTATCATTGGCCAGGCAGAGGGGGGGCAGGGCACTGTTCATGCCGATTGGGAGGCCCAGTTCTCTGGTGGTGGCATCCTGTTTCTGGGTTTGGAGTCCGGTTCCTTGGGGCATCTATGGATGGATCACGGTTCATTTATGGAACTTCCATCGGATGGGGCGCCCCATGTGGTCGGATTCGGAGGACGGGGAGAGCTTTGTCTGTCGAACAGCTCCGTCTTGAACATGCAGGGTAATCTGCTGGTGGCGGGGCCGATATGGGAAGATCATCCGGCGGCGTATGGCATAGTGCGTATCCATGCGTCAACCACGACGGTGCAGGGATCGGGTTTTCCCACCTCTATTGCCAATGGGACCGACAGCACGGGAGAAGTCTATGTGGCCGCAGGCGGGAATTTAAGCGTGAATTCAGGAAACTTTTATGTTGGAAACGCAGGAAAGGGATTGTTGGACGTGCGCAATGGACAGGTCCATTCATATACCGAGTTCTCTGTAGGGCAACAAAGCGGTTCGCAGGGATCCGTATATCTGGGTGATGTCTCATTGTTGGAAATCGATGGAAACAGCCTGCTGGTCGGTCGAGAAGGCTATGGTACGCTGATGGCGGATAACGGTTCTTTGCTGACGGTTGATAATCAACTGCTGCTAGGGGATCAATCCGGAGCCGAAGGCCATATGATGCTGGACAATGCTTCCGGCTTGACCTTGACGCAGGAGGGAACTCCTCATGTGATCGGCTATTATGGGCGTGGGGAACTGTCTGCGTCCAACGGTGCTGTCATTAACATGGAAGGGAACCTTCTGGTCGCAGGAGTAATCTGGGAAGATGACTGTCCGGGGGCATATGGCGTGGTACGGATTAATGCATCGACCACCACGGTACAGGGCGCAGGAAATCCAACGGCTATCGGGAATAACCGGTCCGATACCACCGGCGAGGTGTATGTGGCTTCCGGGGGGGTGCTGAGCATTATGTCCGGCGATTTCATTGTCGGGATGGCTGGAAACGGTTTGCTGGATATTCGCGATAGCGAATTGCACTCGTATAACAACAATATGAATGTGGGTGATTACAGCGGTTCGACCGGCGTGGTTTGGTTGGCGAATCAGGGTGTTCTGGATGTACATGACGGAGGGATTTGGATTGGTCAAAATGGTTATGGGCATGTGCATGTGAGCAATGCCGTGCTGAACAGCGCCAACGGAATTACGCTGGCGAACGGATCGGGCAGCGAAGGCTGGCTGCATTATTATGTGGCCACCTCGACGGTATCCGGCGGCGTGAATGTCGGTGCCGCAAGCGGTGGTTTGGCTGGCTTTATTCTGGATGCGCAGAGCCTGTGGGAACAGGCGGATGGCGGTTCTTCGAGCTATGTGGGTGGCTGGGGCCAAGGCTGGCTGGTACTCTCAAACAACTCCGCGTTTCATTCCGATGGCGGGTTGAATGTCGGCGGGCAGTGGGATGATGACAGTTCGGCGGGAGCGCAGGGAACTCTGGTGATCAATTCTTCCGAAATGACCCTGGGCCAGGATGTTCGCCTGGGCAGTTATTCCGATTCCATCGGGACGATTCGTCTGGATGCGGGCGGCTCGCTTTCAATAACGAATGGAGATGTCCCGATAATTATTGGATTTACGGGTGATGGCGAAATGACCTGTTCCAACGGTGCGACATTCGAGATGTATGGAAATATATATCTCGGTGGCGTGGATTGGTGGGATGAGGAAAATGAGAAGTTTTATGTGGATTGCCCCGGGGCCTATGGTTCCTGGCTGCTGAATGCCTCGACGGCGACGGTGGGTAAAAGTATTCAGATCGGAACCTACCCGCAGGCCACCGGAGAATTGTACGTGGTGAATGGTTCCGTCCTGAATCAGCAGTCGGATGGGATCACCGTCGGTCAATACGGTGTGGGAACATTGGGTATTCGTGGCAGTGCGTTTCATTTGAACAGCGGAGGGTTTACGGCTGGAAGTGAAACGGACTCTTCGGGTGAGGTATGGCTGGATGATCAGGCATGGCTGGAACTGTCCGATGGAGGCATGGTGATCGGGCGTTTTGGAAATGGTACGCTGACGGCCTCAAACGCATCGATGATCGAAGTTTCGTATGACCAGACTATTGGCGAACAGAATGGTATTGAAGGGCGTTTATATCTGGATGCGTCCACAAACCGACTGAACGGTTTGCGCATTGCGGATAACGGAGGATCAACCGGGGTAGTGGTGTTGACCGCGAACGCCGGCTTGGAAACAGGCAACCAGATTGATCTGGGATTCGGCGGGCAGGGAACGATCTATTCAACCAATTCAACCATTTCCTGCGGAAACTATCTGGCCTTCGGGGATGGTGCCGGAGAGGGTGCTCTGTATATGGACCATTCCGAACTGACGGTAGCCGACCATGTGAACATGGGGTGCCAGCAGTATTCCACGGGTCTGATGGCGCTGGATAACACTTCGTCCGTCACGATAGCCAATGGCTTGTATATCCCGTACAACTCAGATGCCACCGGCGTGATTAACCTGGATCACGGAAGTGTCTTAACGCAAGAGAATGGTGACGACAATGTTATGTTAGGTATGGGGTGTGGGTACGGGGAGTTAACCTGTTCGAATGGTGTGAACGTAAATATAGCCGGGGGGGTTTTCCTGGGCGCGTCGGATTGGGACGAATACCCGGCTTCTTATGGACGTTGGATATTAAATGCCTCCACGGGCTCAATCAGCGGGCAGCTTCAGGTGGGTTCGGGCACTCAGGCCACCGGGGTTGTGCAGGTGGCGAATGGCGCGTTGCTGACCGTGGACGGTTCTCTGGCTGTCGGCCAGATGGGTGATGGCTTATTGAATGTGGACAATGCCTCCACGTTGACCGTGAATGATGAATTCCGCATTGCCGAAGGGGAAGGTTCGATGGGACGCCTTCATGTGGACCATGGTAGTACGCTCTCCTCAACGAAAGGGGATATGCGTGTGGTGTTTGGCACCCAGGGCGACGCCCTTTTGTCGCTTTCCAATGGCGCTACGTTCAGTGCGGCGGCCCCTGTATCCATGGGCGGCGCCGACTGGGTGTCCGAATGGACCGGCGCCAAAGCAGTTGTTTTAATGAATGCTTCTACCGGGACGCTATCAGCAGGAGCGTCTATTGGTTGGTATACCGGAAATACCGGCATCGTGCAAATGGCGAATAACAGTTATTTGGCGTCCATCAACGGCGATTTCAAAGTGGGTGAAACCGGGGATGGTTCTTTGGAACTCAACGATTCGAGCCTGCTGATCACGAACGGGGCCTTGCAGATTGGTTCTGATTCTGGTGGTGTCGGGCTGGTCGCCTTGGATAATTCCACGTTGGAGATGGGGTCCTCCATCACGGTTGGGCAGGCTTCCGGGGCGTTCGGCGCATTGATAGCGGACAATAATGCAGTCATTAACCTGAGTGATGAATTCCAAGTGGGTCAATCCGCAGGAGCCAGGGGGCAAATATATTTAGATCACGGTTCTGTGCTGAATCAGACCAAAGAGGGTATGATGGTGGTGTTCGGGTTGGAAGGGGATGGGTTGCTCTCCCTTTCCAATGGGTCGGCTTTCAACATGTCTGCAGGCGGAACGGGCATCGGCGGGACGGATTGGGATGGAATTGTGGCCGATGGAGCCAAGGGTGAGCTGTTGCTGAATGCTTCCACCGGTAGTTTGAATTATGTGGCGCTCGGTATGCGGGATAATTCCACCGGTTTGATTACGGTAGCCAATGGTTCCCTGCTTAGAACCACAGACATGGAGATCGGACGGGAAGGTCTGACCAAGGGATGCGGCGTGACGGTTACGGGTGCCGGCTCTGTCTGGTCTAATCTCAATGGGGTAACGTTGGGATACAGCGGGACCCTGAGCCGGGTAAGCATCGAGGCCGGTGCAGTGGTGTATGTGGGCGGTAGCTTTGTTATGGGTGATCAGGATAGCGCCGTGAATAATTGTCTCGAGATTAACGACAGCACGTTTGTGGTGGGGAATGAATTTGATATTCGCCATGGCACCAATACCTTTGATGGCGGAACGATGCAGCTTGGTTTCCTCCGTATGACCACCGGGTCGGATGCGCATTTTGTGTTCAATGAAGGTACGCTGGAAGTCTCTCAGACGCATGTTGAGAACGGAAAT
>JAQVYB010000002.1 GCA_028708815.1 Kiritimatiellia bacterium | reverse complement strand
GCCAGGAATCCGTGAACATCCACTTCGCATTGAAGCCGACCGAGTCATAAAACTGGAGTCTATCTCAGCGGCTTCCATTCCACGATGGAGAAAGAGATTTTCACCAAACTGCTGGAGCTGAAACTGCCGGTAATTTTTTGCCCGGTCTGGGGACTGGATGGGGCAATGAGCCCCGGTGTTCTGGAAGCGCTCGAACAAAACCGCATGCTGATGCTGGAAATGCGCAATCGCGACGGCGATCTGGCGGCTGCGGAACAGCGCAACCGGTTTGTGCTGGAACATGCAGACAAACTCTGGTTGCCGCATGTGACGCCGGGCGGAATGCTGGATCGGCTGGTTCGCGAATTGAATGGGAAGGAAAAGAGTCTATGAGTTCTTTCCGCTTCAACGAAAAGGTCCCGCTTCGGCGACCACGCGTCACCCCGGAAAAGCCCTCGCTCTTCACCCCTCATCCGTTCAGATAGTCCACCGCGTTCTGAAAAAGTTTCAGTCCATCGCCCTGCGCGGGGGCCTCATTCCACAGGTGCTGCTGCTCCCAGTGCGGATGATTCTCCGGGAAGAGAAACGCTTCGGGATGCGGCATCAACCCGAAGAGGCGTCCGGTGGGATCGCACAGCCCGGCAATCGCGTTCAGCGAGCCGTTTGGATTGTGCGGAAATTCCTGCGTGGGTTGCTCCGTAGCCGGGTCGATATAGCGGCAGGCCACACAATGCTTCGCCTCCATTTCATCCAGCAACCCCTGGTCGAGCGTAAAGAGCTTGCCCTCTCCATGACGGATCGGAAGCATCATCGGCCCAAGATCGCGCGTAAATACGCACGGCGATTCCTCCTCAAAGCACACGTGAATCCAGAAGTCCTGAAACGTTCCGCAGTCATTGTGCATCAGCGCCACCGACTGCTCGAAGTATTTTCCATCCACTCCCGGCAGCAGGCCGATTTTGGTCATGGTCTGAAATCCGTTGCACACACCCAGAATGATCTTTTCTTCGGCGATGAAGCGTGCCAACTCCTCCTGCAAACGGTGTTTCACGCGCTGCGCAAAGACGTGCCCCGAGGTCATGTGGTCGCCATAGGAAAACCCGCCAATGAACATAAGGCCCTGCGCATCGTGGAGGCGCGCGGGTTGTTCAATCAGATCGTTCAGATGCACGAGAGAGGTCTCCGCCCCGGCCATGTTCCAGGCCTGCCGCGACTCCGCCTCGCAGTTCAATCCGTACCCGGTGATAATCAGTATATTCGGTTTCATAATTCCTCAGATTCCATCGAGCGTTTTTTTAAAGGAGGCACGCAGGGTATTCAGCCTGGCGTGTACCACGTTTTTGCCCATACCCCCGGTCACGTACAGCTCGCCGGAATCGGCCACCTGCCCCACCCGCGCCAGAGGCACCCCCTCAAAAACGGCTTCGAGTGCAGCGGCCTTTTCGGGGCGGCACGTCACGATAAAACGGCTGTTGGATTCGGAAAACAGGATCGCCTCGGGTTCCATATCCGGCTCGCAGGGCACGGCGGAAAGATCAATCTCTGTTCCAAGATCGCCGCCCAGTGCGCACAGGGCGAACCCGGCGCCCAGTCCGCCGAGCGTCGGCGTGTGCGAGGAACGCAGCAGACCCTGTTCCACGGCGCACTGCATGGCACGGTATGTGGCCAGGGCCTCGGGAATATTCACCTCGGGCACAAAACCGCCGCAGTGCTCGGGCGTGCCCTGTTCTTCGGCCAGCATCCGGAAGTATTCCGATGCGCCCAGTTCATTCTTCGTCAGGCCCACCACATAAATCAGATCCCCCGGCTCCTTAAAACTCAGACTCACAGCCCGGCGGATGTCATCCATCTTTCCAACCGTGGAAATCAGCAGTGTGGGCGGAATGGAAATCTTGCGGCCCCCGCGCACCGAATCGTTTTTCATGCTGTCTTTCCCGGAGATCAGCGGCGTGAGGTAGGCCGTGGTGATATCGTACAGCCCCTTGTTCGCGCGGACGAGCTGTGCCATTTTGTACGGGCCGTCGGGCGTCTTTTCCGACAGCACGGGATCCGGCCAGCAGAAATTGTCCAGCGCGGCGATACGGTCAAGCCGCCCGCCCACGCTGATGATACGCCGCACCGCCGCATCCACGCAGGACTGAGCCATGGCATACGCATCGAGATCCGAATAAAAGGGATTGATGCCATCGGCCACCACAATGCCCTCCTTCGTATCATACTCCGCCAACAGAACGGTCGCATCGCCGGGGATGTCGCACTGCACTCCCGTAAACGGCTTCATCACGGTGCGCCCCTTCACCTCATGATCGTACATGCGGGCCTTGTATTCCTTCGAGCATACATTGAGTCGGGCCATCAGCTCGATGAGATGCCGGTTGCACAGCCCCTTGCGCGAGGGCTTCGGCGTCGGAGGCGATGGCTTGCGCCAGAGCGCCGGAATGCGCATCCGCGGGCATCCATCGTGCAGAAACTCCATATCGAGCCGGGCAATGACCTGGTCCTGATAGCGAATGATCATTTCACCACTGTCGGTAAAGGTGCCAAGCGCCGTCGCCTCCACATCGCGCCGCGCCGCCAGCGCCAGAAATGCCTCGATTTTTTCAGGCTGCACGGCAAGCGTCATTCGCTCCTGCGCCTCGGAAAGATACATTTCCCACGGCTGCATGCCCGCATATTTCAGCGGGGCGTGCGTGAGATCCATATCCATGCCGCCCGAAAACTCCGCCATCTCGCCCACCGAGGAACTCAACCCGCCCGCGCCATTGTCGGTAATCGCGCGGAACAACCCCTGATCACGCGCTTCGATGATGAATTCATACAGCTTGCGCTGCGTGATCGGGTCGCCGATCTGTACCGCCTGTGCGGGCGATTCCTGGCGCAGTTCCTCGGAGGAAAAGGTCGCGCCGTGAATGCCGTCCTTGCCGATGCGGCCACCCGCCATCACAATCAGATCGCCGGGCAGCACCTGTTTTTCTTCGGAGGGGTTGCCGTTGATCTGCGCAGGCAGCAGGCCGACCGTTCCGCAATACACCAGCGGCTTGCCGATGTAGCGGTCATCAAAACACTCGAACCCGCGTGCGTAGGGAATGCCGCTCTGGTTTCCGCCGTCGATCACGCCGTGATGCACCCCGTCGCGAATGATGCGCGGATGAAACAATCCCTCCGGGACTTCCCCTTCGTAAAAAGGCGAGCCCAGGCAGTAGCCCCACGTATTGCAAAGCAGTTCCGACCCCATGCCCGTGCCCATCGGGTCGCGGTTGCATCCCACGATACCCGTAATCGCGCCGCCGTAAGGATCCAGCGCCGAGGGGCTGTTGTGCGTTTCACATTTGAACGTCACGTTGAGATGATCGTTGAAACGGATCACCCCCGCATTATCCACAAACACGGAAACCAGCCAGTCAATCTGCTCCGCCACCTTTTCCGTGGCGCCGCGGATATATGTTTTAAAGAGCGATTGAATCGTCTCACGGCGCCCGTGTTCATCTTCATAATCGACCTCGGCGGCAAAAATTTTGTGACTGCAATGCTCCGACCAGGTTTGCGCGAGCGCTTCGAGTTCGAGATCCGTCGGACGATCCACCGGCAGCCCGTGCCGGGCGCGTGCGGCCTGAATATCGGGACGCAGATAATAATCGCGTATCGCCTGCATTTCCGCGAGGCTCAACGAGAGGATGCCCTCACGGCTGATGCGCAGCAGTTCCTGATCAGGCCCACTCAGATCATAGGTTTTCACCTCAACGGGCACATCCGGCATTTTCGGCAGTTCAGCATCCACCGAGTGCGCCGCCCATTCTTCGGGCGAAAAAATCCCGATGGTTTGAATGAGGGTATTGGCCAGGAGCTGACGCGCCATATTCAGCATCTGCCCGCGGGTCAATTGATCCCCCTTGAAAAAATACTGCACGGCGGTGGCCACCTGCTCGCCGTCATCGAGTTTGCGGTTCAGCACGTCCTCCGCCAGCGCGCGGGCGGTACGGCCCACATTATCCGTCACGCCGGGCTTGAATCCCACCTCGACCAGCCAATCGAACACCGGCACATACAGCCGATTCACCGCCGATTGCGCCACCACCGGATCCGTGAACGCCTTACGGACTTCCGTCAGCTCCTTTCGGGAGAGCCGCACATCCAGCTTATAGACGTCCCGGGTGCGGCAGGCCCTCAGCGGCAGGTTCAGAAACCCTTTTGCTTTTTTAACGACTGCATTTCCGCGGGCATCCTTCACCCCGCGTTTTAAACCGATTTCTATACGTGTTGGCATACTATATTCCTGTTGCAACGTCTCTTATCCGTCCGTCATGCCTTACCGGGCAGCAGGTCGAATCCGGCCTGACGGAAATGAGTATCGAGCGTCAACGACTTCTTTATTTTCAATTCCTTCATAACGACAAAGCTGACGCAATCGGTAAAAGAAAACGACTTATCCCGATAACGAAAAAAAAGCGTTCTCGCCTGATCCGAGCGCTGCGGATTGATCCATTCGATGCGCACCCGCTTGCTGCCTTCAATCTGTTTCCACCATCTCTCGGCGGCCTGGACATTCATGCGCATACGAAGCAGCGTCAAGGTTTCGTCCACCACGTAATCAGTGGTAAGCAGACCGCCACCCTGCTCGAGCCAGTGATCCCGCGCTGCGCATACCCTGGCATTCGACGAATCAGCGGCATCGGCGGCAGCAAACCAGCCCGCCGTATCCACAAACAACCATTTCATACGTACAAATCCTTGTCGTGATCACGGGCTACCCGACCACTTGAAGAAGAGCCCACCGCCTCCGCGCCATACAGCGTGTCTTCAGTCAAATCACCATCAAATGCCGAATCTCTTCCGGGAGGCATGATTTCAAAGGCCACGCGGCTGCGATACAGCACCGTGAAATGCTGGCCGCCCCGCGCCAACTTTACCACCCGACCCAAATCCGACCTCAACTCGCGGGCATTGATTGTTACCGTCATGAGACACCTCTTTTGCTCAAAACCAAGTTCAACTTAAGATAAACATCACTTGCCCGGCTGTCAACCCCTTCTCCGCCTCGGCTTCCTCAATGTTTAAAATGCCGCATACCGGTGAAGACCATGGCGATGCCCTTTTCGTCGGCAGCGGCAATCACCTCGTCGTCGCGCACGGAACCGCCCGGCTCCAGGATGTAGCGGATACCCGCCTCGGCGGCGAATTCAATATTGTCGGCAAACGGGAAGAACGCATCCGAAATCAAGACCGTTTCGTTCATGATTTTCTTGAAGAAGGCCTCGGGATCCTGCTGATAGCCCGCCTCTTCGGCATAGAGCAGTGCCACGTTCTCGCGCGCCTTGGCAATCGCCAGCTTGCGCACGGCATCCACCCGGTTCGGCTGTCCCGCCCCCATGCCCAGCACCGAATAAAATCCGGGCGCATATTCACGCACCAACAGAATCGCATTCGATTTCACATGCTTGCAGCCCTTCATACCAAACTCCGCCAGCGCGCGTTTTTCTTCCGGAAAGGGAATCTTCGTCACGCTCTCGAACTGGGCGATCAGCTCCATATCGCGGTCCTGCACCAGCCAGCCGCCGTTGATCTGCTTCACATCCATCCCCGACCCGGCCCGACCCATCGATTGCTCCAGCTTGAGCAGGCGGATGTTTTTGCTCTTGCTCATCAGATAATCCAGCGCCTCGGCATCAAAATCCGGCGCGATGATCGCCTCGACAAATCGGCCCTTCAGCGTCTCGGCAAAGGCGAGGTCCACCGGCTGCGTCACCGCGATCACGCTGCCGAACGCCGAAACCGGGTCGCCCGCCCAGGCCGCTTCGAGCGCGTCTGAAAGGGTCTTTCCCGTGGCATAGCCGCAGGGATTGGTGTGTTTGATAATCGCCACGCCGGCCTCTCCGCTCAGTTCCTTCACCGCCTCGAGCGCGCCGTTACCATCCACATAATTGTTGAACGACATTTCCTTGCCGTGCAGCACTTCCGTATGAGCAATACAGGCTTCCGTGGCTGCCGCATTTTTATAAAAGCGCGCCTGTTGGTGCGGATTCTCCCCATACCGGAGTGTGACGCCGCCCGTACAGGCAATCACAAAAGGCTGCGGCGCGCCCTCGGGCAGCCGTTGGCCCAAATACCGGGCAATCATCGCATCGTATTCCGCCGTCCGGGCGTATACCTTCTGCCCAAGTTCGAAGCGGAAGGCTTCGGTCGTCGCACCATCGTTTGCCTTCATCTCCGCAATGACCCGGTCATAATCATCCGGATTCGTCACCACGGTGACATACTTCATGTTTTTGGCCGCCGAGCGCAGCATGGTCGGACCGCCAATGTCGATATTTTCAATGGCCTCTTCGAGGGTCACATCGGATTTGGCAATGGTGGCTTCGAAGGGATAGAGATTCACGCAGACCAGATCAATCGGCGTCATGCCCTGCTCTTTCATCTGATTCATGTGATCTTCGCTGTCGCGCAGGCAAAGCAATCCGGCATGCACCCGGGGATGCAGCGTTTTGACGCGGCCATCCATCATTTCCGGAAAGCCTGTGAACTCGGAGATGTCCTTCACCGCAATACCCGCCTCACGAATGGCCCTGGCCGTTCCACCCGTGGAAAGCAGTTCCACCCCCAGGTCCGCCAGCGCCCGCGCAAACGCCACCACGCCTGTTTTATCCGATACACTGATAATCGCCCGTTTGACTCCACTCATTCTGCCGCGCTCCCTTTTTATATATCCCGCAGCCCCGTGCGGGGTCTGCTATTTTACTGATTACGAAAGAGTTACAAAACGCCACCGCGTCCGTTCCGTCCGGCCCTACAAGCCAAAGCGGCAGCGCCCGGAAGCACGGGAGTTTTTCAGCCCGCCGCACGAATTGCAATCCCAAAATAGCATTGACCGCCTGCGGGGGGACGCTGGTAGGATAACCCACATGAAACTGACCCTCACCATCGTTCAGATGCAGGTGATGCAGGCCCGGCCCGATGAAAACATCCGTCGCGCCGAAACCCGGATCGCCGAAGCGGCGCAGACCGGTTCCGATTGGATATGCCTGCCCGAAATGTGGACCACCGGTTTTGCCTGGAATGACCTGCCGCACCTCGCCGACCAGTGCGCCGAACAGCGCCAACGCCTCGCCTTTCTCGCGCGGCGGCACCAGATCTGGATTGCCGGGTCCATGCTCTCCCGCAACCCGGTCACCGGTGGCCTCACCAACAGCCTTCTCCTCTTCAATGCCGAGGGACACCTCGCCGCAGAATATGCCAAAATCCACCTCTTCGCCCCCATCTATGAAGACCGGCACCTCCAACCCGGCACCCGGCCCGTCATCGCCGAGACTCCGTGGGGCCGCATCGGACTGGCCATCTGCTACGACCTGCGCTTTCCCGAACTCTTCCACACCTACGCCCTGGCCGGCGTGGATCTCGTCCTTCTCTCCGCCGCCTTTCCACTCGCCCGGCGCGACGACTGGCGCAGTCTGCTGCGTACCCGCGCCATTGAGAATCAGTTGTTTGTTGTGGGGGTGAATCAGGCCGGAACCGAACAGATCCCCCCCGATCTCGACATCCCCTATGCCGGAGCCTCCGCCGTGATTGACCCCGCCGGACGCCTCCTTCACGAGGCCGGCGAACAGGAAGAAACCTTCACCGTCTCCCTCGACACGGCCTGAATCATTTCGGTCACGGCCTCGCCGAAGGCGGGGGTCAGACGCCAGCCGGAGGTTATGTGGTCGCCGCTCAGTTCGCAGAACTGCTTGGGCTCGCGGGCGTGCTCGAAGAGGCGGCGGCCCATCGCTTCGGGGACGAGGGTATCCTCGGAGGCGGCGGCGATAAGTATCGGGGCCTGTACGGAAGCGATGCGCGAAAGACTGTCGAACCGCTGATTGATGAACCGCACCGCCCGTGGAGGGATGAACGGATACAAGACCAGCGCGATCTCCCGGATGGAGGTGAAGGTGCTCTCCAGGATCAATCCGGCCACCGGCTTATCCACGGCGGTTTTCACGGCTACGGCCCCGCCCAGCGAATGCCCGAACAGGATGATGGGCGGTTGTTCGGCGTTGTCGTATTGCGTGGTGCGCAACCATTCGTATGCCGCCGCCGCATCACGGCAGAGCCCTCGCTCGGTGGGTAGTCCGCGGCTTTTCCCGTAGCCCCGGTAATCAAAGAGCAGCACGTGAGCGCCCATGGCGTGCAGGTCGGCAATGCGCGGAAGGCAGTCGCCCATGTTGCCGGTGTTGCCATGGCACATGAGTACCGTGACGCACGCCTCGGGATTCGGCAACCACCAGGCGTTCAGGCGGCAATCATCCGCTGTGACGAGCGTGACCTCCTCGAAATTCAGGCCGGCCTCGGCGGGGGTCTGTTCGATGCGCCGGTGCGGATGATAGAGCCGCGCCCAGGCAAACACATGAAGCAGTCCGAACACCCCGAGCAATACCGAAGAAAACAAAAGAAGTAGTACCAAAACCACCCAGATCATAGCCGCATGCCTTTCGTTCTATTCAATGGGAATGGTACCTTCATAACCAAAATAATTCATCCAGAAGCCGTCACGGCTCTTGTAAATGTACCACCCACCGGTGGGCGGATAATAGCAACCGAAGTCATCGATGCCGTCGCCGTCATAGTCGCCAACGATCGGGGTGGTGCCTGCGAATCCAAAGTAGTTGGCCCAGAATCCATCGCGGCTCTTGTAAATATACCACCCGCCCGTGGGCGGATGATAGCAACCGAAGTCGCACAGGCCGTCGCCATCGAAATCCCCGGTGACCGGAAGGGTTCCGGCATAGCCGAAATGATTCACCCAGAAGCCATCCCGGCTTTTGTAGATGTACCACGCACCGGCGGGCGGATCATAGCATCCATAATCATCGATGCCGTCGCCATCGAAATCGCCGATCACGGGTAGGGTCCCGCTGTAGCCGAAATAATTCATCCAGAAGCCGCCGCGGCTCTTGTAAATATACCACGCGCCGGTGGGCGGATAATAGCATCCGTAATCGGCGTAGCGATCGCCATCGAAATCCCCGGTGATCGGAAGGGTTCCGGCGAAACCAAAATCATTTTGGCGCAGGCCTTCAGAAGAACACTGAATATCCCACCAACCGTAGGGTGCGTAATAGGTGGCGTAATCGCAGAGGCCGTCGCCATCGAAATCATCCGTCACGGGCACGAAATTAACGTGCCCGAGCACGCGTTGGGCGTACCCGCTCGAGCTGAAATAGAAATACCAGTCACCCGAGGGCGGGTAATAGCAGCCGATGTCCGAACGGGCATCGCCATCGAAATCATTGCGCACGGCGCGGGCAGCCGGGGGCGCGGGAGTGGGCGCCGGGGGCGCCTCACAGGTGGCAATGATGACATCATCCACGGCAATGCCATAGCCGTAATTGAGCAGGCCCTCGAAGGCGACAAAACAGGTGGAGCTCAGATTCGTCAGGTAGATGGATTGCTGCGTCCACGCGGCGAGATTCTGATCCCAGCTTCCCGTGAGCGTCCATTCTTCCAGCTCGGAGTTGCGGGTCAGTACGCGCAGGACATCCTGATCGCCCGCCCAGTTTTCATTGAACAGCCAGAACGTCAGCTTCGCATAGCGGTTGGTTCCAAAATCAATGGGCGGGGTGATCAGGCGCGTGCTGCGTCCATCCCATCCCTCATAATACGCATAGGCATTATAGCTGCCGGAGTGCGCGGCGGTGGGATACTGATCGCCGCCGTTGCGGAACAGCCAATTCACGCAGGGGCGCACATACTCCTCCGTCCAACCCGAGGGCATCTCCCCGCCATGCTCGAAACCCTCCTCAATAAACGTGAGCGGGGTCGGGAGAGTAAGCAGGGTAAGGCCGGTGCCGTACGTGATCCCGGCGGCATTCGAAGCGGCGGCACGAAAGTGATACGTCGTCTCGGGCAGGAGCCCGGTAATGGCCCGGTTCGCGCTTACCGCCGTGGAGCCCGAACCGAGCGCCGTTTTGGACGTGGCCCTTCCATACGCGGCATTTGTACCGTATTCAAACCAGGCGGTGGTCGCCGCGCCGCGCGGATTCACCGTCGCATTCAACGTGGCATACTCATGCGAAATGCCGGTCGCGGGGAGGCTCACCACATCGGGCGGCACGGCCGCGCCGGTGGTGGTGAAGGTTCGGTCGGCGCCGGGGATACTGCGTCCGCCGCTCACGCCCAGGAGGCGGAAGTGGTAGAGGGTGCGTGGTTCGAGTCCGGTAAGATCGGCCTGCACATTCACCTCGGTGCTTCCGCTGCCCGCGCTTTGGGTGGGCGTGTTGTTCCCATAGGCGGTGCTGAGTCCGTATTGAAAATAATACTGCGTATACTGGTTGTTCGGGTTGACCGTGCCGTGCAGGCGGGCCGTGTTATCGCCCAGGTTCGAGGCGGCCAGCGTGGTGATCGTGGGGCCTGTTTCCATATAGAAATAACAGGCCTCGCAGGAGACCACGGCGGAGGTGTAGCGGATGCGCATATACCCACCCTCGCCCCAACCCGTGCCCCAACTGTTGCGCAGAATCCAATATCCCCCGTCGGCATCGTTCCAGCCCACCAGCGCAACCGCGTGATTGGCGGTGGTGTAATAGCAGGGCGACCCGTTGCACGCCGTGCGTGTATCCTCATAGATACCGCTGCTGTAGGCATCAAAAGCCGAACCGACATAGACCGCCACGTCCACCGCGCCATACGTCATGATCGCCGTCTTGATCGCCTCGATGTCGCCGCACGGAATCCGATGCCAGGAATCAAACACCACGCGCGGATCATTCCAATGCGTACCGCACGAGCCGGAAACCGTATAGGGAAAGGCCGACTCATAGCTGATGCCCTCCCGCGTCATCGCCGTCAGTTCCGCATAATCATAATCCGCGCCGTCGCATCCGTAAAAATGCTCGTTGTAATCCGGCAACGTCCCCAGACACCAAATGATGAACGATTCCGAAAAATCCACCGCGCTCCCATCATACAAACCCATCGCGTAATTGTAGGTGCTCTCCGCCGCCGCGCACGCACCGAACGCATAACACGACCCGCAACTGCCCTGATCCCGCACCCCGCCAATGTAGGCACGCCCCTCGACGTCCCGCCAGTCAAACGCCGCCGGCAGCGCCTTTCTCTCCTTCAACACCTCTTCGAGCGGCCCCGCATCCTCCGGCACCGCCATCCGGTAATTCGACGGCTCCGAAGCACGCCGGTTATGCAGCGCCTTGCGTTCCGCCCTCGGCAGATTGAACACCGCATTCGTCGCCACCTCGAAGGCGTACCCATTCAGTGCGATCTTCTCCCGGATTTCCTCGATCGTATCGTCCTCCTCAAACGGAACCGGCCCCGCCGCCGTCACCCCCGCGCAGACCAGCAGCAGCACCCCCGCCGAACGAACAAAAACAGGCGCCCGACAAGTTTCCAATGATTGGAAAAAATGAAAAAAAAGTTTCCAACGATTGGAAAAAACGCCGGAAAAGTTTCCAACGATTGGAAAAAACCGAAAAAAAGTTTCCAATGATTGGAAAAAACGAGAAAAAAAGTTCCAATGATTGGAAACTTTTTTTTCGCTCCCCCGACCGCTCCCGGCGCTATTCTGTTCTTCCATAACCCCTCCCAATCTGTGTATAACGGAGACTACACCAGCGGGCAGATTTCAGAAACATGAAAGTTATCCTAACAGAAAAGCCCTCCGTGGCGCGCGACATTGCCGCCGTATGGGGTATCAAAACGAAGCGCGACGGCTACCTCGAAGGCAAGGGCTGCGCCGTAACCTGGGCCTTTGGGCATCTCGTCACCCTCCTGGAACCCGGCGACTACGCCCCCGAACTCAAGAGCTGGAACCTGCAAACGCTCCCTTTCATTCCTGAAGCCTTCCGCCTTAAACTCATTCAGAACAGGGGCGTCAAAGAACAGTTCGAAGTCATTCAGCGCCTGCTGAACGAAGCCGACGACATCATCTGCGCAACCGATGCCGGGCGGGAGGGCGAACTCATCTTCCGCTACCTCGCCGATCTCGCCGGATGCAAAGACAAACCCTTCCGACGCCTCTGGCTCAACTCCCTCACCACCGAAGCCGTCCGCGACGCCTTCGCCCGTCTGCGGGACGGACACGACTACGACGCCCTCTACGCCGCCGCCCGATGCCGCAGTGAGTCCGACTGGATCGTCGGCCTCAACGCCACCCGCTGCCACACCGTACGCTACGGCACGGCAGGCGGCGGCGACCGCGTGCTGTGGAGCCTCGGACGCGTCCAGACTCCCGTACTCGCCCTGATCGTCGAGCGCGACGACGACATCGATCTTTTCAACACGCAACCCTTCTGGGAACTCACCACGGTCTACCGCAAAGTCCTCTTCAAATATACCGGCGAACGCTTCACCGATCCCTCCAAGGCCAACGAACAACTCGCCGCCATTCAGGGGCAGCCCTTCATCATCCGCTCCATCAAAGGTGCAAAAAAAACCGACCGCTCCCCGCAGCTCTACGACCTCACCGCCCTTCAGCGCGACATGAACCGCCGCTACAACCTCTCCGCCGCCCAGACCCTTTCCATTGCCCAAACCCTCTACGAACAGAAGGTCATCACCTATCCCCGAACCGATTCGCGCTACCTCACCGCCGACATCGAGCCGCGCATCCCCCGCATCCTGCACGACCTCGCCGCCCTTCAGCCCAAAGCCATCGCCGCACTCGATCTCGAACACCTCGCCTTTTCCAAGCGCATCACCGACAACGAAAAAGTGAAAGATCACCACGCCATCATCCCCACCGGCGTCCCGCCGCATGCCCTCGATAAACGCGCACAGCAGGTCTACGATGCCATCCTGGTGCAGCTCATCGCCGCCTTCTATCCCGACTGCGAAAAGGAAGTCACCACCGTGGATGGCGAAAGCAACGGCGTGCCCTTTCAGGCCAAAGGCACCGTCATCCTCCAACCCGGCTGGACCGCCCTCTTCCCCGCGCCCAGGAAAAAGGAAGAGGACGACCAGGAACTGCCCGCCTTCACCGCCGGCGAGCAGGGCCCCCACGAACCCGCCGTACGCGAGGGCAAAACAAAACCCCCGAAACACTACACCGAAAATTCACTCCTCGCCGCCATGGAGTCCGCCGGCAAATTCGTGGAAGATGAAACCCTCCGCGAGGCCCTCAAGGAAAGCGGCATCGGCACACCCGCCACCCGCGCCGCCATCATTGAAACCCTTCTGCGAAGAAATTACATCCGACGCGAAAAGAAAACCATACTCGCCACCGACATGGGCCGCTTCCTCATCTCCCTCCTGCAGGACAACCTTCTCAAGTCGCCCGAAATGACCGGCGAATGGGAAGAGAAACTCCACCGCATCGAGCGAGGCACCTATGCCCCCGAAGCCTTCATGCGGGCCATTGCCGACTACACCGCCCAGCTCGTGCGCGGCGCCGTCGCCGCCCGCGTGAACCCGGCCCGCTGGGGACGCTGTCCCCTCTGCGGCGCCGAACTCATCGCCGGCAAAAAGGGCATTGGCTGCTCGCATTGGAAGGAAGGCTGCACCTACGTGCTCTGGCGCACCTACAAAGAACTCGCCCTGAACGATCACCAGCTGCGCGAGTTGCTTCAACTGCATGTCCTGCTGCGCCCCGTCAACCTGCCGAACATTGGCCCGCGTGCCCTGCGCCTCACCCGCACCGGCGCCCTCATGGACGTGGAATGCCCCCGCCGCGAACAACAAAACACCCCAACGAAAAAGTCTGCCCCCCGCCAACACGCAAAACCCGACGCGAACCGCACCGCTCAGAAAACAGCCGTCACCCCCGCGTAAACGCGGCGTCCCGTGGCCGTGGCCTGGCCCGGGAACTCCTCGAAATCATCGTCCCACAAATTTTCCACTGAAAGCACCAACCGCACATCCCGGCACCCCGGCAGGCGCACCCCCAACCGCAACGCCGCGAGCCACTGCTCGTCACCATGTCCGCGCATCGGATTTTCCGCCTGAAGGCGGTACCCCTGACTGAACGCGCAATCCACCCGGTGCGTCACCTGCCACTGCGCATGCACCCGCACCAGCACCCGCATATAATCCAGCGCATAGCGGCTCGCATAAATATCCGCATTGTCCGACTGACTCATCCACATGCCATCCGCCCGCAAACGCAAATCCTCCCGCACCATCCACACCGCAGAACCATCCGCGCCCAGCGCCCGAACCGTACCGACATTTTCAGCCAGCCACCGCGTCGACGCCTCCGTCGGGCGCACCCAATCCACCGTATCCCTCGTTTCCCGCGCGAACGGCCCGATCTCCAAACTCCACACATCGCGCGCCAGCTTCCAATGCAGCTCCAGCGTATCGGCAAACTGATTATCCAAACCCTCCTGCCCCAGACTCGCCGGTGATTCATAATTCAATTCCGTATACGAAGGCTGCCGCACCGTTCGACTCCAGGCCAACTCCACCAACTGACCGTACACCCCCTCCCACTGCACCGAAACCTGCGGAAGCATCGCCGGTTCCTCCCGTTCGAACCATTCCTGCCGCACACCCGCCGCAAAACACCACGCCTTCAACCGCACCTCCGGAATCAGTGTCAGCGCGGCATGACTCCGCCGGTGATCCCCCAGTGACTCGCTCGTCAGCTCCTCCTGATCCGCGCTCAAACGCCACACGCCCCCCGCCCAATCGGAAAACGGTTTCCGCCCGCCGACCTGTGCCGATACCGTACGGGTGCGGTGTTCGTTATGATACAGCGATGTCGGCAGCTCCAATCGGTAATCATCATTAAAATCCCGGTATGCCGCCGATCCTTCCGTGTATTTCTCCTCCGTGCCTTGCCTCAACGAACCCAACAGCAGAAAATCCTTCGTCTTCTCATCCGCCGGATAATCCGGATGCACGCCGTAGTAACCACGCGCTCCGAAAGACTTTTCCCGATATCCGGCCACGGCATCCGCCTGCACATCCCCGCGCAACCACTGAACCTGACCGCCTCCCAGCACTCCCTCGTTATCATTATCCTCATCGTTCACATGATTGAAACGGTCATAACCTCCAAACGCCGCCACCCCGAGCCGACCGCCCGAGGCCGAAGTCATCACGCGTTGTGCCGTGCAACCGCGCAACCACCCGCTCTCATATGCCCCGATTCCCGCCTCGCCCTCCGTGCAGAACGCCATCGGACGCAACCTCAGGCTGACCGTACCATTCAAATGCCCCTCTGCCTGCAAGGCCTGCTCAACCCCTGTCAGCACAAACGGTTCATCAAACAACGTCGCCGCCAAAGGAAGCTCCGCATTGAAATGCTCCGTCTGCGCATTCCCGAGCGAGAGCCCGTTCACGGATAAACCGGCCCCGCTGAACGCGCCGCCCCGAATCCGCAGATCCCCCTGGCCGCCCGGCCCGCCCTGAGCATCCAGCACAACCCCCGGCAGAACGGCCGCCTGCGCTGCCAAGCCACCCTCCGGATCCGTAAAAGCCGCATCCGTTTCCGACGCACTCACCACCACCTCCGGCGCCGTATACACCTCCTGCGCCACCCCCCAACACGCCGGGAACACCCCGAACGCAAAACAAAACAAAACCAATATCCATCCTGAACACTTGACCATTCACACAACCCTTCCTCACTCAAAAACACATCCCCTCCGCCCGGAAATGAGCGGGAATACACCACACCCCGCGCCTTTGTGTCAACCTTGTTTATAAGACGGTTTACTCCCGGGGCGGGGGATATCGAATCAAAAAGACCTTTTTCTCCTGTTCGTTGCGTCAGGAAGGCGACCCACTTGAATGGTTGCCAAACCAGGCGCTTTCAGCTAAGTCTTATGTTACAAACCAATTTGTCCCAGGAGCGGCGTTCCCAATGAATGAGCAATCGACCCACACTTTTTTCGATATCAAACGCGACGGACAGGAACTGGCGGATATTCTCCGGAAAATAGATGAAAATCTGCTGCGGGTCCCCGTTTCCGGCGACGAAGCGTCCGCTCGGGCCGCCCTACAGCGCTTTGATCCGCCTTGTGATCCCCCGGACGCCGCACCGCTTCGGCAGCTCGTTGGCGGGCTTCGTTCTCTCCACGCCCCGTATTTTGTACTCGGTGGGCGCCTCCTTTCCAAGATCGCTTATCTGATGAATATCCCGCTGTTCTTCTTTGGAAAAAAACAGGAACAGTTCAATAAGCACATCGCCGACACCCTCGACGCCCTGATCCATCAAACCGAACACATGCGGGCTATTGCCGACTACCAGCGCTATCAGGACCGGCGAATCAGTGAAATGCTTGATCAAACGAACCAGCGGCTGGACGATCTGGCCGCAAGCGAATCGCAGATTATCGAACTCGGCAACCAACTGAAACAGTTGGAACACGAATATCGCGGCACCACAAAATGGTTGGATTCCGTATCCAAAGAAACGCGCGGAAACGGAGACTGGATTCGACTGGTCGAAGCCAAACTAATGCGCCTTTCCCTCGCCGTGCGCGAGCAGCAGAGTGTCGGCAGCTCCTCCCCCCTGGAAAATATCCCTCCCCCACGCATCCCGGATGAAAACGCCTACCAGCAGAAAATCGCAGCGATGGGTGGAAGCATACGGATCAACCTCGGCTGCGGCGAGAAACCCAAACCCGACTACCTCAACGTAGACCGCGCAGAACTGCCGGGCGTGGATGTGGTGGCCGACATCCGGACCCTCCCGTTTGAACCCGCTTCGCTGGATGAAATCACCTCCGAGCACCTGGTGGAGCATTTCCGCGAACAGCAATTGCGCCAAACCATCGTCCCGCAGTGGATGAAACTGCTGAGGTCCGGCGGATGCCTGCGAATCGTCTGCCCCAACTGGGAAGCCATGCTGAATCATCTCCACGCCGGAACCATGACCCTTGCCGCCTTCAAACAAATCACCTTCGGCGCGCAGGATTATGACGGGGATGACCATTACGCCATGTATACGCCGGAAACGCTTTCTGCTCTCTTGAAGGATTGCGGCTTTGCCTCCGTCACCGTAGTGGAAGCAGAACGCATGAACGGGCATTGCCCGGAAATGGAACTGGTCGCCGTTGCGCCATGAGAATTGCACTGATCAGCCCTTTCCCATCTGATTCGACCGGGTTCCGGTTCACGGTGAACAGCGCGTGCACCACCCTCGCCCGGGCCGGACATGATGTGCATGTCCTCTACGTGGGTACACAGGATCACCAGACCCTCGTCGACGGCGGGTTTACCTGTCATGAAGTCCGAGCGGCGGAAATCCGTATTTACTCCACGCACCCCATGATCAATCGAGTCCTGCGAGACGGACAGGCCCTCTATGAAAAGTGGCAACAGCTTCACGGGGAGTCGCCGTTTGAGGTCCTCGACGTACCGATCGACCAAGCGCTGGGATATGTTGCACTCCTGCACGCCGAAGTCCCCATTGTTCTCTCGGCCTGGGAAGCCCCAACCACCGACGGCCTCACTCCGGCAGAAATACACTGGACCCAAATCCTTCAGGAACGATGCGCCGAGTTTGCGGGAATGATTGAGGCCCGCATGAGAAGGGCGGAATTTTTATGGAAGTCCTTCGGACCTGTGCGATGCGCCTACGGCAGCGAAACGGGTCGCCCCTGCCGCGAGGCTACGGCCCCCCCCCCTCCCGCTTCCGATAATACCGGACGGATATGCCAGGTCATGACCGCATTGACCACGCGCGACGCCGTCAGCAACATTACGCGCGACAATGCCCGGCTTCTCGCGCCGATGGGAGTCGACCCGAAAATAGTGGCTCGCCATTACCCGCATGAACTGGCGCATGAGATCCGACCTGTTCTGGACTTTTTTCGAGACCCGAATTGTACCGTGCTCTTTCACCACTGGAATTACAACCCCGACGTCTGGCTGTTGAACAAAGTTCGCGGCAAAAAGGCGATGTACTACCACAACATCACCCCGCCGGATTTCTTCCCGAGCGGTTCCCGCTGCCATAACACCTGCGCACTGGGCTACCGACAACTTGGCCGGATTGTAAACCGCTTTGATCTTTTTATCGGGGTCTCCATCTACAATCTGGAAACCCTGCGCCCCTACCTACACGCCCCCAGACCGGCCCTGATCGTTCCGCCGTTCCTGGATTCCGCCAACCTGCAGGCTCGACCCTTCAATGCGGCGCGTGTGCAGTCGCTGCAAGCGGATAGCGGCGCGACACATTTTCTTTTTGTTGGACGAATCGCCCGCAACAAGCGCCAGGAGAACTTAATGGCACTTTTTGATCATTACTACCGATTCACGGATTCACGCGCGCATCTCTGGCTGGTCGGAAACGACCGCCAGGACCCCAACTACCGCCATGAACTGGAACGCCTGCGCAACATGATGGATTCCGGGCGAAACATTCACTTCACCGGCAGCGTGACCGATGAGGAGATGTTCGCCTTCTATCGCGGCGCTCACGTGTTCATCAGCGCCTCCGAACATGAGGGATTCTGCGTACCGATCGTCCAATCCATGGCGCTGAATCTTCCGGTGCTTGGTCTGGCTGCCGCTGCGGTCCCGGAGACCATGGGACCTGACACGCTTTGCGTTCCCCGCTGGGACATCCCCGCTCTGGCCGATCTGCTGTACCGACTCCGACACGACGTCCTGTTCCGCCGACAAATCATCACCGCCCAGTACAAAAACATTCATCGATTTTCCGAGCCTGCTGTTTCGGAGCGGCTGAAAGCCGCCGTGGATTACCTGCAAAGCGAAACCTTGTCCCCGCTTCTTTTCACTCTGGAGCCATCCGACCATGCCTGAAAAAAAAACACTCACCTGCTCCGTAATCATTAACACCTACAACCGGGCGAAGTACCTGCGCAATCTTCTGCCCAGTCTGGACCACCTGGACGGCGCGGTGTTTGAGGTTGTCGTGGTGAACGGGCCCTCCAGCGATGACACGGAATCCGTGCTGGCGGAGTACAAGGGACGGATAAAACATGTTGGGTGCCCTGTCTGTAATCTTTCCGTTTCCAGAAATATCGGCATAGCCCAAGCGGCAGGCGATCTGGTGGCCTTTCTTGATGATGATGCACTACCTGGTGATTCATCCTGGTTGAAACGTTTTGTGGATGCCTTTGAAAAGGATGACCATCTTGCCGCTGTTGGCGGGAAAGTGCTGGTTGGGGACTCTGAATGGACGGAATACAATGGTGGGTTAACAACATGTTACGGGTTTCAACACTTTGATTGTTCACAGAAGCGCTCCCCTTCTCCGGATCAGGAGGAATGGGTGCTGCGGGTGCCCGGTGGAAACTGCGCTTATCACAGAGAAAAGCTCATCGCTCTTGGCGGGTTCGATGAATTCTACAAATATTATGCTGATGAAACCGATGTCTGTTTGCGCTTCTTTAGGAACGGAGACAGAATCACGCACTTGGAATACAATCCAATCCGCCACTATCCCCAACGTGTGTTCGGATCCAATCAGGCACTCGCGAAAAAGTATTTTGTCATCACGCGAAGCGATACCTATTTTGCCATGAAGAACGCAACAGGGGCCTTCTGGAGGCGGCTTGCGCGCACGCTCCACTACGCTAAGAAGAAGCATTTCTATCCGGAAATTAAGTCAGGTTTTAAAAAGAAGTCATTCTCTCGAATGACCTATTATTCCATTCTGAGTCATTGGTATTTCGGCGTGGCAGCTGGTTGTCTTGCCGGGATTTTCTGGAAAAGAAAAACACAGACGTTCTCTCCGCCTCCTCCATTTCTTCCGTTCACCGCAACTGGAGCCGACCGCATAAACAGTCCACTCCGAATTGCATTACTCTCCCAAACACTCCCCATCAATAAAGATTACGGAGGGATCGGGCGGTACATGTATGATCTGGCCCTTGGCCTTCATGAACTCGGCCACGAAGTACATCTCTTTTACAAAGACAACGAACCACGCCGTTATTTGCGGCTGGGTCTGGAAGCACACGGGATTACGAAGGAGGAATACAGCAATGCGCCATCAACCTTTCCCAATCTTCCCGTACTTAACAAAAACACAGCCTACAGCACAGCCGTCTATCATCGCATGCAAAAACTCTCCGAACAGGGGTTGGTGTTCGATGTCATTCATGGGAATAACTGGGATGCTGAGGGGGTAGCCGTTCTGCGCAGCGGAGCATATCCGGTGATTCTCCTGCTGGTTACCTCGCTTGCCCAGGATGTGATTGAACAGCAATGGGATTGGAACAGCGACATGCGCCTTTCGATTGCGCTGGATCACTGGCAAATCACACACGCTCATGCCCTGTGCTCTCCTTCATCCGGCGTAATGGACAGCTACCGTTCTCTCATGGGCATTCCTGACGAAGTATGCGGGCGTACCGCCCCTCTTCCCCTGGGGATTGTACCCGTAGATCCCCGCCCCGCAACCCCGGGTGAAAAACAAAAGAACATCCTTTTCGTCGGACGCTGCGAACGGCGCAAGGGCATCCATACGCTCCTGGAGGTGCTGCCAAACCTTCTGGAATCTCATCCGCAATGGACATGCGACATTGTGGGCAATGACCAAATCCCCAACGAACGGGACAGAGCCTACAAAGACGAATTTCTGGAAAAATACGGCACCAGCTCCTGGATTTCCCGCGTGCACTTTCATGGGTTTGTCGCCGAGGAAGAGCTGCAACGCCTCTACCGCGAATGTGCCCTTTTTGCAGCACCCTCTTTGTATGAATCATTCGGGTTGATTTATCTGGAAGCCATGCAATTCGGCAAGCCGGTAATTGGTTGCCGGACCGGCGGTATTCCGGAAGTGGTGGATGACGGGGTTTCTGGAATCCTTATCGAACCCGGGAACGTGACGGAATTACGGGCCGCACTCCAGCGCCTGATGGACGATGAAACCCTCCGCAGAAACATGGGCCTGCGCGGTCAGGAACGCGTTTACCGCGAATTGAATTATCTCGCGATGGCTGATCGTTACGCACAATACTATCGGGATACCATCGCAACGCACGGGAATTCCTGCGAGACCATCCGGCAGGCATTATGGACATAAAACGTTGACGGACGCATCGACCATTTCCACCCCGGCCATCACAATCAACAAAAGCGGCGTCAGTGATTGCACTCGAAATCCCACGCTGAACGCAGGCTGATCCAAAACCAGTTCCCGTTTGTGCCGACAGGCCCTTTTTCGCCGAATCGTTGATCGTTCGTCCTTCATCTGCTTGATAGGATGACAAACAACATCCTTTTGCGCTGTGTTGTGTTTTACAAATCCTGCTTCTGTACGCATGGCGGAACTTCCGCCTTCGGCACGAGAAACGCCAGGAAAGGAACAACCAGCAATCCGATCACCATGACAGGATATTGATAGCGGAAATTGCTGGCGAATGAGATCGCCAAAAGCAGAAGCCCGGTATGCAACACCACCGGTACCGCCAGAAACAACCACAACACGCTACGGCTGCGCAAGGCTGCGCATAACGACAGAAACAGAATCAGATAAAGATAAATCGCTGTTCGACAGGCAAACCAACTGTTCCGTGCCGTGAATTCCAGCAGTCGGCGTACAATAGGCATCTCCTTTTTGATTCTCAGGGGCTCAACAGGAAATCGACATACAGAATCATGGTTTAACGTGGAATAGTTTACCTGGCCATTCGACAACCAGAAAGAAACCATCTCATAGCGGTTGTTTTTCTGTTGCTGAATGGACCAGATATATTCCGTTCCATAGAGGAAGTGCTCCACATCAATCCATGGATCTTCTTTGAATAACTCAAAGGCAAGCCGGTTTATATCCTGGCTGCGCGTTCCATATAATTTATCTCGTGAAAATTCCGGCGCGAAATAGATCTGACGTAGGGTCCGTTCAGAATAGGGAATCCTCCATTCCCCGGGATAAATATCCCGAAGCACCTCTTTCTGTTCCGGCGTCAATTCAGCTCCCTGCATGACATGAGCCATGACGAAAGGCAGACAGATGTTGGTAAGTTTTGCATGTTTAATAGCCACGTTGCTGTCTACATGAAGAGCTGAATATAGGGGCCCTTTTACGGCAGCAACAAGCAGCATGCACAGAATCAAAGAGGCCGTGATCGACTTCCAGTATCGAAACGCAAGAATAAGCAGCAAAATATAGGTACCGGTAACCACGGGAAGGCCATTGTGACGGAACAGGGAACACAACGCCGCCACAAGCCCCAAAAAGAACCAGGCCGACCTCCTGCGTAACCACGCCCCCCTGCTCGCGGCGATTTCGAACATACAAACGGCGAAAAGAAGCATACAGATGGTGTAAGCCACATCTTTCCAGAGCGTGATGGCCATAAACCCGTTAACGGGAAACAGGGCGAAAAGGATTCCTATGATTACGGCCGCTGTGCGGGGAAGCCCCCAGCAGACTTGTCGGTAAAGGAAAATTCCTGCCGCCAAGGACAGTCCGACAATCTGTGCAACGGCCACACTGGCCGGACTCAGCCATATGCGGGTGCATAGCCAATTCGACAACGTATGAACGACGGGATGGTGGTCCACATACTTTCCCGACAGCATCTGGCCCCACTGATCAAAGGAGTCGTTGGTCATGAGGCCCGGCCAAAACTGTACCAGCAACCAGGTCCAGCAGCAAAGAGCGGGCGCTGAAAAAGCAATCACCCACCATGCAGACGTCTCTCGTTTCTCCATCAAAACGGAAGGGCGGAGAATCAACCATGCGGTGAAGTAAAACAACGCACCACCTAGCATCACAGCATGAGCAATCAGATAGACAACACTCAGTAGCGTGAATGGTGTTTCCCCACTGGTGAGCGGAATATCCACCATACAGTTACGTTCCGCATAAAGATCCATCGTCTCTGTTCGTCCGTCAAGCGTCACGTTGACAATCCCCGACCAGGGACTCTTTATGATCTGCAATGCGGCCTCTTTCGGAGCATACCCATTCCACTCCAGGATAGCTTCCTGTTGGCAGGGGGAACAGACAGCCTCGTTGGTCCATAGCCATCGTCCGTTAACGGCTGTGAATGATTCAGGGGGTACGACCCGCGCCCCGGATGGGAGGAATATTCCGGTGATCCACGCCTCATTACTTTCTGACTGGTCGTTTTGGCGGTTCGTGGTTTCGACTTTTACACTCGAAACCACGGGTAGAGGAGGAATGGGTATTGTATAAAAGAAATAGAATCCCGAAATCAGGCACAGCCCGGCCCAACCACCCGGAAGCATGCGAAAAATCAGACGCATTTCCCTTGGATCATATCGTCTGGCGATGAAAAACGATAGAATCCAGAGGCTTATAACCACTGGAATGAGGCCATTCCCCCCAAATAGCGATGACGGGATGCAATATTGGAAGATACAAACCGCCACGGAGGCCAGGCTATACAAAGTAAAGAAGAGGAACCCATCACACTTTTGTTTCTCGACGGGCCGGTTGAATACATTGCTCCTTTTTTCCATTCCATTCCTTGAATTAGCAGTTAATCGCGATGACGACTTCCCATTTTATAAAAGTGTGATAGTTTCTTGTTTCGTAACGTATTCCACCACATGAAAACAAATGAAAAAGGATCCTTTCTGACCATGCCCGCTTGCACTGTAATCGTTCCCTGCTACAACGAACAGGAATCCATCGAAAAAACGATCAACCTGTTCAGAACCCGCCTGTCAAAACCAGACGACCTGGAGTTTGTCTTTATCAACGATGGTTCCAGCGACCAAACCGGAGACCTCCTGGAGAAAATGACCGCCGGCCACAAGAACATGCGGGTCGTTCACCACGAGCGAAACGGTGGATACGGGTCCGCTCTGAAAACGGGTATTCGCCGCAGTCACTCCGAATGGATTGCCATTGTCGATGCCGACGGAACCTATCCCATCGATCAGTTGGAAACATTGATCGGGCAGGCTCACGATGTGGATATGGTGGTGGGCGCACGCACTGGCGACGATGTGACATACCCGCTGATAAAGAAAATCCCGAAACTCTTTATCACCGCTTACGCCTCCTGGATTGCCGGACGGAAAATCCCGGACATCAACTCCGGCATGCGCGTTTTTCGCCGCGAAATCGCGGAGAAATTCTTTCACCTGTTTCCGGACGGCTTCAGCTTTACCACCACCATCACCTTGGCCATGCTGACCAATCACTACGATGTCCGCTACGTGCCGATTAACTACGCTACCCGGGTCGGCCATTCAAAAATCCGTCCCATACGCGACACCTTGAATTTTTTTAAACTGATCTTCCGCATTGGCGTCTATTTTTCCCCTATGCGAGTTTTTATGCCCATCGCCTCGACCACCTTCCTCGTCTTTCTCCTATGCTTGGCTTACGATGTCTTGATCCTCAATAATCTGACCGATAAGACCGTCTTTCTCTTTATGTTCACCGCCATGATCACCATGTTTTCCCTGCTGGCGGATATGATTGATAAACGGTTGAGATAACCCCATTCTTCGGCAACGCAACTTTTTAAGCGCCACACAACCATGACACCCTTTCAACAACGCATTATTCTGTTCGTTCGGCAGCATAGCGGAGCGGCCGCACGATTCATGGTCCTGACACTCCTATCCATGTGCCTGAATTTCGGAGGAACCTTTTTTCTGCACGAATTTCTCCATCTGGATCCCCGGTTTTCTTTTGCCCTGGTACTGGCCATCGCTTATGTGATGAATTTTCTTTTGGCCCGTTTCTGGGTATTTTCTTCTGCCCAAATGACCATAGGAAAACAGCTTACCCGTTTTCTGGCTACATCGCTGTGCTTTCGCATCGGAGAATATCTGACCTTTACCCTGCTCTACACGTACCTCGGTCTCTGGTATCTGCTGGCGGTGTTCATCTCGCTCTGTTCTTTTTATGCAGTCAAGTTTCTGACTTACCGTTTTTTCGTATTCAAACCGCACGGGAGGGGGGCTCATGGATGATGATCAGACAACTCGATCAAAAAGGGATATGGAATTGTTTGATCGCATCGCCAACAGCTATATTCGAAAGGATCAGTGGGGCCCATCCAGAAGAGCCCGTGCATTGCGATTGATGCAGTCAATTCGGTACGCGCGAACAAATGCGGACACAGATATTCTGGAAGTCGGCTGCGGCGCAGGGTTTTCCGCACGTTATCTTCAGAATTCATGCAGAACGTATACCGGCATCGATTATTCCGCTGATCTGATTGAGCATGCCAAGCAGTTGAATGCGACACCGAATGCCCTTTTCCAATCCGTTAATTTCTATGAGTTCAACACGGAAACCCGCTATGACCTCATCCTGATGATCGGCGTCCTGCACCACATGAACGACATTCCTCGCGCTCTGAAAACAGCCAAACAGCTGCTCAAGCCGGGGGGATCTCTTGTGGTCAACGAACCACAGCCCGCCAATCCCCTTTTCAGCCATCTTCGAAAATTGAGAACGAAAGTCGACTCCTCCTACTCGTGTGAACAGCAGGAATTAAGTGCCATCCAGCTGCATGATTATTTCCAGAAGGCGGAATTTTCCGACATAGCCGCATATCCACAGGGCCTGTTTTCAACGCCATTTGCAGAAATCATACTAAAACCGCATTGGCTCATGAATCCACTCAGCGCCCTTTGTTGCGGCATGGATCGTATCCTGGAAAAACACGCCCCGCGCATGCTTCAACCGATAACGTGGAACACTATTGTAACAGGCAGAAGTTTCCAATGATTGGAAAAAATGGAAAGGGGGTCCTGAGAAACCTTCCAATGATTGGAAAAATGAAACGTTCGGTCATCATTAACACCGGCAACCGTGCGGAGCATCTGATATGTCCTTTCGGACTGTAATCCAATATCTGAAAAATACGTTTTCCGGATGCGCACCCTTCCGACATCCTCCCCGCATCGCCATGCTAACGCTATGCACAGGTAATTTCTATCGGGATGCCATGGCGCCCGGCCTTCGCAGCAAGGAGGAATATTGCCGCCATCATGGGTATGATTTATTCATCGGCGGGGAAGAGATCCTCGACACTGGACGCCCGCCATCCTGGTCCAAAATCCAGTTAATCAAGAAGTACCTGCCGAACTACGATTATGTGTTTTTCAGTGATGCGGACGTGGTCATCATCAACGGCGCCATCAAGCTGCACGATTTGATCAGAGAACACATGGGCCATAAATCATTTATGCTTACGCGGGATGCTAAAAATAATCTGAATATGGGAAATTTCTTCGTAAAACGCTGCTCATGGTCGTTCGAGTTCATGGATCGCCTGTATGCCCAGACGGAATTCATTGATCACCCCTGGTGGGAAAACAAAGCGTTTATTCACCTGTATGAATCGGATAAGAACGTACGAAAACATACCCGGGTCATCATGGAACACAACCTATTCAACAGTTACCTGGACCCCGCAGATCCGTATAATCTTTGCCGGTTTCCCTCCAGAGATTTTTTAATCCACCTGGCGGGATTCGCCTGGGAAGGCTATTCGCTGGAAGAAATTGCGAAGGTGATGAAGTTTTGTTATGCAAACCGTTGTACGGGCCAGTAAGGGGTCCTGAGGACCCTTCCAATGATTGGAAAAATGAAAAGTTCGATCATCATTAACACCTGCAACCGCGCGGAGCATCTGAAACGGCTCCTGCCGGGACTCTTGCATCTGGTGGATGTGGAAATGGAAATCGTGGTGGTTAACGGACCATCCACCGATGACTCATTGAGCGTATTGGATCAGTATGCTGCCCAAATCAAAGTAGCGCACTGCCCCGTCATGAATCTTTCCGTCTCCCGCAATATCGGGATTGCGGCCGCATCGGGCGATGTCCTGGTCTTTATTGATGATGATGCGGTTCCCGGCAGCGGGCTCTGGTTAAAGCGATATGTGGATGCGTTTGAGTCGGACCCGCAACTCGGAGGCGCCGCCGGATCGGTGCTGGCCTACGATTCCAACGACTATGAATATACCGGCGGCGCCACCACCGCCTACGCTTTCCAGCGCTTCGACTCGCTGGATGCCAACGCGCCATCCCCCGATGGCAGGCCCTGGATCGAACGCGGACAGGGCTGCAACTGCGCGTTCCGACGAAGCGCCCTCGCCGCCATCGGCGGTTACGACGAACGCTTCCGCTTCTGGCTGGATGAGACGGACGTTTTCTTCCGATTGCATCAGGCCGGTTTCACGTACCGGTTTCTGATGGAGAATCCCGTGCGGCATTATCCCACACGCACCCAATTCAAGATGGGCCTTCCGCCGGACAAGTGGGCGACCATCACGCGAAGCGATACCTGTTTTTCACTGAAAAACAGCGACGACCTCCTTCCTCTTCGCCTATTCAACACCCTGCGCTTCGCCCCGAATAAATATTACTGCCGCATCATACGCGATTATACGAAACGAGGATTGCTGAGCTTCGCGGAGCGTTTGGCCCTGCGCCGGCACTGGATGCAAGGATTGCTCGCAGGGCTCTATCTCGGGCTCTTCACCCGACGACGAACCACCACATTCGACCCGGCTCCAATGTCCTTTAAAATGGCTGCGAATCCGAACCCCGCCGCAAAACGGTGTATCGCCCTGCTGACCACCGACATTCCATCGCACCCCGGTTGCGGCGGCATCGGACGCTATACCTTTGATCTGGCGAAAGGCCTGCATCATCTGGGCCATGAGGTGCACATTCTCTGCCGGGATACACGTCCGCTCCATCATGAGTCACTGGACTTTTTCATTCATGGTATTTCCGAAGAGGAAATCGGACGCTGGAATCCGATGAGCAGTCATCCCGAATTGAATCACAACCTCTGCTACGGCCTCGCGATTCAGCATCGACTGGACCGCCTCGCCCTCGCTGGAATCTCTTTCGACATCATCCACGCCACCAACTGGAACGCGGAAGCGCTGGCCGTTATCCAGGCCGGAAAAACTCCCGTATCTCTCACCCTCGTCACCTCGCTGGCCGCCGATGTGGTGGAAATGCAATGGAACTACGACGATGAAAAACGCGCATGCATTGCCACCGACCATTGGCAGGTTCTTCACGCGGCCCAACTGTGCGCCCCTACGCGCGGCGTGCTGGAGAGCTATCGAACCCTCATGAACATCCCGGAAGAACGCCTCGCGGAAGTGGCCATCGTTCCGCTGGGCATTGTCCCCCGCCAAATGACGGAGCCCATAAAATCCGGCCCGTTCAAAACGCTGCTGTTCGTCGGCCGCTGCGAACGTCGCAAAGGCATTCATGTGCTGCTGGAAATTCTCCCGGACCTCCTCGAAAAGCATCCGGACTGGCAGTGCATACTCATTGGCAACGACACCATCCCCGACACCGATGGCCAGCCCTTTAAAGACCGTTTTCAGAAAACCTGTCCTCCCCATCTGGCTGCGCGCGTGACATTCAAAGGGGTATGCACGGAAGAGGAAATGCACCGGGCCTACCAACAGTGCGATCTTTTTGTCGCGCCATCCCTTTTTGAATCGTTCGGATTGATTTATCTCGAAGCCATGCAGTACGGCAAGGCCGTGGTCGGCTGCGTCACCGGCGGCGTGCCGGAAGTGGTGCGCGACGGCATCGACGGACTCCTCACGCCCCCCGGCGATGCACCCGCCCTGCTAAACGCCCTGAACCGACTCATGACCGACGACGCCGAACGCGGGCATATGGGCCGCGCCGGACGCGAACGCGTGTTGAGCGAGTTTACGCATACCCACATGGCCGAACGATTTCTCGCTGCCTACGAAAAAATCCTGTTTGCACCGATTCCCACAAGCTGAACAGAATCTCTCTTTCACAAAGCATGCCGCTTCTCAATATGCATCCCCCGGCAGCGGTGTTTCATAGATATACATCGTCTGTCCGTATGCCTGGTATTCATAACGCCTGGCATCGTAATTTCGGGAGGTAATCAAATAGCCGTCATCGGTACAATCCGTCGGCTCATCCGCCCGGTCCACGTCACGAATGTCGTAATTCCAGAATGTCAGATAATCCCTGATCTGATAATTTTCGGAGAGGGTATTGTGATAAATGATTTTATCCCGGCCTTGCAGATGATCCCCCACATAACGGACCAGTGCCTGAGGATGTTCATGAACCCAATGATACAGCGGTTGCCAAGCCAGCGCGGAGAACAGAATGAAACAGCAGGGCGATAAACACGCTCTTCTCTTTCGAAAGAAAACGCCGAGCCAGCAAAAAGGCAGGCCAGGCCGTAAACATCGATATAAATACATTGATCACCTTCATCCAGAGGTAAAAACGGGGCCCAGCCAAAAACGCCGGTAACAGGAAAATGGAATAAAGCGGCGGGTAATGCGCATTGGCGTATTGCCCTTTCAACATATATAGCGCGTTTTGCTTATATAAAAGCTCATCAAAAAACAAAATCGGACCGTTATAAATAATGGCCGTCCACAGCTTGACGGCCAGCAACGCCGGCAACAGAACGCCGGCGATGATAAACGCTGTTTTGTTTGTTCGAAGGATATGCGGAATACATGACATGCGGGACACCGACTCCGGGATTGCGGCTGAATTTGATCCACACGAGTACCCTCGTTGGATCGTTCTTGGCAATAAAAAACAGCACCCAGACTCCAAAGAAGGCATATTTTCACGCCCCACGCTTGATAATTCCGGAGGCGTACACGAAGATACGCCGATGAAACGAATCAGGGAACACCTGTCGCGTCTTTTCCGTCGCCTGCCCGAACCGAAGGCGGCAGCGCCGACGTTTTCCGACTTCACCCCCGTCGCTCCCGCTATCCTGGTGGTGGATTACCGCTGGCCCACGCCGGACCAGGACTCCGGTTCCGTCCGCATGACCGGGATGCTTGAGGCCCTGATCCGCCTCGGGTTCCACGTCACCTTCGTGGCCGACGATGCCGGCGCACCAGAGACCTATCGCCAAATCCTCGAAGCCAAGGGAATCCGCACCATCGCAGGAAGGGAAAACGCCCTCGCGCACCTGAAAAAAAACAGAGGCGCCTATCAGGCGGTGATCGCATCCAAACCGCATGTGGGCGTACGCTATCTGATGGCCTTCCAGGTGTTCATACCTGATGTGCCCCTGATTTACGATACGGTGGACCTCCACTGGATGCGGCGTCTGCGGCAGTCCGACGCCGAGCAAAATCCCGCCCTGCGCATCCTCGCCCATCACGACTTCCGAATGGAATCACTCCTGATCCCGCACGCCGATGCCGTGCTGGCCATCACGGAAGATGAACGCCACATCATCCTCGAACGATGGCCCGGCACCCGCGTTCACCTGCTGCACAATATTCATGAAATCAATGCGCTGCCCCGTCCTTTTTCCGAGCGCGACGGGTTGATGTTCATCGGCGGATTCGAGCATACGCCCAATGGCGATGCCATGCGCTGGTTTGCGAGCGATGTGCTTCCGCTGATCGCCGAAACCCTCCCGGACATCCGCCTAACCATTGTGGGCAGCAACCCCACGCCCGAGATTCAGGCGCTGCAATCGCAGCAGGTGCGCGTGGCGGGATTCGTGCCGCAGGTCGAGCCCTGCTTTAATGACGCGCGCCTGTTCATCGCACCTCTTCGGGCCGGCGCGGGAATGAAGGGCAAAATCGGACAGGCCATGGGATACGGGCTCCCCGTGGTCACCACGACCATCGGCGCCGAAGGGATGTCGCTCGAGCACGAACGCACCGCCCTCATCGCCGATACCCCGGAAGCCTTCGCCGCACAGGTCGTCCGCCTGCATGCCGACGAAACCCTCTGGAGCCGACTCCGCGAAAAGGCCCTTGAGCATATCGAAACCCATTTTTCCACCCAACAGGCCGAAGCGGCACTCGCCGAAGTCCTTGAAGCAACCGGGGGGAAAACGACATGAACCGTCCGCTCGTCGAAGTAATTCTGACTATGCGCCGCCCGTATCTTCCGCGCGATCTACTTGAAGCCCTGGCATCTCAGGTGGCCGCGCCGCCTTTCTTCGTCACACTCATCACCACCTCGCCCCCTGGATTCATCCACGAAAATCTGGCCGGATGCGCCTCCACCCTCCACCTTCGAATCATCCAGCATCCCGAAGCCGACCGCCTGGCGGCCCTGCGTCACGCGGCCACCGGTATCGAGCCTCCGCTGGCCCTTTTTCTCGAAGAAGAGGCCCATGCGGACCCGTTTCTGCTGGTGGAACATTTCAGGCTGCACGCCCGGCACCTGGAACCACACACGGCCATTCTCGGACCGGTCGGAATCGCCCCCTCGGCCATCCGCGTACCCGCGAAAGACAACGATCTGATCACGGATGCAGCCGCCGTCGGTACCGGTATTTTTTCCTGCAAGCGGGCGCTGCCCGCCGACGCCGGGTTCCTGACCGCGAAAAGGGACGAAGCGCCGGAATCCATGGACTGGCCATCCGCCCTGATTCGCGCCGGGCTTGTTTTGTATCGTTTCGCCTATTCCCCCCTTGAGCAACCGCCCTTGAAAGAAACCCACCCGCTTCAAAACCTCGTCGGCGACATGCTGCGCCTCGGCCTCGAACCGGATTCCTGGCTCTTTTTGCGGTAAAAAACCAACGAAATCGCTGAAAAGAGCCTTTTTTACCCTCATATATAACTACCAGGATTATTCCAGTATATATATTTGACCCCCGAAGTGCTATGCTTCATAATACTAGTACTGTCTGAAGGGTGGTGTGTGTAAAAGAAAGAAGGAGGCTGGTCATGCGTTCAGGTCATTCCGCGGGTGGTTCATTAGTCATTTCAAGTTTAGTCCTTCTGTTTCTGCTGCTTTTCACGGTAGTGGGACAGGCCTTTGAGGGATTCATTGGCATAACGAACGGCTATTTTTTCGACCGGACCACAGGCGAGGCCTGGGTTCCCCATGGTATCGCGTATCAGACGTGGAATCGCCCCCTGGGCGTTTGGCAGACCTTCGAGCAGGTTGACTACGATCTGGACGAGATGGTGAAGATGGGCGCGAACAGTGTTCGCATTGACATTGTCTGGCAGCATGCAGAGGAGTTGGGGGATGATATCTTCAGCTGGGACAATTATGATTATTTTGTGAAGGCGTGTGAAGAACGCAACATTCGTATTTTTGCCTTGGTGGGCTATCAGTGGCCGCCGAACTGGTTTCCGGATGAATGGTATACAAAGCATCCGCCGGAGCTGGATTCAGAAGGAATTGAACACACCAACCGCTGGCAGTCGGACATTATCAACTATGAACATCCTGAGGCACGTGCACAGTATTCCAACTGGATTTATCAGGTGTGTTCGCGCTACAGTACCAATAAAGCCATTGTGGGCTGGGTCGTAGGCAATGAGTATGGCTATCTTGGGTTGTGGAGTGGTTTGCCGGATGGATATGATGACGAAACCGAGCAGGCTTTCCGCGTGTGGTGTTCCAATGAATATTCGACCATCGAACAGGTGAATGCGACGTGGGGGTCTTCGTACAGCAGCTTTGAAGATATTGTTTTTATTGAGCAGTACCGTGCTTATGGTCCGCCGGGAGCACAGTGGGCGGATATGGTTCAGTTCCGTGAAGATTCGATTGCCGGGTTTACGGCGGCCAGTGCTGCGGCGTCCAAAGCCGCTGATACCAATCACTTGATTTCTTATTCGACCGTAGGCATGCAGTGGGGCGAAGAAGACTGGCGTTATCATGCGGAAGACCGAGGCAAAATTACGCAGAAAGCAGCGGAAGTCGGGGCCCCGATTGATTTCTTTTCTGTGAATAATTATCCGTGGTCGATTCTGGGGCATGAATCGCAAAACGGCCAGTGGGGCATCTCGTTCACCAAATTCGCCACGCGGTCGGGGGCTCAACCGAACGGCGTGCCGGTACTCTATTCCGAGACCGGGTTTTCGAGTTCGGAGACGATGTGGCCGCATATGGACATCCATCGGCAGGGCCAGTTGATTGACAACGCGCTGTGGGAAAGTCTTGAAGCCGGCGCGATCGGAACGCATATCTTTTCGTGGATGGATCGTCCATATATCACCGAGCGTGAAAAAGGCTTTGGTATTCTCTATGCGGATCGGCGCATTAAACCGGCATTCTGGGAAAACCGCAATACGTTTACGCTGATGGATCAGGTGGATATTCAGGATTTGTTGATGGGATCTGAAGATCCTAAACCCGATATTGCCTTTCTGTGGACGGCCGCGAATGATTCGCAATATAATCGCTACGAATGTGAAATGCAGCAGATTGCCGGCGCCCTGGAGCGACTGGGATATGAGCCCAACTTCATGAATCTCGATGATTTGGCGAACCATGTTTATACGAACTACAGCGTGCTTATTCTTCCCCGTAATATGCGTGTTGAAAACGAAGTGCCGAATTCAGGTATGGGGGTGATCGATTTCATTGTCAGTAACGTCATTCCTGCGGGAGTGAATGTGATTGCTACGGCAGATCTGCCCGGCTTGCAGGATCAGCATGGGAAAGAATATGCGGATTTTGCAGAAAAGCTGGATGACCTGTTCGGTATTGATGCAAGTGATATCGGCGGCTACGAATTTCCGAACAGGCGACAGGAATATATTTCGTGGTACTGGACGCCGGTTGATGTTCAGTTTACGGCAAGTGCGGCCAGTCCTTTGGACGGGAATTACAGCTACAGGCCCTATACCTGGAAGTACAGTGATGAAATCGAAGTGACGGATGGCACCCTGTGGGCGACCATGGATACACATCGCAACAAGGGGTTTGAAACCTGCAATACCAATGCCGATGGCTGGGGCAAGTGGGGTGAGACGCATGTGCGCTCCGGCTGGGACAGCGTGTATGAAGGCAGCAATATGGTGCAGATGTGGGGTGAGGCGGGTCTCTGGAATCAATGGGATGTGGTGCCCTACGGACGCTATTCGCACAGCCAGTATTTACGCAGCAACGCGGATGATCCGTTACGCGGCGGGGCATATGGCGTGGTTCAACTTGAATTTCGGGATGAAGAGGATGTGCTGATGTCGACGGTAAACAGCGAGCCGCTGACCGGCAGCACGCCGAATGATTCGTGGGTTAAATACACGGCGGATGGGCTTGCTCCTGCGGGTGGCGGAGCCCAGCGCTCCGAGCGGCAACCCTGGACGGCGCGGCGGATTACGCGTGTCGCGACGGCATCCACAAACCTGCTTTCAAATGGTACGTTGGCAGGTACCGGCAGCGCGCCGACGGGGTGGTCGGACTGGAACAGTGATTCGCATGACCCGGAAACCTCTATCACGCACTCGGGCAACGATGCCTGGAAATTCTGGTGGGATGGAGGCATTTATCAGGACATTGACAGTGGTTTTTCCGCAGGTGATGTGCTTCGGGTTGGTGGCTGGTTATACACGGAGGCCGGCGGCAGCGCTGCGTCCGACTTGTCCAACGCAGGTTTTGAAGATGACAGCAGCGGAGTTTCTCCTCCGACCGGCTGGACAAAAGCAGGAAACGGAAGCGTCTGGTGCGAAGTTCAGGGGTTTGCCGACGCGGGAACGAAAGTAGCAAAAATCTATCAGGGCTACGCCAATTATACGCAGGTGCTTTATCAGGAACTTGGTGCTTCTGAAGGGGATGAATTTATTGCATCGGCCAACGTGTATGATTGGAGTTTGTCGGGGAACCCCATGGAGAGTGGTGATAAGGCCTACACCGTTATTGAATGGCGCGATTCCGGGGGCTCTTTGCTGGCGGGCTCGGTGACGTCATCCGTAATCACGTCGGCCTCCGGGCAGGACAGTTGGCATCTGCTTTCTGTGACGGGGGCTGCACCGGCCGATACGGCATCTGCCAGAATGGTACTCGCACTGGCTGCGGGGGCGAATAACAACGTGCAGGTTTACTGGGACAGTGTAAGCCTGACGCTTCAGAATCCGAGTAGTGGTGATCCGCTGCGCGATGGGTCGAAACATGGTGTGATTCAGGTGGAATTCAGTGACGACGCCAACAATCTGATTTCGTCTGTTTCCGCATCACCAACGATATCAAAAGACAGTGCCAAAGGGGTATGGATTTTGTCGGAGGGTGATTTCATCGTTCCTGTGAATGCCGTAAATACCCGTGTGCTGGTTCGGTGTAATGATTATTCGGCCGGCGATGGCACGTTCTTTGCGGATGACCTGTATGCATTTAATGCAAGTCATCATCCGAACCTGGTGTCGAATGGCGAACTGGATGGGTCGGGCGATGCACCGACCGGCTGGGCCGGATGGAACAATGATTCGCATGATCCGGATACCGAATACTATCGTTCCGGGAACAACGCCTGGGCCTTCTGGTGGGATGGCGGTATTTATCAGGATGTTACGGACAGCATCATCAGTGGAGATCAGCTGGTCTTCGGCGGGCATTTCTTTACGCCGGGCGGGTCGGCGGAATCACCGGCGCTATCGAATGTCAGCTTTGAAGCAGATAGCAGCGGCACGACACCGCCGTCGTTCTGGACCAAATCAGGCAATGGCAACGCATGGTGTGAGAACCATAATTTTGCGGATGATGGTACAAAGGCGGCCAAGATTTTCCAGGGCTGGCCGAACCAGAAGATGACCCTGTATCAGGACGTCAATGCGGCAGAAGGAGATGAATATACTGCTGAGGCGAAAATGTATGACTGGAGCCTGGCCGGAAATCCTATGCAGAACGGTGATCAGGCATACCTTATCCTTGAGTGGAAGAACTCTGGTGGTTCTGATCTGGGGGGCGCGGTCACGTCTGCGATAATTACAGCCGCTTCCGGGCAGGATACGTGGCATGTGTTATCCGCATCCGGAACGGCTCCGGCCAACACAGCCTTTGCGCGTCTGGTGATGGTGGCCGCGGCCGGGACAAATTATAATCTCGATACCTATTGGGATTCGGCCACGATCTCCATGGAGAACACGGCAGATCCGTTACGCGACGGTACAAAATATGGCACGGTCGAACTGGAATTCTATAATGGGGAAACCAGGCTTTCGACGATTGCGGCATCGCCAACAATCAGCACAAACTCTCCGCAAAACACCTGGATCAATTCAGAAGGAACGGCGACCGTGCCCACGACTGCGACGAAGGCACGCATTGTGGTTCGCTGTAATGATCACACCAGTGGTGATGGACGCTTCATGGCTGATGATATCTTCATTCGGAACACATCGCCGGGCGGATCATTATATGTGGATGGCAAGACACGCTCTCCGGCTGTAGTGGTGAAAGATCATGGCGCCGGCAAAGGGAAAGCCGCCATTTTCCTCTATGGGGTGGGTGATGTTGAACCGGACGGCAATGAAGATCGCGAGATGGATGTGCTTCCGTGGAAATGGCGCTACGACATCTTTGAGTCACTGGTGAAGAATTACTTCGATGTGGCGCCACAGCTGGAAATTCAGGGATCCAACTCCCACCTGGCGATGGTCGAATACAGAACGTTGGTGGATGACTCTACTCTGTGGCAGGTGAAAAACTATATGTGGGACACCAATTTCCCCGCAAGCTTTACCAATGCGGGGGGCGGTGATTCGCAGACCTTTACCATTCAGAGCGATCTGTTTGCCGGTAAAACAATCCAGGCCTTTGAAGCGGGTAAAATACTGGAAGAAAACAGCGATGGTACGACTGAGTTGACGCTGGTTCCGGACGGCATGGAAATCCTGCATGTATTTGATACGAATACGGTGAGTCAGATTGTGCAGATTGAAGATGCTCCGGCGCTGGTGCATCCGTTTGGCGACAAGGTGTATCAGGTCATCGTGCGATATGACTGCCTGGCCCGGGCTGACCTAACGCTGAATCTGGCCTTCAATGAAAAGGGTGACAATGGCGACAGCCAGCCCAATGAAATCTATCAGCAATTGACGGCGGCCGTTTCCGGCAGTGGCACGCATGTGTTTGAAATCTGGATTCCCAATGCGGATCTGAATGATTCGGACTATATCTCCACGGTGGATGGCGGGGCGTATGAGTTCACAGCCTGGCTGGAAGATGCTTCGAGTAATCGGGTAGAAGAAGCGGTGCCACAGGCCGTTCAGTTGACGTGGGGCGTTCGCCCGACGGGCGAACTGCCGGAGACGATGGATAAAGGCGACAGCGTACAGATCGATATCGAGTGGGAAGATCTGTATGAGTATCTGCCCTGGGAAGCAACACCGCTGGCCCGTGCGGATGCCTATCCGGCCCGTATTGCCATTTTCCGTTCATCGAAAACGGAACAGGCCTATCCCGGTCATTTTGATACGGTGAATGCGGTGGCTGACTGGCTGGAAACAATGGGTTATGAGCCGGGAAACAAGCTGGATATCTCGTTCGATAACGTGACGGTTCCCGGCCTGTTCTCGGATACCTTCAGTGATGGCAATGCGGACGGCTGGGTGCGTGCGGCGGGTTGCGCCAACTGGAATGTGGAGAATGGCGCGCTTCGCGCTTCGCGCATTGGCAATGATGATAACATTATGCTGACGGGAAGTGACTGGACCAATTATTCGGTGCGCGTGGATATCACATACAATGAGCAGGGGCACTACCTGAATGATGCAGAAGTTTATCTTCGTTATGTGGACCGCAATAATTTCGTTAAGGTCGGCATCGAAAACTTCTTCGGATTCTGGCGGTTGAAACGTACGGTTCGCATTGATGCAGACAATGCCGAAACGAGCTGGCTGTTTGATTTCCAGAAAACGAACAGTCCGGTTGAAGACGTAACGTATAACCTGCGCGTGGATGCCACCGGCGGGGTGTTTGATGTCTATTTCAATGGCGCATATGTAAATACCTTTGTCGACACAACATTCAGCGCCGGGAAAATCGGCGTTGGCACCAAAGCAACACAGCTGGGCATCTGGGAACCGCGTAAGGGGTATTACTTCATTGATGACGATGAATACAGCTATTACGGCGGCATTGATACGACGGTCACCGAAGCCTCTCCCCTGAATCTGGATTACGGCTATCTGGTTGGTTTCTTCCCGACCCTGATGCTGCCGGGAACATATGTCATGAGCGATGTGGAAGTGTCCAATGTGGTGACCTGGATTGATTCAGGCCTGAACAGTCTGATTGTTCTTGATGGCGGAGTGGCCTGTGAGAATGAACTGGGTGTAAGCGATATGGGCCGGATCGAAGAACTGCTGGGGGTTGCGGCCTCGGTGACGGTCGTCAGCAATCTGACCTCTGCGACGGTTGGTGATGACGGGCATTATGCAACGCTGGATTATGACACTGGCGATACGATATCGATCAGCGGAAATGCCTTTGCCTATAATTCACTTCTTTCATCAGCTGTCGATGTGCTGACACTGGACAACGGAACGGTCGCCGTGCCGGGATTAATCCTGAATCAGCGCGCTGATCATCCGGATTCACCGTCGAAAGTGATTGTGTTCAATTTCGATGCGGCATCCGGCGGGCAGTTAACCAATACGTTCAGCATGCCGGCACAGCGGGCCTTTGAATGGGCGCGAGGCGAGGCGTATCAGGTTACACTGGAGCTGAAGTATGACACGCAATCAACCAATGCATTTGATTTTGTCATCCTGAAAACAACCGGGTGGCTGTTGACAGGGTCGGGAACAAACACGCTGATGGTCGATATACCGGAAAACAACATTATGACCGGAGATAATCTGTATTGGGTGATGTATGTACATCCGTGGGATTCGACCGATCCGTGGCGGGATCATGGCGGGTTCTATACTTCAGAAGATGAAGCAGGTGCCCCGTTATACACAAGTTTAAGCGGGGTCGGCCTTCAGGTCCTTGGAATTACCGATGTGGCCTATGCCGGACGTGACTGGGATAAATGGATCGCCTACAATACACGAACACAGGAATTGGTGTTGGCGTATGGGTTGAAGGACAAAGGCGTCATTGATATTCAGGACCATTTTGATGACGGCAATTATACCGGGTGGACCGTGTCACCCAATGCCAACATCAGTTGGAGTGTGACAGATGGTGCGCTTCGTGCGTCGGTGAGCGGCGCCGGCGGTGAGTCGTATATCACGCGTAATGGGTTGGCGTTGAATAACACGAATATCACGTTTGAATATGACGTGCTGTTTGAAAATGGTGCCGCTTCGGGCGGTATCATCTATCGCGGCGTGAAACTGGATCTGAATCCGACGCGCTGCGGCTGGGTGGATGACGATCCTAATTACACGAACAACCCGTTGACCACGGGGGTCTGGTATCACGTCGTGGTGAACCTTCGTGACGGAAATCCGTATATGCGCAGTGATGTCCGTGTTGGAAATGAGTTGGTTTTCGTAACGGAAGATATTGAGGTGACCAACTTCAACTCGAACACCATCGGGCTGATTGCACCGACAATGACCGGTTATGCGGCGTGGGATAATATCAGAGTTGTGGATGAGGAATATGCGGTGGTTTGGTCAACCGTCAACGGGGTCAGTTTCCCGACGAATGATGTTCCGACGGGGACTTGGCCGACGGTTCCGGACTATGATCCGAACATGATTGAACATGGCGGAGCAAACGAGGGCTGCCAGTATGAGTGGTTCATCCATTTCAAAGGAAAGGATGGGGTGTATGCCCGCCAGGACGTGAATATCTACTTTTCCCCGCGGCTGATGGTTGAATCATCCAACTTCCCGACCCGCATGGCCCGTGGTGAAACCGTCACGGTGCCGGTGGAATGGGAGGGCCTGGGAACGGGATCGGCGGGCAAATTGAAGCTGTCGCTGGAAGACCCGTATCTCGGGACTAATGCGGCACGCGGTACATTTGATATTACCAATGCCACCGGCACGGCGGAGTTTGAGTTGACGATTGATGCAGGTGCCGCGGCCGGTAAAAATTACAATTGGCTGGCCTACTTCTACCCAACGACGGCCACCAATCCGATGCTTCAGCGAATCGGCCTGGATGACACCTTCTGCTTCCAGCCTGTGGAAATGGGCGCGCCGATCGCACCGGAAACAACCATTGAGGTGACTTCGATCGTTGATGGTGATTTCGTGGTCTATTCCGACGCAGGCATCCCGGCCGACAGCGATCTGTTCACCTGGTCCGGCGGGGGTGGCACATGGGACAGTGAATTTACAATTTGGCCGGCCGCAGAAGGGGTTGAAACCTTCTACACGCTGAACTTCCTTTCCTACATTGGCTGGGGAATCTTCGATACCGGCGGGGTTGACTTGAGTGCCTATACCAACGGATATTTAAAATTCTCGCTGTTTGCGCTGGATACCATGAAAGTTGAAATTGAAGATATGGATGGCCATAAGGGTACGGCAAATGTCGGACCAACCAGTATTTACTGGACTCATTATTCCATCCCGATGACCAACTTCCCGGCAGTTGATTTTTCGAGAATCAAGGGGATGTTCATGATTACGTCCTACGATGCCGCCGAATATATCGTCGATCAGATCCGCTGGTCCAATACGGCTGATTGATAAAACAGCAGCAGCAAAAGACCAAGAAACGGCAACCATCCCGGTTGCCGTTTCGTTCTGGAGCTCGTGCGACACCTTCAATCAGATGCAGCATCTTGCCGTCTTTTTCGTTCCCGACCATGGCCCTGATTTGGAGTATCCCCGGATAGCAAAGAAACATGACCCTCAATATCCTCCCCTCCCCCCAGATCGCTCCTTTTTATGCTGTTCATCATCGGTCCAGGCGGGTAGGTTTCGCAGCATGATGACTAAATTAGTTTTATCCCTCAGCTTGTGTCTGACCGTACTTACGGGGACGCATGCCGAGATGCTGGCGTATTGGAGTTTCGGGCCCTCAGGAACTCTTTACACTCAAGAACCGGACATCAACCGGACGGAAGGCGAGGCGACCTTCACCCTGACGGCCCTGGGGAACAGCAAAATCGATCCGAACGGCAAGAATGGCACGAGTTATACCGATCCGGACGGAATGAGCCATTCGGCGGGCCAGTGTGCGGCCTGGGATGAGGCCTGGGATGAGGCCGGTGAATGGGTGATCAATCTGGATGCCTCCGGCTACAAACTCACTTCGCTGCGGTTTGACGCGTATACGGATGATTCCGGCATGAACCAGGGACCCCAGTCGTTCCGGGTTTCTTATCGGGTCGGCAGTGAAGAGTATGTGGCCTTGGTCTCCGGGGTGCTTTTTCAAACGAACGGTTTCCAAGAGTATATGTATGATCTATCCGGGGTGACTGCGTTGCAGGATGTTTCATCGGTTTTTCTGCGCATAGACGAGCTGGTTGGCGGGACGAAAGGCTCGTGCGGATTTGACAACGTGCTGGTGCAGGGGATCGCCTGGGGACCGCCCCGCCCGGCGATTGCGCTGAATCCGGCCAAGAACGAGTATTATCTGCGTCCGGGCGACTCGGCGGCGTTTGTGGTAACGGCCTCGAACAACGCCGGCGGCTCGCTTGAGTTGTCGGCACGCGGGCTTCCTGCGGGCGCGGTTTTCCCTGGCGGCGTTGGCTCGGGTTCTGTTACGTCGTCTTTCCAGTGGACGTCGGGCACCTCGGGCACGCACACCGTATGGTTTGATGCAGTGAATTCAAACGGTACCACCACCGTGGAGGTGGCGCTTCATGTGATGACCACATGCGGGGCGCTGGTCTTGAATGAGGCGAATGCGGTGGACTCGGAAAAACAGATTGAAACGCCGGATCCCTGGTTCGGTGCGGTGGATGGAAACGGCGGCAACTGGATGGAACTGGTGGTGCTGCAGGATCATCTGGATGTGCGCGGTTGGCGCATTCAGTGGGCGCTCGCCGGAAAGGCGGCGGATGTTCCGCGTGACATCTGGGTTGGGGACGCCGTTTGCGCACAGGGCGAACTGGTTTTTTCGGATCACGCGGATTTGGCAAACCTGCGCGCAGGCTCGATTCTCACTCTCATTGAACAGCAACACACGAGTGTTTCCGGGGTGGTGTCGTTTTCGGATTTGAACATCAATCCCTCGACGGGGGATTGGTGGATCAATCTTTGTACGGTCGAGGAAGCGGGACGAGACGGGCGGTATATGACCACCGACAGCAACGACGACGACTCCCCCGGCTCGTTTTCCGTCGGAAGCGACAATTGGCGGGCGAGGATTGTCAATGCGGAGGGCATCCTGGTGGCGCCTCTGGCGGGCGAGGGCGTCAACGGGTGCGACTGTTCGGTCAGCTCGGAAGAGGTGCTGGCATTGGATGCGGATTTCTCGACGCGCATGACCACGGCCGTGGATTATGACGACAGGAAGTACTCGAGTTTCAGCGAATTGAATACGGACAATGGCGTCGCGCAGGAGGCCACGTGGATGCGGGTCTGGCAGGTGTTCACCAATGCGCAGGAGATGATGATCAACGAGGCCAACTTTGTGGCGGAGGATCAGTTTCTTGGAGGAGGCGCCTTTGCAGACAACAACGATCACGATGATCTTTTCGGTCGCATTCCGGGGAATGGCGGGCCGTGGATGGAATGGCTCGTTTTGGCGGATCACCTCGATATACGGGGCTGGACAATGGAGTGGCAGGATGCGGGGGTGGTGACGAATGATGCGGGCGCCGTGACCAATGCCTCGGGCACGCTGATTTTTTCAGAGGACTCGCTTTGGAGCGATCTGCGCCGAGGCACCGCGATCACCATCGCGCAGAATGCCTGCCTAACCAATGATGGCGGCGACGTGGTCTTTGCCGGAAGTGACGCTTCGTATGCCCCGTGCATGGGGAACGACTGGATTCACATCAGCACACTGCATGAGGCAACGCAGGCAAATCCGCTGGTAGCGGCGCGCCTTCAGTACACCACAAACCTGCCGGGACGCTTTCGAATGGATTCGGCGAACTGGTGCGCCAATATTCTGGATGCCGATGGGCGCCTGCGATTTGGCCCGGTGGGCGAGGCCTACATGGAAAAATCCGTGTCGGCGAATGAAGTGATTCGCTATGCGGGCGATCCATCCGATGTCAGTTCTTATTTGTATGCCGATGCCGACGACAGCTCCTTCGGCTTGCCCAATGAGCAGGAGGATGCTCCCGACCAGGATTGGCAGACCCTGCGGGCGGGTGTGGAGAAAGCGGCCATGGTGCTTAATGAGTATAACGTGGTCGCGGGCGGCGAGTGGCTAAAGGATGGCGGAACCGACACCTGGTTCGGAAGGCGCGCCGGCAATGGAGGAAACTGGATGGAATGGATGGTGCTGACCGATCATCTCGACGTGCGGGGATGGCACCTGCAATGGGCGGAGCTGGAAGGCACCACAATCACCGATGGCTCGGTAATCTGGTATCCGGATGGCCGGATCAAGCAGGGCGAGCTTCTGCTCAGCCAAAATATGTACCTGGCCGATTTACGCAAGGGTACGCTGATGACATTCTGCGAAGAATCCGTCGCGACGAATGGGAGCAATCTGCGCTTTGATCCCATCAATGAGTGCTGGCAAATCAATATCTGCAGCGTGGAAGAAGCCGGGGAAAGCGTGCCGCTGGTATCCACCCGCTCGAATGTGCCAGACGCCGAACCAGGTTATTATGCCGTGGGACATGAAAATTGGATTGTGCGGTTGCTCGATGCGCAGAGCAACGTGGTATTCGGCCCCTTCGGAGAATCCATGACGCCCACGATGAGTCTTTCATCCGATGAAGCGGCCCGGCGCGAAGCCTCGAACGATTACGTCTCCTGGATTTGCTGGGATGACGCCTCCTCGTCCACCTATGCCTCCGGAAATACCTGGGGCGAACAAACGCAGCAGTTTGCGTCCGTTCGCGCCTGGTTCCCGTCCGCCGATACAAACGACTTGGATGCCGATGACCTGCCCGACGCTTGGGAAAGAGACGAACTCGGTGGAACCTGGGGACAGCCCCAGGTGGATGAGGATGAGGATTCATTCAACAATTTGGAGGAATATATTTCGCTTACCTCGCCCACCAATCCGGCGGCCTATCTAATGACGGCACTTGCGCAGGGAGCACCTCCGACTCTGCGTTTCTTTGGCAAAGCAGGGCGCCTGTATTCGATTGAGATCAACGAACAGCTGGGCGTTTCCTCCTGGACCTCCTGGATGGATGGGCTGGCCGGCTCAGACGCCTGGACGAACGTACCGCTCCCATTGGATCGCCTCGCTCCGGCGTTTCGTATCTCCGTGGAGATCCCCGGCGAGGGGAACGATTCCAGTTGGATGAATGTTTGGGTTGACCCATGAGGCCCGCTGCAAGTACTCTGTGCCCGTCTTTTCAGCCAACCGGGCAGAACGATATGTGGATGTGGAAACAGGATGGTGCGTCGCAAAGGAACCGCTTTCACCGATGAGAAAACAAACCTCCATGACAACTCAAAAAGGAATCATACCGCTCTCGCCAAAACGAGGTCCTAGCGCTGCGTGCAGGCTGGAGGAACGATTGGCATGAAGACTCGACGTGGCTACTTTCTTCAAAGGCTTCCTTTTTCTTTGCGCCTGCGCTATTCCTGGCCGCTCTTGGTCTGGCTGCTGACCGTCGTGATTGCTGTTGTCCTGATTCGGCATGAGGGCAACTGGGATTCTTCCATTCGTATTCATGGGCTGGTCGGAGGCGAACCCATCCTGATTACCCCGGAGGCTACCGCCCGCATTAAACAGATTTATGTACACAGCGGGGAGCAGGTTACCAACAACCAGGCCCTGATTGCGCTGGATACGGCGGCCATCGATTTGGACATCGCCGGCAGCATGCTGGATGCGTATCGGGATGCACAGGGATTCACCGACAGCCGACTGACACTGAACACCGCGCTGCTTCGTCAGGACAACGCGGCGGCGGACGTCGAGGCCCGCCTGGCCGAAGCACGCCTCGAACTGGTCGGCGCGAAAGGTGAGCTCGAACGCATTCACGCTGATCGTCCCGTACTGCAACGCGACTATGAAAGCGGATTGATCAGTTTTATGGATTTGAATCGGCTGACGCCCCGCATGGCGGAGCTCGAACAAACGATCGTAGAGCACAGCAATGTCGTCCAGATTCTGGAACGTCAATATCGCGAAGCCACGGAGCGCACGGATGTGCTGAAAGGGGAGCTCGATACATTGGAGAAGATGGAGGGGCATGCGATTGTACAGCCGGTGCTTTCACAGATTCAACAGGACGCCGAACGCTATCGCGACACCTATATTCTGCGGGCCCCGTGCGATGGACAGGTCTCTGAAATCAGCGGGCGCACCGGCGAGGTCGTTTGGCCGGAGCACATCATTATGCGCATGGTTCCCCCTTCCATTGAGACGGTCACCGCGCTGATTCCCGAGCAACGCGCCATGTATTTTACTCCGGGCGACAGGGTGTGGGTCAGTGCGGTACACGTACCCGAACGGGGGCGCGTCGGCCTGAAAGCCGTGGTGGAAACGCTCTCGGAGGAAATCCGTATGGAGTCCGCGCAGGTCAACATCGGAGGCCGTATTGTACCCGTGCGCACCCGGCGTGCCACGCTGCGTCTGCAAAATCCGGGCGAAGCCCGGTTGCTGGCCGGCGAGGCGGTAGAGGTCAGCCCAACACCTGTTCGTCCAAACTCCCCCTTATCCGTTGTTAAATCATGGTTCACCCGAAAATAATCCAGCCCCCCCCGAGAAGGAGCGCAGCGCAGCGCAACCCGGCTCAACGGCGCGGGGCTTCAGCCGCCACGCCGGCCCTCCTTGCCCTTCTTTACCTGACTCTGTCAGTCGGCTGCGCGGTTTTTTCTCCGCCCACTCCCCCTGAAACGGCCCTCTTCGAGGACGAGGGCTCGATCAGCGAATTTCTTGCCGAGACGACGAAACCTGCCGGTGATTTTCCGGATACGCCGCTGGCCCTGATTAACGCCGCCCTCTCACACAACGCAGGCATACGAACCCGCCTTCACGATATACGCCGGCTAGACAGCAGCGCCGGACGTGCCCGCATACTCCGTTCGCCCGAAATCCGATTGGGTGCCGCTCAGGGCAATGCCGACGCCTCCGCATCGCGAACGGAAAGCGGACTCCGGCAGGCCGATTCCTACGAAACAGAAAGCGGATATACCCGCGATATTGTTCCGCTGCGAACCGGGCCTCGCTCAACAGCCAACGAAACCTCCAGCTCCTCATCAACCCGCGAAACCTCCGGAAGCCGCTACAGTTGGGCCGACCTCGACGACGAGAGCTGGAGCGTCGGACTGCGCCTTTATCCGCCGAATCCCTGGGGGTACGCCGCCGAAGTTTCCAGAACCGAAGCCAGACTCCATGCCGCCGAGGCATGCCTACGACAGGAGCAGCTTGCCGTAACGAAGGATACGGCCATTTGCACCGCCCGCATCCTGGCGACTCAGGTGCGGCTTCAGCTGCTTCACCAACTGGAATCGGCCGCCCGAAAACAACTCGCGCTCGCTGAAAAAAGACCCGTCAAGGATCATGCCGACACCCTCCGGCGTACGCTCGAAATCCAAAGCCGGCTTGCCAAAACCCAACGTGAGCTGGCCGGGCTCCTCTCCGATTTGGCCCGTCTGACCGGCGAACCCGTGCCACCGGAAAAACTCAAAGAAACCTGGGATTGGCTTCCTGCATCCGCCATCAACAGGGAAGAACTGGCGCCCCTTCTGCGCGGCGCCCATACGCGCCGCCCGGAAATAGCCCTGGCCTATTGGCAGACCTGTGAACTCCTGGCTGATTATCAGGCTGCACGAGCCGACAACATCCCCTGGTTCCGAAATATTGACGTCGCCTACGATCACGGAAATCGCGACGAATCCGGCGGGTACAACTCCGAATCATCCGCCCTGCAACGGGAACGCCAGGGCTCCACCACCTACACAGACTTCGCGGATGGAGACCGCCGCACCTCCGTACGCTCGTCCGACGGGCAAACCCACATCCGTCAGCAGGAAACCGGTGCCGAGACAGCCTCCCGTTCGTCCGACGAATGGAGCGTACAGGCCGCCATTGAAATTCCGCTCTTTCAATGGTTCTCCGGGCAGTCCGCCAAGAGTCGTGACCGGGCCCGCGCCGCGCTGGCCGACTTACAGAGCACCCGTCAGGCCGCCCGACGGGACATCCGCACCCAGTTGCTTATCCTCCGAAAATCGCGCAACGATCTCGTTCAGTTCAAAAGAACCATGCTGCCCTCCGTTCGCGAGTTGGCCAAACGCATCCAAATTCTGCGCAACAGCAACCTGCTCCGCCCGGATGAATATCTGCAGATGCTTCAACAGATCAGTGACATCGCCCTCGAGACCCGTGCTCTGGAACAGGCCCACCTCGAGGCACGTCTCGCATTCTGGGTGGCCTGCGGCGCCCCGTTCCCCTAACAACCTGTCAAACGCAGGATACAGATTGCCGCCCGTAGATCCCGTCCATGATAACGGGTGTAATCCACTCATGAACGTCAAGACGAATGACCTTATGCAAACATCTATTTGCCGCATCCGCTCGGAAGAAACACCCGGAGACAATGAACCCCGAAACGGCGGGGAGATCGCAGCCCAAACATTGAGCAGGAAGACTCGTGTGGTCGCTCGCCCTCCTCCACGTGCATTCAATCCGAATGGATGTGGGGCGACGGAAAGGGGCCGATATCCAAAATGCTGACCTCACCCGCTCCCCCCTTGACATAGGGCACGGTTCGGTATTCCGTCACCGTTTGCAGTTTATGCAGGATTTCCGCCATACGGTTTGCTGAGTCGATACACTGGTTAATCATCTGCCGGCGTTCCGGATCGGTTTCGCCTTCTTTCAGCAGCTCAAGATATGCCATCATGATGGTGGCGGGCTGACCCATATGGTGACAGGCCGCCCCGAGACTCTCCAGCATCACCCGTTGCCGCTCGGCTTCAATCAAAACACGCCCCTGCTGATCCAGCGCCTGCCTCATCTGCCGCCGATCCAGCGCAGCGATAATCGCCTGCGTCAGGCGTTCGCCGGTAAAGGAGCCTTTTACCAGATAATCGGATGCACCGCTTCGCATGGCCTCCACGGCAATGGCTTCATCCCCGCGCCCGGTGACCATAATCACAGCCACATCTTCATCCAATGCCCGGAATTTATCCAACCAGCTTGTCCCCGTTCCCCCGGGCATCTGATAATCCAGCAAAATCACCTGGGCGGGATGCCGCTCAAATACGAGTAACCCCTCCGCACCGGTGGACGCCTCCTCCACGCTCGAAAACGATACGCCGCGCATACTTCGCATGACCCGCTTCACTCCGTTGCGAAACAGCTCGTCATCATCCACAATCAGGGCGGACACCTGTTCTAAGTGTTTCCGGTCATGCATCGTGCTCCTCAGGTGCTGCACACCCGAATCATATCGGGAATATTGCTCTGTATGTAATTATTTTCCAGACAGCGGCGCAGCGTATCGGTCACCTTCTGCCCACGGGTCACAATCAATACGCCATTCCGCGACTTGACATCCTCGGCCAACACCATGCCGTTGCATAATTCGGGTACGCGAACCACCTTTACGGCATCTTTTCGTTCCTGAATATCGACATGTCCCAAAGCCGTCAGCACGCGCGGATGATAGGTATCCTGTCGGGTCTGCATGCTCATCATGGCCTGGGCCCGACTCATACCCTGTGCCATCAGCATGTCAAAATCAATCGCGGCGCGCAGCACGTGGGCCCCGCATTTAACCAGGTCGTTTTTGTCCAGCTCCGCCGTATATTCCACGGGGCCGGCTGCGCGTTGCTGATGTTTCACGATGCGTGCCACATCCTCCAGTCGCGGGATGCTCGCGATTAACCGCCCGGCGACCGCCGGATGCTCCTCAATCATTTTCTGTTCATGCTCCGAAAGCCGGGACCCGGAAAGATAACGGCTCATCGTCTCAACCGGCACCGTCACCGCCCCCAACTGAGAAAGCAGCGCCGCCAGCTCAAGTTGCCAGCGATCCTTCAGCTCCAACCGTTCCGCCAGACGCATGGTCAAATCTTTCACCCGCATCGTCTGGCTGAAAGCCGCCGGGTTCGTAATCGAAAGCATATCGACCAACACCTGGACGCTTGCATTCAGCGTCTCCTCCAGCAGATTGCGCTCCGCCGTGATCAGTTGATACTGATCAAATGCGGCCTTCATCGCCCGCGCCATGATTTTAGGGTCCGCCGGCTTGGTCACAAAACGAAAGATATTCCCCTCGTTCACAGCGGCCATGGCATTATGCAAATCAGCCTGACCGGTCAGCATGATGCGCACCGTATCCGGCGCCAGCTCGCAGACCTTCGCCAAAAACGCTGCGCCATCCATCCCCGGCATACTCATGTCCGAGACAACGACCGCGAAGGGGCCGCTCTCCTGAATCACGCGCAGGCCCGCCTCGCCGCCGGCGGCCGTATGCACATCAAAGGCCCGCCGCAGATTACGCTTCATGGCATCCAACACATTTTCATCATCATCGACAAACAGTATTTTTTTATTCTGCTCCATGTGTTCCACCTCATTGATCAGTTCTGCTACTCATTCAGCCATCGTTCCAGATCGGATTGCAGGCCCTGCCTTTCCAGAAATTCGGCATCCACCTCCGCCGAAAATCCCTGCCGGCGGCACAGAACGGCATGGGCCAGGTGCACGGCGGCGAGTGCGGGTTGATCTTTTGCCGTAGCCCGGGCAGGCGAATGGCAATACTCCACCGCTTCGACAATACTTTCGGAATAGCCCCACAGGCTCAACAGGTAGGCGCCTGCCTCCGTATGCGACACCCCAAAAGCCGCCTTTTCCTCTGCACAAAGCATCGCTCCTTTTACCGAATGCTTCTGCAGCAGTTTCGGGTAAGCCTCCGGCATACAGGAAAGCAGGATCAGCTGACCGATATCCTGCAACATACCCGCCAGCCACACCTTGATACGCATCTCGCGCGCCACACCCGCCGCTTCCGCCACGCGCCACGCGCCACGCGCCATCGCCCGGCTGTTCTCCTCCAGCATCTCCACCGGGAAAGGGATACCCTCCTGCGGGGGATCATACACCGTAAACAGGTCCGACGTCTCCATCATGGCGCCAAGCACCTCCAGACCCAAAAGATTTACGGACTGCTCAACCGTTTGAAGATTTTTCACCCGACCGAACAGATCGGAGTTGATTAACTGAAACACCTTCGCCGTCAGCGCCACGTCATCCGCCACGATCCCGGCCACGGTATTTATCTCCGGCGCCTCCTCTTCCAGGCAACCACACAGGTTCTGGCAGGTCTCCAGGGGGCTTGGAATGGATTTAATCTGCGCGATACGGTTTCTGACAGCTTCATTGGCGACCACCCGACGCCGAATCATCGTGCGATTGACCACCCGCCGCAGATAGTCCACCTCACACGGCTTTGAAATAAACTGGTGGGCCGCGCCAACAGCACGCAGAATCGTTGCTCGATCCGACTGCCCCGAAAGAACAAGGCGGACGACATGCGGGTAGCGCTGAGACACCTCCTGAAGCAGGTTGGCGCCATCCATGCCCGGCATGCGCATATCCGTAATCAACACGTCGAATTCTGTCTGGTCCATCCGTTCGAGCGCCTCGTAGCCGTTATTGGAGAAGTCCACCACCCACTCCTGGCGCCACGGCCGGAGCATTCTGCGAAGACCGGACAGAATGTTCGGGTCATCATCCACAAACAGCAGTCTGATTTTTTCGCCGACCTGCTTATCCATGATGTTCCTCGTCATCCTGGTTGGCCTGAATCAACGGCAGCCGCACGTGAAAGGTGGTTCCCTTTCCGGACTCGCTCTCGAAAAACACCTCGCCATGATGCCGATGCATAATCACATCGTATACAATGGCCAGACCCTGACCCGTGCCGAGACCCACGCCCTTCGTCGTGAAAAAAGGATCGAAGACGCGGGCCTGGATCTCTTCCGGGATTCCCATTCCCGTATCACGTACCGTCACTTCCGCCCAGAGTCCATCCACCACGTGCGTATGGATTTCAATCGATCCCTTCCCGGACCCCTCGATTCCCACCACTTCCTTGATGGCATGCGCTGAATTGACAATCAGGTTCAGCATCACCTGATTGAACTCCCCGACGCGACAAGGCACCGGAGGCAGTTTCTCATCCAAAGACAGGACCATCTCGGCATGATACTTCCACTCATTTCGCGCTACGGCCACCGTATTCTGAATGGCCCGGTTTAAATCCACCGGCTGCATTTCCCCGCTGCCCGGATGTGAAAATTCTTTCATCGCACGGACGATATCGGAGATGCGCTGAATCCCGTCGAGTGACTGACTGATCGCCTTCGGCGATTCTTCCAGCAGGTATTCCGCGTCCAGTTCCCGGGTCAACTCTTCCAACTCGGGGGCTTCCGACAAGACGTCCTCATGCTTTTTTACACAGTCTTCATACGCCAGACAAAGCCTTGATACGTCTCTAAACGCATCCTGCAGGAAACGGAGATTATCACCCACAAACTGGCTGGGGGTGTTAATTTCATGCGCGATACCCGCAGCAAGCTGACCGATGGACTCCAGTTTCTGCGATTGAAAATATTGTGCCTCCAGCACCTTGCGCCTCTTCTCCGCCTCTTTTTCACTGGTCAGGTCATTAATGATAATTCCGACACCATTCTGTTGCGCCGTTTCTCCTATAAGCGAAATCACCCGAATATAGACGGTATATGAACGCCCCTTTCCAAGCATAATTGTTGCTTCGACTCCCTCCCCCTCTCCTCCTTTTTCGACCCGCTCAATCGCCCCGACAACCGTCTCATGCTCGAGTACCGGACGCAGCGCCTCGGCATCCACGATCCCCTCGATAATGCAGAACATTTTTCGGCAGGCCGTGTTCACATAGGCCACATGCCGCGAGGGATCGATGAAGAATATCGGATCCGGTGAATTCTGAATGACCGCGTAGGCCCGCGAAACCTCCTCCTCGAGCATTTTTCGCTCGGTGATGTTCGTAAAGATCACCTGAACATGCGTCACCCCCATGCCTTCGCGCTCCCGGGCCCACACGCCCGCCTCAACCCAGCGCTGCGGGCCCGTGCGCGGTTCAATACGGAAAATGAGCCGCTCAAACCCGCAATGCCCATCCCGCAGCTTCTTGATCAATTCCAGAATCATCGGACGATCCTCGCGAGCCACCATGCGCAAGAGCATCCCCGCGCTCTGGCCGAAATCCTCCGGCGAAAATCCATATTGCTTCACATTGGCTGAGGCGTATTCCAGTCTGGCAGGATTCAGTTGAATCAGGAGTACACTCATATCGCTGTGTTCAATGATCGATTCCAGCTCGCGCCGTTTATCCGAGAGCGCCCGATACTCCTCCTGAATCTGCTTCAACTCACTCACATCATTCAGCGAAAGGACAAGCTGCGAGGATTCTCCGTGCTCATCATACAGTGGAACCGCTCCGGCCAGGACCCAGTAACGCCTGGCATCATCCCGCTCTTGCGCACATCGTTCAATCAAACGGTTGGATATCATCATGCCGTCGCGGCTTACCTCGCGCACCAACTCGGAAATCTGCCCGCCATTAGGGGGGGAGGCATTGCCGCACGGCATATCACCCCAGTCCAGTTCATCGCAGTGCCGGCCCATCACCTCCGGCCGAAACCGCAGTAGACGCATGGCGCTTTGATTGATCATCTGCACCCGCAGATCCGCATCGAACACAATAATCGCCGTATTCAGTTGAGTGATGAGCTGGCGATAACGATGTTCACTATCCTCCACCGCACGCCAGGCCTTTTCCTGGTCGGTAATATCCAGCAGAATAATAAGCCGGCAGGTTGCGCCATCCATAACAATACGAACCTGACGGGCCAGCACAACCGACACATCCCCCTGTCGGGCGGGAATGCTCAGCTTCACTACCTGCAAAAAGTCACCTTGAGCCAGTGCGCTGCACCCTTCTTTTTGGCCGAACAGCTCATCCAGCGTGCGCCCCGTCATGGCTTCCACCGATTCATTCAGCAACGACCCGAGGGCCTGGTTCGCCCGTACAACCCGCCCGTCCTTTTCATTCACCACAAGCAATCCGACCGGGCTGCTTTCAATAAGCGTATTGAGGCCCGCCGTCCGCTCCCTGACCTGGGCCTCCAGGGTCTGCACGCTAATGCGGATGGTGGCGGCCATGCCGTTAAATGCACGTGCCAACGCACCTAACTCATCTTGATTTTTTCCATAGGGCGACATCACGTCCAGATTTCCCATCGTCATCTCCTGGGTATCCGAAATTAACGCCTGCAACGGACTCATCCAATGCTTCACCGCGAGATAAACCAGCCACGCACAAAGGGCGGCAACCATCAGTGAATACAGGATCAGTCGAACCGCTTCCATGTGGATCTGGCTTCCGATATAATTGACGGGTATCCCGGCATGGAAGCTTCCCCAAGGGCGGTTGCGCACGTACACCGGCTCTTCGTAATCGTAGTATTCCACGCCGTTATCCGCCCGCCAACGGGTGATGCGGGTGTCTCCATAATGCGAACGCGTTTCCTCGCACCCTTCGGGGGCGACGGCATCCTTCAGCGAGAAACCCGATTCGGTATGAAGGAGCATTTCCCCGCCACGATTCACTCCGTAGACATAATAAACAGGGAGGCTGTGGCAGAGACTCTCCATATTCCGTTCCAGGTTGCGTTGCAGATAGAGTTTATACGGTATTCTCTCGGGGATCTCTTCGGGACTTCCCCTCTCTTCCGACACAAAATAATCCGCTTCGTCAAACACCCCGTTTCGAATGGAGGCATCTATGGCATATTCAAACAGATGTGCGCCGGTCTGAGCCACTTTGCATCCTTCGTTATCCACATAATCCACCGTGCTCCTGAGCAGACTCACGCCGATCAACAGCGACATGCATAAATTCGCCAGCAACACCACGATCAGCACATAAATGGAAATTTTTCGGGCCATTAGTTCTCCCTGACCTGTTCCGCTTCGGAACAGACTGATGGCGGGCACGCCATGTTTAACCGTTTCAACGCCGTCGTGTTAACCATATATCGAAAGTTTGTATTTCGCGATATCGGCAAATCAGCCGGGGAAACGCCGGAAAGAATGCGCAACACATAATCGGCCGAACGCTCTCCGAATTCCTCCCCGGACTCCACCACGCCCAGCGGCGCACCATCCGGCACGCCAAATTCAAAAAACGTCAACAGGGGAATTTTCACATGCTCCCGGGTCCATCTCATTACCTCTTCGGGAGTCACGTGCCGTCCGGCCTCATCGGTCAGGGTGTGATAGGTATACAGCAAAACCGCATCCATCGTCGCATTGTATTCCTCAACCACCTTCTTCCATGCGTCAAACGTACTGACAAGCCGCCATTCCACAATGGATTCCCCGATATATATATTCCTGGCATAGGTCATCGCTCCACGGGACGTGTTGTCGTCATTGCTCAGAAAGGCCAGTCGGTTAACCAATCCGAAGCGACGCAGAAAAGCCAGCGCCTCGATCAACGGCGGACGCTCAATGAATCCGGTTACGTTATCGGCGGGGTATCCGTATTTTGCGGGATCGTCATTCACTCCGCAGAAAACAATGGGCAATTCCGTATCCACATAAGCCGACCCCACATATAGTTGTGCATCGTCATCGGCCAAAACCAACACATCGGGCTGATACTGATCAACGATCTTTCTCGCCTTTTCTCCCGCCTGCTTCTTCCAGGCCTCCGTCGGGTTTCGCTTGGTATCCATATAATGATACCGAACCTCCAGCGGCACCGATTCCCATCCATTGGAAAGCCCCTGATTAATCAACCGGCACCAGGCATATCCCGGATGATAACTGTGACACACCAGAACACGCCCTGTCGTTGCGGAGGGAGTGAAGTCCGGCAAATCCAACGCGCATCTGGTATGGGGTGCCCATTCCTTTTTGGGGGGAAGGGAATAATCGCATGCCGCGCATACCAGCAAACAACACGTGGAGCAATTTATATAATGCAGCCAACGTTTTGTTCCTGTGCCTTTAAACCCACACTTCATGGGGTTAATCTATCACCTCAAACACAAAACGGCAACCGCGGATTTCAGGAGAACCCCGCAGATATTCGCATCAAGCAATCCATTTTGGAGGCATGAAGTCGTTCGCACCCCTTATCGTTGACCAAGGCTTCGGGCAGCCATGCGCCGCCCGTCCGACGAATGGCTAGAGTTGGGCGACGCGGGCTTTTTGAATCCCGGTGAGCTGCACGAGAATCTGCCGTTTGGAGCGTTCGTTCATGCAAAGGATGCGCTCGCCGAGGCGCCCGGTGCTGAGGGCCTTGGCACGCAGAGAAATCTGCAGGCTGCCCTGTCCGGCGGTCACCATGACGTAGTCGCCTTTTTTGGCACACAAGGGAGTCCGCACATAGTTGCGCAAGATAGGCGTTCCCTGCTTAACGGCTCGGTCCATTTCCTGGCCGGTGATACTTTCATCCACCGGAATGCGCTTTTCCCCTTTTTGTTCCACCGGCATCCGTTCACTGCGCAAATCTTCCGGCTGAAGAAGCTGCCCGCAATCCAGAGCCCGTCCAGCCACCCAAACCTGGTGTAATTCATATTTTTTCAGCCGGACCGGGACGTTACACACCGGCGCGCCATCCACAGAGATGTCGACCAGATAGGTGTCGTATTGATTGAAATTTCTGGCCTTGCGCGAGCGCGTCACCTGAAAAGCGGTTTCACCTCTCGGTATCCAGATGTTGCGCTGGATCGGCGCAAATTCCAGCAGGAACTCATCGGATTTTCCGTTCTTTATTCCCAAATGTTGCTCTACGGCCTCCGTCACTTCGCGCGGAGTGACGCGCCGTTGGGAACGGCTGACGGTGATTTTAATGCTTCCGCTCACGCTGGCCGATTTCATATCAGCATATTGCTGAAGGGCGTAGGCCACAGAGGAGAGAGGATAAACCACCGATTCGTTGTCGAGCGGGGCATCGAACACCTTGCGCCCGAGCCAGTCTTCCGGGATGCCGGTCTGGTCCATCAGCATATCCCGCAGGAGGATGTCGGGTCCGGTTGAAACCACATCCGATTTGATCATCAGTCTTTGGGCGCAGGCGAAGGCGGGTAGTGCGAGACAGCAAGCAATCAGCAGCAGTCTCCGGGCGTGGGTGCGGGCGTATTTTTTCATCACCATGCTCCTTTTAAATAATACTTACCGCCTCAGGGTATTGGCAATGCCTTCCATTTCATCGGCGGCTTTGATGGTTTTCGAGTTGGCTTCATAGGCGCGCTGCGAGAGGATCATGTGCACGAGTTCCTCGGCGGCATTCACGGCGGAGGCTTCGGTATATTTATGAGCAATCGTACCCATGCCTTCCTCTCCGGGAATCATGCCGGCCTGCGGGGCGCCACTGCCTTCCGATTCCGTAAACAGATTTCGACCGATGCTGCGCAGGCCTTCGGGATTTTGAAAACGGACGAGCGTGACCTGGGCCAGCTGGACCGGATCCCCGTTGACAATCACGGTAAAGGACCCATCGGGTGCAACGGTGACTTCGGTGGTTCCTTCGGGGATGTTGTCGAACCCGGTGACGCGGTAGCCGTCCACCGTGACCACCTCGCCGGTGGAGGTGCTGCGGAAGTTGCCGTCGCGGGTGTAGGCAGCAGTACCATCGGGCAACGTAACCTCAAAAAACCCTTCCCCTTCGACCGCGAAATCCAGGTCGCGTCCGGTTTCCTTGAGCGAGCCCTGCCGGAAGACTTTGGCGATTTCAGACACCTTGGTGCCATGTCCAATCTGTATGCCGTTTGGAATCTGGGCATCGCCGGATTCGGCGCCGGGGGTTATCAGCGTAGAGTAGAGCATGTCCTCAAAGGAGATGCGGCTTGGTTTGTAGCCGGTGGTATTGATGTTGGCCAGATTATTGGCGATGGTATCCAGCGCCAATTCCTGTGCCCTCATCCCCGATACACCTGCCCATAATGAACGTTCCATAACTCCTCCTTGTGTAAAAATCGATTAGGCGCCCAGGGTATTGATCATTTTGCTTTGATCTTCATCAAAGGTCCGGACCATCCGCTGATTGGCCTCAAAAGCCCGCATGCAACTGATCATCTCCGCCAACTCGTCGTAAATCGTCGTATTGCTTCCTTCGAGTGTTTTGTGAACAACCTCGTATTTTTCGATATCGCCCTCCCGGGCCGGCATGTCTTCGGGGGCGCTGTAAAGAGCCGTTCCGGCCCGATCAAGACGCTGCAGATCTTCAAACTGAACCACCTTGAGCGTACCGAGCAGATTGTTCTGCTCATCCCGAATGGTCCCATCCGGCCCGGCAATGAGTTGGGATAAATTGGCCTCCGGCGGCACGACAATATTGCCATTGGCGCCCTGCACCGGCATCCCATCCATATTCTGCAGCGTACCATCCGGCCCCACCTTGAAGTGGCCGTTTCGGGTGTATAGATCGCGTTTGTCATCCCGTACCACGAAAAACCCGCTTCCCTGCACGGCGAAGTCGAGGGGGCGTTCGGTCTGCTTGAGCGGCCCCTCGGTAAAATCAATGAATACCGGATCAAATCGGCCTTTTTCGCGCAGATCTTTATAGAAATCAACCGACTGGTTCAGGAGGGTATCAAACACCTGGTCGCCCACGGTGAGCTTCTTAAACCCGGGCATGGAGCTGTTCGCGATATTCTCGCTGATCGACTGGAGACGGTCCTGCTCCCGGCCAATCATCTGAAACTCCGGACTGTAGAAATCGGCACTCATGCCGTAGAAATAGCAGGATATATGCCACGCAGAACCACGCTCAAAAAGTGCCTGCACAGAATCTCACGGCGGATTTAAATGAAATTTCGGCACATTTTGCTGCTCTCTCAGGCCCCCTTTTTTGAGGGGAGCCGCCCCGGCAAGATGGAAATCCCCTGAATACAGACACATGGCTGTGCCATGATAAGGCGCCAAACCAAAAAAAAGCCCCTCTCCCTGAGAAGAGGGGCCCTTGTTTGCCGTCCCAATGACAGGCAGAATCAGGCGCCGACCATATGCCGCATGACGGTATGAATGACGGCGTCGGACATATCCAACGGGTCATTCAGTTTCCCGGCCCATTCGGCTGTTTTTTCTGGTCGCGGTTGCAGGTGATCCCGCAACTCGCGTGCGCCCCGCTGCATCAGCTTGCTGAAAACAGAGGTATCCACGCTGTCACTGCTTATGCCGCTTCGTGAGGAAGATCCTGCAGGCGACTGAGCCGGGTTTGTAAGTGCCTTGAGCGAGGCAGCCGAGCCCAGTGGATGCCCACCGGTGATTTCGTTGATATTCATTTTTCCTTCCTCCTGTAAATTATTATCGGCATAGCGCCTTCGAAGCTTAAATTCAAGGCCAGATTTTTGTTTGGAGCGTCGGGGCCAATTCCAGAGCCATGGCGCGGCAACATTCAGAAATGGCGAAAAGGTGAAAATCAGAGGGCGATTGCAGCATCATGTCGAGGCTGTTTCGATCATAGGTCCTTGCGCGGCGGCGTTGCAGATAATTCTCCAGAGCCACCACCACTTTCTGTTCAGCGGCGTTGAAGGTGGCATCGAGCTCGATGAGCAGGTCGCCGCGCGTCACGTCCAGAATGGTAATATAGAGAGAGAGACTCTGCGGCGGATACGGACGCACCTCCTGAATCCAGGTGCAAACCACATAATCGGTCTGCATCAGTTCCCCCAGACGCTTGATTTCCTCAAAATCAAAGAAGCCGGATTCCGGCACCAGATTTTTTTCAGCCACGTATTCTTCCATTTTACCCCGTGCACCCACGCTGACCACCCGAGAGTTGAAGTACTTCTGAAATTCCTCCTGGAGGTCCAACTGAAGGCTTTCGCGGTATTTCGGAGTGACCTGCCCCAGCGGCGGAAGCAGCAGAACCGTCTGTGTTTGATCGGGCCAAGCCTCGTTCATCACATTATAAACACGAATCACCGGGATATTTTCGGCCCGCCCTGCTCGACTGCCGAAGTCAACACCCCGCTGCAGAACACAGCCGGAGAGCCCGGCCGCCAATACCCAGGCCGGAAGAAGAACCGCCACCGACCGCCATTGTTTTGCTGTGCACATACTCTTCCTGTTCTGCCGCCCCTCTTCAGGCGGACAGCGAGATTTCGAGGAAGAATTTGCCGGAGCCCGCGATTAGAGGAATAACCACCGTCTGTGCGTTTTTCGGCGGATCCACATAGAGCTCCTGTCCGACCACCACCGAGGGCAAGCCCAATTGCAGGTGCGGATATTCCTCCTGCAACCGCGTCTTGGCGCCTCCCGACGTCATGTTGGCCAGTTCGCCGACAATATCACTGACTTCCTCTATCTCGACGGGTTCCGATTCTTCCATACCCATCATCGCTCTGAAGATGGAGAAAGCAAGGTCCGTGCCGAAGACCAAGGAGAGATTGATCGTGAGTTCATCTCCGGTAACACTCAGCGAGCCGGCAATTCCGCCGCGCGGGGGCTCGTGCGCGCCTGGCAGCGGCTCTTCGGCGGTGATCGGCATAAACACCATGGTCTCAAAAATTTCCTGAACGCTTTCGACAAAAGCCGGGTACAACTCCTGAATCGTCTTGGTCATAAGGGGAATCCTTTCCGTTTATTTACGCGCCGTATGCTCCGGCGCATACTGCAGATCAATTTCCGTCTGCCGACCGCACGGACAGACAATCTTCAGCTTGGTCACGCGGTCCCCCTCTTTCAGAGCTTCGACCCGGATGGCCTCCTGCGGGTGATCCAACCCATGCGTGATCGTGACCGCATCGTCTTCAACCTGAACATCTTCCGCCGTAATCAGCGGGCAGACTTCATCCTTGATCTCTTTTTGCTCTTCGATATCGGAGAAGACCACCTTTTCGGCGTCCATGAAATATTTTTTCCGATAGACCTTATTGGTATCTGAATCCAGACTGGCCATAAGCTTCAATCTCCCCAAAGGGTGTCCATTTTCTGACGCAGCACATCGGCCGTGAAGGGCTTGACAATGAAGGAAGAGACCCCGGCCTGCAATGCTTCGACCACGGCCTCTTTTCCACCTTCGGTGGTGACCATCAAAATCGGGGTGGAGGCATAACTCGGCAGTTTGCGCAGTTCAGCGACCATTTCCACGCCGGTCATTTCGGGCATGTTCCAATCGGAAATGACGCAGTCGAACTGTTTGGTTTTTGCTTTTTCCAGCCCCAGCATCCCGTTTTCGGCTTCCTCGGTATTGCTGTAGCCGCACTTGCCGAGGGTCAGGCGCATAATGCGTCGCATGGTGGATGAGTCATCGACAATCAATATCTGTGCACTACTATGGTCGCTCATAAGATCTCCAGCGTTGGTTAAACCTGCGGGCGTTGTATTACGGGCTGTGTCCGCACCTTGTGCAGCGAACATACGCCGCTCGTCCGAATTTGAAAAGGACTTTCTTGGTGGAGAATTGCGTTTCAGCCTTTTCGGCGTATCACATTGCCGCCGCCGCTGTTTGCGGCATAGGCGCCATGGAGACGGCTGAGTGAACTTCGTTTCCAGCGGGCACGCCGAAGTTTCTCCGTCACATCCACCTTGTTTTCCCTTATGCAGGCGAGCCATTGCTGATTACGCCGGAGCATGGGCGATATCCAGGGGTGATCCATGCGTGAAAATCCGGGTGTTCGCAGCAATTCTTCGAGAAGCGCTCTCCGTACGGAAATCAGTTTGGTGAAATCCTGAATACGCCCATCGCTCAGAGCCTTTTCCATGACTCTGGTTTGTTCCTGAATGCGGCGGCACAGGTCCTGCATGGGGTGTTCCTTTCAGGCCTCAACCCGTGATATGAAAACTGCCGTGTTCCACCGGGCGCGCGGTCTCCACGCGAACGGGTTCCTGTTTGGCCACTTCGGTCCAGGCCTCCTTCAGCTCCGTCATGATTACAATCACATCGCGCACGGGCTGCAATTTCTGCTGCACATTGGCCGTGCTTAGATGGCTGAGGGTAAAATCATAAAGCCGATGCAGGTTTTCGGCAATTTCTCCGCCGTTTTCCATATCGAGCGAGATGGCCAGTTCCGTGATCACATCCTGCGCGTGGAGCAGGTTTTTACCGATAATCTCGATACGGGCGGGGTCTTCCTGACGAAAGGCTTTTTCAGCCTTTTCAAGCGAACGGATGCACTCTTCATAGAGCATGAGCACCAACTGCATGGGGCTGGCCGTCATCACGTCGGTTTGCTGGTAGGTATTGGTCTGATACATCGTTGCCGTGGCCATAGCTCTCCTCCTCACCTGTTCACTTTTCTTAACCCCGTTTGCGCCGCTTCATCTGTTACGCTTTCCTCTTTCGCCCATCTGCCCAGCACCTGATCCAGGGCATCGCGCGTCCATTTGGATGCGCCCGCCACCTGTTCATACAGTTTTCTGAAGCGGTGAAAAGTTTCGCTTTGACTCTCCACGGTGCTTTCCTCGTGATCGTTCTGATGGGCGGAAAATTCATAGAAAGCGGGCCACAGGCTCATCCGCGTGAAAATATTGGAGGTTTTCGCCGCTTCGAGCTCGTCTTCCAGTTCGGACAACTGGTCCACACAGGGACGGATCTGCTCCAGGGTGTCGGCCTGCGGCGCCTTCAGGTGCATCACGATACGGTTGCACAACTCCGCGCCTTCCCGGCTCCGCCCCTGAATGGTGTCGAGTTGATTGCGCACCTCGCGCAATTCAGCGCGCAGGGCATCCAACCCGACCGGACGAAAGGCCTGGTGCGCGTTCTCGATGACTGCGTAGGCATCGAATGTTTCCCCGGCGAATTCCGCCAGGGCGCCGATCGGCGCCAGGGTCATACCCGGAATGCGGGCGCCATCGCTGTTCAGATTCACAAAGGTGCTTTGGGGCGTGCGCGCCACAAAATCACGGATCAGGTCAATATAGCATTGAAACTGTTGCGTGGTGCTTACGGCAGCGCGGTAATTGCCGGGCACCTGAATGAGGGAGCGGGGGTCGTTGCGGTGCCCGTCATACATCGTGCCGCCGGCATGCGTCGTTCCATCGTCCAGAAAGCAAAGGTCCAGTCCAACAGTACAAACGGTGGGGCAACCCATCAGGGCAGCCAGATACATCGCGCTGCACGTCACCGTTCCACCCGCATACATCATACCGCGCGGGGCGATGCGTTCATCAATCCAATGATCCAACGGGCTGGCCTCAAGCCCTCCGCTGAAAATACCACGAAACTTATTGGTAATATCCGAATAGACCAGCGAGGAGCAGGAGAAGAACAGATCGGAACATTCGGTTTCAAATTGCGGACGAATCAGATGGCTGCCATCCACCGCCACGACAAGATCGGGGCGGATGCCGCATTCGCGCAACGGACGCAGGGCCGTGCCGGTGGAAATAATGACAAAGCGGTCGGCCTGCTGCTTGATCAGCGGCAGGGCTTCATTGAGCGAGGGACCGGCGCCAACCACCAGGGCGGGCCTCCCGCCAAAAAGACCTTCCAGCGCACGGATTCCGGGATGGGTCGCCAGCAGCGGCAGATTGATCAGCGTATTAAACTGCCAAAGCGGCCCGCGGCACACCAGCGTGCCTGCGTTGAACACATCCAGCCGGATTTCCTCGCGGATTTCCCGGAGGGTTTCCATATAAAAAGCATGGTCATCCGGGCGGCTCCGCCCGGTATCCAAAAAGACAATCTCCGGATCCCGCTTCGGGTGATACAAAGAAAAAAACTGTTGTTTAACGGTCTCCTTACGGTGCCCGACGGCCAATCCGATCCGCTGATCACGCAACCACCGCTCAACCAGATTAAGCTGAATAAAACGCAGGACGGCCGACGAATCGGCCTCCAGCATGAGGAGATGATCCTGTTTTTTCAGGCGTCCCGTCACAGCCATGAACTCCGCCATGGAAAGACATCCCATCACCACGATGAACTGCGGCGTTTCGGCCATGCGTTCCGCTTGCAGCCAGGCCTGAATCTCGGCGCAGAGTTGCGTGTCGGATGCGCGGATCGTTCCGGCGGATTCACCGGTATTGCGCAACAGAGAATCCAGATCCGCCTCCAGGCCGGGCAACATCGGACGCAACTGTTCAATTCGCTGTGAAAGGACTGTATTCATGGGCATGGAACCGCCGTCTATTTATCGTAATTGATATATTCATCCTCGATATAGTTCTTCAGCGTAGGCAACAGATCCTGAAAGCGATCGATAATGCCGGGGAGTGTGGTTTTCAGGTGTTCGGCCAACACGGGCACTTCTGTGGCCGTCAACAGGGCCGGCATCGAATCGAGCAATTCCTCAAATCGGGTTTCCGTTTCCTTCAGCGAACCCCGGCGATCAAAAAGCAGGTCGGTATCCAGCAGGAAAATGGAACGTATATCACCCTCGAACACGTAAAAATCGCGCAGGGCCTCGCACAAAGAGGCAAACTGGGTGAGCCCTTTCGGCTGATTCTGCAGCAGGGTATCCCCACAGTGAATGCTGTCGCGGCGAAGCTCCTCGAGCCCTTCGAGCGATCGGTCCAGGCAATGGGTGGTAAACTCTTCCAGCGTGTTGATTTCGATGACATCTTCCTGGGTATTCATATCCTGTCACTCCTCTTATTGTTCTGTTGCGCAATATAGCGTCCGGGTACGCACCTTTTTCCCGGCGGAACGCCATAAACAAGCAGGCGACATGCCACGCGGAGCCAAGCTGGCGCCGTTAAAAAAGGGCAAAAAAAACCCGGTTCGTGGGCGTCCGAACCGGGCCTAAGCAAGAGAGCTGCGAATTATCCAAGCATCTGGAGGACGGATTGCGGCATGGCGTTGGCCTGAGCCATCATCGCCGTACCGATCTGCACCAGAATCTGATATTTGGAATACTGCGTCGTTTCCAGGGCCACATCCACGTCACGAATACGGCTTTCCGTGGCGCGTGCATTTTCTTCATAATTACGCAGGCCGCCCAGAGTTTGTTCCATCCGCTTCATTTCCGCACCAAGAACGGCACGTTTTGAACTGACATAGTCAATCGCCAGATTCAGCTTGTCCACCGCCGACTGCGCACAGGACTGAAGCGAAATACTGAGATTCGCGCCGCAGATGATGCTGGCCCAGCGCACGGCAGTCGGGCCGCCGCCTGAACCGAGCAGGGTCATATTGGCCGAGCCGTAGCTGTATTTCGCATACGAACCCATCACGGCGAAGTTCGTAGCCGTCAGGTTGATCGGTTCTTCCTTAAAGGTCATGTTGCTGTCCGGGCCGACCTGCAGATACACCGAGTTGTGTGTATCGCCGGAACCATACACCTGGTCCCCCGTCATCAGGGCCACACCATTGCCGCCTCGGAACAGATACAGCCCATTGAACTTACCTGCCGCCGTGGCGCCGCTGGTGATACGCGAGATTTCATCCTGCATTTGCCGGAATTCCTTTTGCAGGTTGTCACGGTCCACCTGGCTCTTCGTGCCATCATTGGCCATGATGGCCAACTCGGCCATACGGCCCAGCATGTCGTGAATCTTCTGCAACCAGGAATCAGCCGTCTGCAGATAATTGATCTTGTTTTCCACGTTGGAGGCGGCGGCCGATGTGTTGCGATACTGCATACGCAGCCGCTCACTGATCGCCAAACCGGCCGGGTCATCACCCGCAAAGTTAATGCGAAGCCCCGATGAGAGTTTGCTCATCGAGCTGCGCATACTGCTTACATTCGAGTTGTAGTGTTTCCAAACACCGAATGCTGTAGAGTTATTATATACTTGCATAATTCGCTCCCTATGTTGTTTCCCGCCCCTCTTTCTCTTGCTTTTCAGGGCGACTTGCTTATAGCAGGCAATGTGCCACGGAGGCGGATCTTCTGCCGATGCGCCCCTTTTTGCCGATTTGACCTAAAAAATGGTCGAAACCAGGCCGCTTTTTACTAAAATACGACCAAAAAGTGCTTAAATGTTGCATTTTGCGGCACGCGAACCGGACGGCAGGCAACAATTACCCGAAAACGGGCTGAAAATGATACTTCAAGGGCTGCGAAAGCCCTGAAAAACAAAAAACGCCCGGCTCTGTGTTCAGAACCGGGCGTAAACAGGGAGAGTCGGAGGTTATCCGAGCATCTGGAGGACGGATTGCGGCATGGCGTTGGCCTGAGCCATCATCGCCGTACCGATCTGCACCAGAATCTGATATTTGGAATACTGCGTCGTTTCCAGGGCCACATCCACGTCACGAATACGGCTTTCCGTGGCACGTGCATTTTCTTCATAATTACGCAGGCCGCCCAGAGTTTGCTCCATCCGCTTCATTTCCGCACCGAGAACGGCACGTTTGGAACTGACATAGTCAATCGCCAGATTCAGCTTGTCCACCGCCGACTGCGCGCAGGACTGAAGCGAAATACTGAGATTCGCGCCGCAGATGATGCTGGCCCAGCGCACGGCAGTCGGGCCGCCGCCTGAACCGAGCAGGGTCATATTGGCCGAACCGTAGCTGTATTTCGCATAAGAACCCATCACGGCGAAGTTCGTAGCCGTCAGGTTGATCGGTTCTTCCTTGAAAACCATGTTGCTGTCCGGGCCGACCTGCAGATACACCGAATTGCGGGCATCCCCGGAACCATACACCTGGTCCCCCGTCATCAGGGCCACACCGTTGCCGCCTCGGAACAGATACAACCCATTGAACTTGCCCGCCGAGGTCGCGCCGCTGGTGATACGCGAGATTTCATCCTGCATTTGCCGGAATTCCTTTTGCAGGTTGTCACGGTCCACCTGGCTCTTGGTGCCGTCATTGGCCATGATGGCCAACTCGGCCATACGGCCCAGCATGTCGTGAATTTTCTGCAGCCAGGAATCAGCCGTCTGCAGATAATTGATCTTGTTTTCCACGTTGGTGGCGGCAGCGGCTGTATTACGATACTGCATGCGCAGCCGTTCACTGATCGCCAGACCGGCCGGATCATCGCCGGCAAAGTTAATGCGAAGCCCCGACGAGAGTTTGCTCATCGAACTGCGCATACTCGATACATTCGCGTTATAGTGTTTCCAAACACCGAACGCTGTAGAGTTATTATATACTTGCATGGTTTGCTCCCTGTTTGTTTTTCACCCTGTTTTTTACCATTTTTCAGGGCAACGTGCATAAAGCATGGGCCGTGCCACGACGTATATGCACACAGAGAGGAAAAAGACTCCTCCAACATAAATCTTGTGGGATACAAACCCCTACCCCTCAAGATGTGGTATTGCAGAATCCAAATGAAAAGGAACCCGGATAGGCCGGCACAGCATAAAAAACAGCCAAACGGCAATAAATGCACCTCGAGGCAGGCGGAAAATCGGAATTTCGTGAACGCGGAGCGGAATGACTTTGTGCGCGGGGGTTCAGGAAAAAGAAAACGCCCGGTCGAGTTCGACCGGGCGTTGGCATGAACCGTCGGATCAGCGATTATCCGAGCATCTGGAGCACACCCTGCGGCAGCGCGTTGGCCTGGGCGAGCATCGCCGTACCAACCTGCACCAGAATCTGATACTTCGAGTACTGCGTGGTTTCATAGGCCACGTCCACATCACGGATGCGGCTTTCGGTGGCACGCGCATTTTCTTCATAGTTGCGCAGACCGCTGAGGGTCTGTTCCATACGCTTCATCTCGGCGCCGAGTACCGCGCGCTTCGAACTGATGAAGTCGATGGCAATGTTCATTTTATCCACGGCACCCTGAGCAACCGACTGGGTCGAGATGCTGAGGTTGGCTCCGCAGATCACGCTCGCCCAACGGACCGCCTGCGGGCCGCCTCCGGAACCGAGCAGGGTCATGTTCACCGATCCGTAGCTGTATTTGGCATAGGAACCGATGACCGCGAAGTTCGTGGCCGTGAGGTTGATTTCCTCCTCGCTAAACACCATGTTGCTGTCCGGGCCGATCTGCAGGTGGACGTTTCCGGCAACCACGCCATCGCCGGTCATGGTGGCCACACCGCTGCCGCCGCGGAACAGATACAGGCTGTTGAACTTGCCCGCAGCCGTGGCGCCACTGGTGATGCGTGCAATTTCCTTCTGCATCTGACCGAATTCCTTCTGCAGATTATCGCGGTCCACCTGGCTCTTCGTGCCATCGTTGGCCATCACGGCCAATTCGGCCATACGGCCCATCATGTCATGGATCTTCTGCATCCAGGAATCGGCGGTTTGCAGATAGTTGATCTTGTTTTCCACGTTGGATGCCGCCGCGGCCGTGTTGCGATACTGCGTGCGCAGGCGCTCGCTCATCGCCAAACCGGACGGATCATCGCCGGCATTGTTAATGCGCAGGCCGGACGACAGTTTGGACATGGAACTCCGTAGGCTGGAAACGTTGGAATTGTAATGTTTCCACACAGAGAAGGCTGGTACGTTATTATAGACTTGCATTTGATTCCTCCTTGAATCTTGTTGTTTTTGTCTTGTTTCAACTTGGGCATCCTTGCCCCTTGGCCGGTTGAACTTCAGCTTTGGAACCTTCCCGGCACACGGGTCCCGCCGCTTCCAGAATGTCTATTTCTTTATACTTTCCTGAACATCCCCCCTTTCCTGCGGTTGGTGGTTGGCGGTTGGCTTCCCGAACACATTGCTGAGCTTATCCTGCAGCCAGCTCATATCCTGATTGGCGTGCTTGACGGCCTGGAGGTTTTCCTTCTGAATCGCGTCGTACACTTCTTTGCGGTAGATGCTCACATCATCCGGCGCACTGAAGCCGATACTGACCTGATCCCCCCGCACGGCAAGCACCTTCACTTCGATGTTGTTGCCGATAATGACGCTTTCTTCCGACTTCCTTGTCAAAACTAACATGATATTGGCCCTCCTTGGCGCTCGCTGGTGGATGTGGTTAGACCACAGCACCCGCCGCACGGCTCGCCTGATGATGCTCGGTTTGGCGGCGCTCCATGCTTTCGATCGCGTCCCAGATTTTGTATCGGACGCTGTAGTTTTGTCCATCACAAATGATTTGTTTTCCAATACAGGCACGCATATTGATCACGATCGGCCCCTGCAGGTTGGCCGTGGTCTCCGAAACGTCCCGATTAACGGTCACAATGCTCAACACCAGAGCATCCGTAATGTCATTCAAATGCAGAAAACGCACATCCGCCGAGCTCACGCGCGGCGCGTAATCCGGATAAATCAAAAACGGATCAATGCAGACAAAACTCAAATCCTGCGGCTGCAACGCCTGCATGAACATGAATGGACGCGAATCCGGCTTGCTCAAAAAGACAAACTCCTTGATGTTTTCAAATGCCGGAATGCCATCCGGAAAATGAAAAATATTTTCCGACTGGACGGGCAGCGCCACCAGTCGTGAATACGGACTGATGTTTGTTGCTCCCTGCTCGGCGGGGTTCGTGCTGTTCTGGCTGTAACGCGGATTCATCAATGTTTTCATCTGCTACCTCGATGTTTCTTTCCCTTGGGCCACCTTTCAGCGACGCCCTTTCCTAGCAAATCCGGTGCCGCAGAAGCCCGACCTACCCTTTTCCACCCCTTTTTCGAGCCCTTTTCCTTAAAATCCGCCAACAACAACCTGCGCAAGCCTCTAAATACCATCGGTTAAGAAATATTATCGCCCTTTTGCCTTCTGTGCGCCTCAAAAACCGGACGGAAACCGCCAAAAACCGATTTTGGCCGTTTCATGAAGCAAAAAGGCGTTTTTGCAGGTATCTTTTTCCGATTCGAGCGCAGGTTTTGCCTCTTCCAGACAACAAAAACCGCCGCGGGCAAGCTCTTCGGTCCAAAAAGCGGTTTCCGGAAGCGATGAAAGGCCGGAAAAACAAAAAATCGGCCCTTCCCCCGCCATTTCGAGGCATTTTTCAAGCGAAGAAATCACCGGAATACCCCGAATATGCTGATTTTCCCAGCAGGAATTGCTGTCGAGAAAGGCCGCGACACGCACTCCGGCACCGCGCAGACCAGCCAGCCAAAGCGAAGGAAAACGTCCCGTGCCGCAAAGCACCACCTCCCCCGCACCAACCTCCCGAAGACGCCGAATCCCCTCATTCAACTGCCGTAAAAGGGCAAATTCCGCAAAAAGGGCCTCCGAAAGGGGTTTTCGCTCGGTCAAACCACGCACAAATGACCAGGGAATCGACCGAAGGCCCTGCCGCCACCCCGCCTCGGCGTGTTCCTTGATGCCAACCAACCGGTAGCGCTGAAGCATGTCGCGAAAAGCCCCCGCCAACACCCCCACGGGCAGAAAAGCGGCCAGAAGCCGGGTGTTGTTGCGTACCAGCCGGTAGACAATGTGGTCCTTGCTTCGCCCGCCCGGGTCGCGCACGTGCTGCACCGGCCTGCTTGTTTCCGCAAACCGAAGCACATAACCCGCCTGACGCAAACGAAACGAAACGTGATATTCCTCGGCGTAATACCCGTAACCCCGAGGATACCCCCCTGCCGCATACAGCGCTTCGCGCAAAATCCCCACCGCACACCCATGAAAAACCGAAGGCAGCAGCGACCCCTCCTCCGCGCCCCGATTGAAAATCCTGAATCCCACCGCACCCGTATCCGGATGCTCCGAAAAGACAGCCCCCAGCGCCGCCACGTGTTCCGGCTCAATATAAACATCATCATCCAAAAAAAACAGCCGCTCCCCCCGTGCGGCGTTCAACGCGGCATTTCGCGCCTCCGCACCCAGATTGCGCGGCATCGAAATCACCCGGATGGGCACCTCCCCAATCCGTTCGGGAAGTTCAACGGGAAGACGCCCGTTGTTCAGCACCAGCAATTCGGACTGAGGCAGCGCGGCCAGCGCACGTGCATTATGCGCCACCGACTCCCGGCAGCGCTCCGGACGATCGCAGGTCAAAACCACCGCCGTCAGTGAAGGAGTTCGATTCATGACGCCGATTTTAGTCCCTTCGCCGCCCAATGCAAGTTCTCCATGATCTTCCAAACACCTTTCCGCCGGCATCATCCGCGCACCCCCTTACTCAACCGAAATTTCGCTGGTAAGGCGGCTTGCGAAGGGCCTTCCTCCGGCGAGCACAGGCCATTGAATGCCGCATTCGAACACCCCCGCACTTAAATATTCAACCGAACTTTTTTACGAAATGTTCATTTATCGGAAAAGAGTGCCCCCTCCTCCCGCATAAAACGGAAAGGCTTGCCGCACGCCCCCCGGAATTCTTCTATCCCTTAATAAGGCGCGAGGTCTGTCCGATTTTCTTTGTGACGGATTACCCGTGCATTCAACACGAGTAAGGAGGTGCCAAGATGCACTGGTTTACGGGATAGATGAGAAAAAGAGGATTCCGCCGAGTGGCGGAATAGGGCTTTGCCCGTGGCCAAGGAGGTCTGCGGGCGAAATAAAGAAAGGACATTCAAGGAGGAATGAAAGATGCAAGTCTATAATAACATTTCGGCCTTTTCGGTGTGGAAGAATTACAATGCAAACGTCACCAGTTTGCGTAATTCCATGTCGAAGTTATCGTCCGGGTTGAGAATTAACAACGCCGGCGATGATCCATCCGGATTGGCGATGAGCGAACGGTTGCGGACCCAGTACCGCAACACGTCCGCTGCCACCACAAACGTGGAAAATAAAATAAACTACCTGCAAACGTCCGATGCCTGGCTCCAGAAGATCCAGGACATGATGGGACGTATGGGCGAGTTGGCCGTGATGGCCAACGATGGCACCAAGAGCCAGGTAGACCGTGACAACCTGCAGAAGGAATTCTCGCAGATGCAGAAGGAAATCACCCGTATCACCAGCGGCGCAACCGCCGCAGGCAAGTTTAACGGGCTGTATCTCTTCCGCGGAGGCAACGGCGTCCCCGTCCTGAGCGGCGACGGCGTGGAAACGGGTTCCGTACGCCTGCAGATTGGACCGGACAGCAATATGGTGTTCACAGAAGAAGAAGTGAATCTCACGGCCACGAACTTTGCCGTAGTCGGTTCCTACACCAACTACAGCTACGGTTCGGTGAACATGACCCTGCTTGGATCAGGGTCCGGCCCGCGGACCGTCCGCTGGGCCAGCATCATCTGCGGCGCCAACCTGAGTATTTCCACTCAGTCGGTCGCGCAGGGAGCCGTGGACAAAATCAACATTGGGATTGACTACGTCAGTTCCAAGCGAGCCGTCCTGGGCGCGGAAATGAAACGTATGGAACAGACTTTGAGCGGTCTGCGAAGTTACGAGGAAAATGTCCGCGCCACTGAAAGCCGTATCCGTGATGTGGATGTGGCCTATGAAACCACGCAATACTCCAAGTACCAAATCCTGGTACAGGTCGGCACTGCCATGCTGGCCCAGGCCAATGCCCTGCCGAATTCGGTGGTGCAGATGCTTGGTTAAGCGATGAACAGATCCCGTAAACCGGAAGGCGGGGAGGGATACTCCGGTATCCCTCCCTCCTCTTCCTCCGGGAGGAACAAGGACATGCAAATCTATAATAACGCGGCTGCCTTTGGCGTCTGGAAGGACTTCTCGGGCAATGTCGACAAACTCCGCCAATCGATGTCAAAGCTTTCATCGGGCCTGCGCATACGCAACGCGGGTGACGACCCCGCCGGCCTCGCCATGAGCGAGCGCCTCCGCGCTCAACTGCGAAACTCCACCGCAGCCTCCTCCAACGTGGAAAACAAAATCAACTATCTGCTCACAGCCGATGCCTGGCTCCAGAAGGTGCAGGACATGATGGACCGAATGTCCGAACTGGCCGTTTCGGCCAACGACGGCACCAAAACCCAGATCGACCGCGATAACCTCCAAACAGAATTTCGCGAAATGCAGAAGGAAATCACCCGGATCACCACCGGCGCAACCGCCGCAGGCAAATTCAACGGCATCTATCTCTTCCGGGGCGGAAACGGCGTCACCACTCCCGCCTCCGAAGCCGTCCAGAGCGGCAACCTCTCGCTTCAAATCGGACCCGACGGCAATCAAACCTTTACCGAAGAATCCATCAACCTCACCGCCACCAATTTCGCCGTCATGGGATCCTATACGCAATACAGCTACGGCTCCATAAACATGACCATTCTCGGCTCCGGCGCCGGACCGCAAACCGTGCATTGGGCCAGCCTGATCGGTGGCGCACACCTCAGCATCTCCACCCAGTCCGTCGCCCAGGGCGCCATTTCCAGAATCAACATCGGCATCGATTACCTCAGCACGAAACGATCCGTACTCGGTTCCGAACTCCGACGCATGGAAATGACCCTCAGCGGCCTCTCCTCCTACGAGGAAAACATTCGCGCCGCCGAAAGCCGAATCCGGGATACCGATGTCGCCCTTGAACTGACCAAGTATACCAAGTACTACGTGTTGACTCAGGTGGATACGGCCATGCTCGCTCAGGCCAATGCCCTGCCGATCAACGTGGTGGATGCCCTCTGGTAGGACGTGTTTCCAACTTCCGCCAACGGCTCATACAAGGAGCATGGCGCTCCGGGTGGCCTGGTGCTCTCCGAGCGCTGCGGGGGTTGCGTGTGATTCTCAAGACCCCTCCCATCCACTCGGCGATTGGACGGCTGCCCTTCAGTACAAGAAAACTCGTACACATCCGTTTGCATGAAGCAATCCGTCACGATGTCCCGGGGTATGCGGCAACGACTATTCGTTGGCCGTGGTGATGAAGCATCCACCCTGAGTTTGACGGATTGCTAGCCCTGGTAATATCTCATCTGGCTTTTCTTGATTTCCGGCATGGGCTCCGCCTTGCCCTGATCAAGCGGAACACCCTCCGGATCGGAACGAAACGCCTGGAGGTAATGAATGCCGATCAGTGCTTCGGTGATCGTGGAACTGTCCAGCAGGTGGCGCATATCCAGAAAGGTTCCCTGCTCAATCACCCGGTGAATTTCCTCTTCCAGCCGCGTCGGATGCTGCGGGAGGGGCTGTTCATTAAAAATCACGGCGTGATTGTGCAGCATTTCCTCCTTGCCGCTGATGTTGGCCGGGTGCATGTAAAACACCCGGTTGAAGTCCTCCTCGTCGTAATCAGAGAGATCCGCGGTAAGATCCGCGCCAATCCCCACGATCAATCCGGTCACACGGGTATGCCGAGGCGCCGTGTCGCCATCAAACCACTCGCCCCGGTTACTCTCATGCAGAATCATCTTTCCATTGGCGGGCGCATTCTGTGTGACGGCGGACTTCTTGATGCCCGAACCATAGACGGCTCCAAGCTGGGCGCGAATCACCAGCCCCAACGCACCCCGAAAATCAGGCCGACGCTTCTTCGCAAAGCTAAACAACTCCCGATAAAGGGCACCCACCGGCGTTCCGCCCGCTGTGGCACTTTTAAAATAGACATACTCATTCACGCCGCCCTTGATGGACACGTTGAAACCGGTGCGGATCATGACGTCGCCCTGATCGGTCTTCGGAATCAAAAAGTCGGCGGTGTCGTGGCCATCGGTCGGGAGCCAAACCATCGTCCCGCCAATGGTGATCATTTCACCGAGAAGATTGATGTAATCCTCAAGACCCGCCCCGAGACCACCCATGCCAATCGAATATTCCTTGTCAAAAAAGCGCTTGGAATAGATGCGTTCGGTGGTCACGCGCGAATGAAGGATGTCGCGTATGTCGCCAAGAATTTCCGCTGCGCAGGAATCTTCGGAACCGGAAACAAAACAGTAGTCGCCCGTTTCGACGGAGCATTTCTCCTCGCCCACCGGTTTCGGTTTTTCCGGAGCGGACGGCTGCCGAAGAACGGCCTCCGCCTCTTCCGGCGAATCAACCATGGGAAAGGTTCCGGCAAAACCGGTCATTTCAATCACCTCCCGGCAGTAGACCTGAACCCCGGAAAGAACCATCACGCCACCCCGCTTCTGCATCTGCTTGTAGGTGGACAGCAAAATGCGCAGCCCGGCGCTGCTCAGGTAGCTCACCCCGTCCATAATAAACAAAACAGCACGGACAACCCCGTCCTCCAAGGCCTCCTTCAGCACCGCATCCAACTGGTTCGCCCCAAAGGCGTCAAACCGCCCCTCCAGCAGAATGCTCAGCAAATCGTCCTTTTTCTGAATGCGGATTTCCATAATGACACACCTTCCGCTGACAACGTTTATGATGTACGCTTCACGTAAGTACAAATCATAGTGATACCCCTCCGATTTGCAACGATTCTATGCGTTTATAAAACCCCGCAGGAACGGACCCCGACACCCCCGAAATGACAAAACGACTTGCAGCAGAAACGTCCAGAGCTCCGGACCGTCGGCCACCCGTCATCCAACGGAAAACCCGCCCGCCTGAGCCCGCACGGTTGTCGGAGAACACCCTGCGCGTCCCCCATAATCCAATCATTCTGGAGTGCTTTTCATATTCTCCCGGCCTGTTTTCATAAATGACATAATGATACCGTGGTAACAGACCAAGCGTGAAGATGAAGTGGAGGGAGTTATTGAGTTGCAGGGCTTTTTCCCCTTGTTGGAGCATCTATTCAATCGTTATCCTCACATCCTCACTCGGTGTTGTGGCTGGGACTTTTACTGGTTGGCCTTCAAGACCAAAAGTCATGATCACTCCCCTTGACCGGTTCATCCTTTCATTCCTGTAATATTCACGTTCTTGCTGAGTCATTGGGGCCACGTCATATAATTCAACGGAACGGAGCGTTTTTTCCCCGGGCGCCTGCTTCGATGAATCATGGTCAACCGGCTCATTAACCCATTTCTCGCGAACGGAATTGTCCGTAGAACTGGATCTTTCTGCCTCTATTGTACTACATGCCGTAAGGATGAGCAGGTAAACAGCAGCGATTATCCGATATTTCATCATATTATATATGCTCTAACGTTAGCGTTCTCCGTCACCCCCCCCCCCCCGCGCCCCCCCG
>JAQVYB010000060.1 GCA_028708815.1 Kiritimatiellia bacterium | reverse complement strand
GCTTTCGCCCTCCTTCGATCAAACTCGGAAGCAGGATATTATCTGCCGCACTCAGCGTGGGAATCAGATTGTAATCCTGAAAGACAAGCCCGACATGCCGACGGCGAAAGCGCGTGAGCGCTCCATCCGAGAGCGTGGAAATACCATGCACTCCCACATGAATGGTGCCGGACGTAGGCGTGGTCAGTCCTGCCAGCAGATGCAGCAGCGTGCTCTTCCCGGAACCACTTGCACCCATCACCGCAGTGAAGGAACCACGCGGAACCGTCAGGTCCACGCCGCGCAGCACATGGACTTCCCTACGGCCCTGCCGGAAGGTTTTAACCAATTGGCGCACATCCAGCGCCGGAACGGCTGATGATTGAGATGATTCATTCATGAGATACGGCTCCTTTTCCATTATGACAACGCTCATAATTCCGCCTTAAGCGAGACGGTGAAGGTGCGCGGCTCTCCGGGAAACCCCTGATTATGGCGAATGGATTCCACATACTCCTCATCGAAGAGATTCTGAACGCCGAGTTGCAGCGAGGCCTCTTCCCAACCTATCCAACCCGGCAGTTCATAACCGATAAAGGCATCAAACACATGGTACGCCGCGATACGGTACTCATCCCCGAGATACTCCCCGCGGAAGGTTTGCGCGTAGGAATCCCGGTAGCGATACCCCAGACTGACCGAGGCTCCCTTCAGCACACCGTCGTGCCAGGCGTAACGCTGCCACAGCGCCAACGAGTTGGCCGGGTCCATATCAACCTTCACATCGGGCTCCTGGTTGTCCACATCCTGATACGTGTAGGACGCCCACCAGGTCCAGTTGCTGGTGATCGGTCCGCTCAGCGAGAACTCGAACCCTTTCGATTCCGTTTCGCCGTCGCACTCATACGCATTGGTCAGATCCGGAATGGCCACCGGACGATTCTTCTGATTAATTCTAAACACGTCTGCGCTCACCCACAAATCGGCGAACACTTCCAGCTTCACCCCGGCCTCCAACTGATCAGCCTTCCAGCTTTCGGTCATTTCGTTGCCCCATTCATCCAGATAGCCGAAGTTCGGCGCTTCACTGTGTGAATAATTGGCATACAACGCCAGAGCGCGAAACAACATCCAGCTCAACCCGACGCGTGGACTCCATGCATCGCCTTCATGATTTTTATCGCTCTCATAGCGGTCGGCATGCACACCGGCCAGCAGATACCACGTGCGCCAGTTCAACTGATCCTGGGCCAGCAGACCCACGCGGTTCACGGAGGAATCGGAGGACGCTTTCTTTACGGAAGGCGCGGTCAACACGGGATGACTCAGATCCATTTCCTTCGTCGTGGAGGAACCGGAGTTCATATCCGTTTCGTCGCGAGTACCATCCAGGCCGACGACGGCTTCATGTGCAACCGGTCCGGTTTCCGCTTTGGCAAAGGCCTGCAGATAACCGCCGAGGTTGTTCCCGCTCTGTTCGGATTCGCTGTAGCTCAATGTGCCGCATCCGGTACGACGGGTGTAATCAAAATACTGTCGGGCCGTCATTCCCTTCGCGGAAGCACTCGGCGCCCAATTCACGCGGTCGAGATCGATATAGGAAAAGCCAACTCCGCCCTTAACGGATACCGCATCGCTCAGCGCCAGTTTCGCCGAGAACTGCGCGGTCAAGCCCTGATACTTGTCACGCGAATCATTATCTCCATAGTAGGTATCATACGGCACAATAAAATCACCGGCCACATACGGAATGCCCTGATACGAGGGGTTGTCCACCCACTGATAGGTCGCATCCGCCTGCACGGTCAGCTGGTCGGAGGGCGTCAGCAGCAACGAGGGCGCAACAAAATAATTCTGTCCCCAGTCCAGATCCGACGGCAGGTAGAACGGCTGGTTCGCGGCTGCCGATGCATTCACCCGCGCCGCGCCCGAAAGCACCGGAATCGGACGGTTCACATCGGCCGATGCCCGCCAGAATTGTCCCTCACCGAGTTTCGAGGTGAGTTTCACATCCGTGATGGCATAGGCCTTCGCGGATTTGGTGACGATGTTCACGCTGCCACCCGCGCCATAAGCGCCCAGCGAAGAATTCTGCCCGCCATAAACGCTGCTCATCGGCCCCTTGAAGAAACTGATATACTCAATCGCAGCGGCATCCAGATAGATCGGCATGATTTTCGGAATCACGAACCCGTTCATCATCGTATCGCTGCCACTGAAACCGCGCATGCTCAATTGGCCGGCGGTGCGCGTACCCGGCGAACGTCCCCCGGTGAAAACCCCTGAAATGTAGCGCAGGGAATCGTAGTAATCATCCGTTTCCAGCGCATCCAGGAGCGCACACGGCATAATCTCCACCGTCTGGGGGAGTTCAATCAGCGGGGTATCCGTCAACGTGGCATCGCTAATCATTGCCGGGCGAAACGCCGTATCTTTTTCCGCCCGCACTTCGAGCGAAGGCATTTCCACGTATGCCGTATCAGCCGCATCCGGCTCCGCCCTCAACTCTCCGCCGAACATCACCAATCCTGAAAACAGGCTCCAACACACAATCCAACGCCTCATAAAAGAACACTCCTATTTGCTGTGAAGACAAAAACCCTAAACAAACCTCATGTGCTACAGGCAGGTTTTGTGCCAACTCAACAAACAGCTCAGCGCCCCCCCCTTGAAAGGCATTGAAAAGAACGTTTCCAATGAGAGGAAAAGCATAGCTGCGCTGCAGGCCCGCCCATGCGGAATTTCCAATAAATGGGAAAAAGATAAAATCTACCGCAAAGGCGGTTCCAAGGAGTGGAAAAACAAATCAAAAACGATCAGAAAGTATACATCCGCGTAAACGGATTAAACGCCCGTCTCACTCGAGGCCGAAACGTTTTCTTTTTTTCAGGAGCGTTACGCGATTGATTCCGAGTTCATTGGCCATCACGGTGGGCCTGCCGTCGTAGCGGTCGAGCAGATGCCTCAGGAGCATGCCCTCCAATTCATCGTGCAGGACATCGTAGGGCACGGGAGCTCCATCATCCTGTCTGCTTTCCAGCCAATTGGACAGCATCTGGTTGAGCCGACTCCTCACGGACTCGGCCATGCGCCTTCCATTGATATCCTCATGCAGGTGTTCCGGTCCGATGGAAAAATCCGTACAAACGGCAGCGGCGCGTTCCAGCACGTTTTTCAACTGCCGCACATTCCCCGGCCATTCGTACCGGCGAAGCAGCTCCCACGCTTCCTCGCGAATGCGTATGGCGGTGCCATTCGGAATCCGACCGAGAAAATACGCACAAAGTGCGGGTAAATCTTCGAGACGTTCCATGAGCAAAGGCAACCTGATTTCAAGGACCTGCAGTCGATAGTAGAGGTCTTCGCGAAAGCGCCCGCGACGCACCTCTTCCAGGAGGTCCCGGTTGGTGGCGGCAATCAGGCGCAGATCCACATGCCGATCCTCCCGCCCGCCCACGCGATTGAATATACGTTCTTCCACAAACCGAAGCAGTTTGGCCTGGGTGGAGAGCGGAATATCCGCAATTTCATCCATCAGCAGTGTTCCGCCGGCCGCCCGCTCCACATGCCCGGCCCGCAGCATCGATGCGCCCGTAAAGGCATTTTTCTCATGCCCGAAGAGTTCGCTTTCGAGCAGATCCTTTGGAAAGGTACTGCAATGCAGATTCACAAACGGTCCATCGCGCCGGGCACTGTTCATGTGAATCGCCCGCGCACAGAGTGTTTTCCCGGTTCCCGTGGCACCGGTAATCATCACCGGCACATCGCTCACGCAGGCATTGGCAATCTGGCGATACACCTGCTGCATCGCAGGCGCGCCGCCAATCATCAGCGCGGCCTCCTCAGACGCCTCACGCCCTTCCGGGGCCGACCCGGACACAGGCTTTTTTCCCGCACTCACCGCCAGCAGTTTACGCACGACAGCCAGAAACGGTTCAAGACCGAAAGGCTTCACCAGATATTCAGCCGCCCCCAGACGCCGCGCCTGTACGGCATTGTTCAGATTGCCGTGTGCCGTGATGATCAGCACCGGCAGGCTGAACCCCGCCTCACGCATACGCGAAAACAGCTCCAACCCGCTCATATCAGGCAGACCAATATCCAACACCAGCAGATCAAAAGCCGTCTCCTGCAGGCGGGCCCACCCCGCACCACCCGAGCAGGCACACTCCACGCGCAGGCCCGCGCGACGGCATCCCAATTCAAGTGCCGAAGCCAGCGCCTCCTCATCCTCCACAATCAGCACCACCTTTTCCGTTCCGCTCATGCCGCTCCTTCCGATTCCATCGGCAGCGTCACCGTAACCAGCGCACCGGGCGAACCATCACGCCGGTTCGTCACGGTCAGGCTTCCTCCGTGTGACTCCACAATTCCGCGCGAGACCGTCAAGCCAACGCCCATACCACCTTCGCGTTCCGAATAAAACAGTTCAACGGCACGCTCCAGCGCCAGCCGGCTGAATCCCGCGCCCGTATCGGCAAAGGTCAGAATCAGGCATCCGCCCTCCACCCGCGCCTGAATGATTATTTCACCACCGCACGGCATAGACTGAACGGCATTACGGATCAAATTGCCGAAGACACTATTCATACGGGTGCGATCCACCCGCACACGATGCGCCGGATCCACCACCGAGGTGATCCGAACCTGTGCATAGTCGGCCATCGCCTGATAGACCGCGCATGTTTCCTGCAGCAGTTCCGCCGCAGAACATTCCGTCAGCTGCCCCGGCTCCGGTTGAATCAAATACATCCATTGATTCACCAGATTCTCCACCCGGTTCAGTTCACGACCGAACACCGGAAGCAGGCGCTCCATCACCTCGCGCCGCTCCTCATCGTCAGCACATGACTGCAGCAACTGCAGGTGCATGGCCATCCCCGCAACCGGATTCTTCACCTCGTGCGCCAAGCCCGCGGCCAAATGAACCAGCGCAGCGTGTTTCTCCGCAAGGAGACGGCCCTCCCGCTCATCCGTCCAACGTCGATGCATCGTCTGCAACGCGCGCGCGAGGAGCCCCACCTCGTCGGGACGGTTCATAAACGCAACCGGTTCAAACGGGGCATCCTCATGCAGGGAGGGAATTGTAATCGCCAGTTCGCGCAGCGGGACCACAATGCGACGGGCAACCCAACCGAGTATCAGCACCGAAAGCACCAGATACCCCGCCAGTACCCAGCCCGTACTTCGATTCATGATTCGGCGCAGATAGTCCGGACGTGATCGCATGAAAAGAATCTGACGCCCACTACCAAGCGATTCCCGAACCGCCTCCAAACGCGCCTCATCCCATGACACCACCTGCCCGAACGGAATGGCCGCCACATGCCGACGCGCCTCCGACCTGAAACGGAGCGGCACGGGGGGCACCATCGTGCCATCCTCCTGTATAAAACACACCTTCATCTGCAGCACCTTGCCCAGCAAATCGGCCAACCGAGCCGTCACCGGCAGGTTCATATCCCGTACAAACACCGCATTCACCCGCGCCTGCGATGCAAACGCCTCGCGCGACTGGGCCCGATGTTCCAGATACCACGTCAACAGCAGAAGAAAAACACCCAGCAGCAGAAATCCGCCCACCGGGAGCACCAGCTTTACCCATATATTCCATTTTCTATATGCATCCGACATGGTATATTTATTATTCCCTATACATGTTTACGAATGTTATATGTACGTTTTTATACAGGTTAGCAATCTAATATCTTGCTCTCCTTCTGCGTATATGCTTGTTTCCATCGTTTGACGACCTCGCCGGCCAGTGCCTGAATCCGCGGGGAAACAGCGGTTTTACTAACATAAAATAAGGGAGAATTGCCATGTTTTATACTGTACGTCGTTCGCTTCTGCCCCTGCTGCTGAGTGCGGCGCTTCTCTATGCCGATGATGATGCACCCACCGCCAAGCCGACATTCACCATCTCTGCCCCCACCACAGACGAAACACACCGCACCATCCGTGAAGGAATGGACTGGCTCCTCTCCCAACAGCAATCCGACGGTCATTGGTCGAATCCCGGGTTTCCCGCTCTCACCGCCCTGCCCCTCTGGGCACTCGTCCAGGGCGGCTGCACCGATACTCAGGCCATCGAAAAAGCCACGCAATCCATTCTTTCCAACGTACATGATGACGGCTCCATCTGGAGGAAAGCGCCGGAAGGACGTCGCGGCGGCGGCCTTCCGAATTACAACACGGCCATCTGCATGGTGGCCCTGCACAGCCTCAACCAACCCGAACTCGCACCGGTCATTCTTAAAGCGCGCGATTACATGGCCAAAAGCCAGTATCTGGTCACAGGCGAAAGCGGCTACGGCGGCTTCGGCTATCAACCGGGTTCGGACCGCCCGCACATCGACCTCTCCAACTCGCACCTGGCCTTTGAAGCCATGAAGCTCACCGAGGAGATCGAAGATCTGCGCCCCGACGGAGAAGCCCGCACGGATCTTGACTGGCAGGCCGCACTGACTTTCATCCAAAACTGCCAGAACAATCCCGCCGTCAACACCAACACCTGGGTCAATACCGCCCCGGAGGAAATCGGCGGCTTTGTATACAAGCCGGATCAATCGCGAGCCGGAACCACCCTTTCCGAAACAAGCGCCCTGCGCCTGCGCTCCATGCCGGGCATGACCTATGCCGGCCTGCTCAGTTATATCTACGCCGATGTCGACCCCAACGACCCGCGTGTAAAGGCCACCATCCACTGGATACGCAACAACTGGAACCTGGACATCGCCTCACGCGACCCGGAAAAGGCAGGCACCCCGGAGGCGCAGGACGGGCTCTATTACCTGTACAACGTGATGAGCAAGGGCATGAACGCCTGCGGCGTGGACATCCTGAGCCCCGAGCAGGGCACGTCCTTCAATTGGCGCACTTGCCTCATCGGGAAGCTGCTTGATCTGCGCAAGACGGACCCGGCAGGCGGCATCTACTGGGTGAACGATTCGGGGCGTTTCTTCGAAAGCGATCCGGTCCTCGTCACCGCCTATTCCCTCCTCGCGCTGGAATACGCCCTACCGAAACAGTAAAAAGGCTTGAAAAAGCTGTGGAAGGGAAGCCGTTCGGAGGATGCGTGATTTCCACTCATTGGGGGAAAAGGCGACTTAGGAAAGTTTGACGGAAACCAGGCAGACGTCATCGGCATATTCCCGGTTGCCGGAAAAGACCAGTGCATCCTTCGCCAAGCCCCGCAGAATTTCCTGAGGCTCCTGACCGGTTTGCGAAGACAGAAATTCCTTCATTCGCTTGTTTTCATAGTACTCATTGGCCAAGTTGACCTCTTCGGAGAGACCATCGGTATAGATAACCAGGAGTTCATCAGGGCGAAGCGTCCGGGTGGCATGATGGAATACGACCTGATCAAACAGGCCGATCGCCGGACCCTTCGCGGCATTTTCGACGATATCCAGATCGGTCACGTCACCAGTGTTCTCGTTTAAGAGCACGGGCGGCGGATGTCCCGCGCTCACATAGCGCATTTCTCCGGTAACCACATTCACCATGCCGTAAAAGACCGTTGCAAAGGTCACATCCTTCATCTTTTCAAAGATCCCGTTATAGGCATTGTTCAGGTGCGTCAGGAACACCCCGGGATCCGATGCCTGCGCGGAGAGCTGCTCGATCAGGCCCCGAATGGTGGCCACCACCAACGCCGCACGCATGCCGTGCCCCATCACATCGCACACAAACAGGCCCACCTCGTGTTCCGAAACCCGAAACACGTTGAAAAAGTCGCCCCCCACTTCCCCGCTGGGAAAATAGACGTGAGCAAACTGTATCTGACGCCCACTCACCGGCGCAAAAACCGGATATTCCCGAGGCAGCAGAGCCTCCTGAATTTCGCGCGCCATCAACAGGTCATCTTCCATCTGGCGGTTGCGGTCGCTCAATTCCCGCGCGTAGTGCTCCAATTGCTCCTGGGCGGCCTTCTGCTCACTGACGTCCACCAGCGAAATCACCATGCCCGTGGTCTCGCCATCGGCATTGATGTTCGGCGCAACGGAGGTATTGACGTAGAAGCGCGTTTGATTCTGCCGGCGCATTTTCAATTCACCACGCCAGCACTCCCGCCGGTTTATGGCCGAGATCAGGTCGTCCAGAATCGATTCTTCCTCCATATATTCGCGCAGGTTGTGTTTGACGGTATCGCCATCCTGCAACCCAAGCAAAGAACGCATGGAAAAATTGTAATACACCATATTGGCGTTCAAATCCGCAATGGCAATACCGTTAGCGGAGTTCTGAATGGCGTTGTACCCGGTACGCAACTGATCCTCCGCCTCCCGACGCAGGGTAATGTCGCGAACAAAGAAACTGAGATAATCCGCGTTGGATAAATGCAGTCGATTCACCGATATTTCCGCCGGGAAAACCGATTCGTCTTTGCGGATGCAGAAAGCCTGAATCAGGGTGAACTGATTGTTCTTCAGATTTTCCATAATGGTCGTCAGCAGAGCCGAATCCGCACCCAGAATGATCTCGTTAATCCGCTTGCCGCAGATTTCCGACTTCGAAAAATTGAAGAAACAGAGCGCACGCACATTGGCATTGGCGATGGTTCCGTCCAGTCGGGTGATGATGGCGCCGTCATAGAGATTCTGCAGCAGTTCGTGAAAATCCTTTCCACCAATCAGCTGCGTTTCGCTTTTCACCGGCGTCTTGGCCGGCATAAGCCGCACCGGCGGAGACCGTCTGGAAGCCTGCAACTCCGAGGTTTCCGGCATATGTGCCGTGATATCAATACGCATCGTCGTTGAAAAGTCATCCCGTTCCGACATATCTCACCCGTACTCCCGTTTCTTCGGTATGTGTACGCTGCAAATCGAGTTAATTTATCACAGAGAAACCTTATTTTGGAAGCAGTGTTTTGCAGTAATTAGTGTGTGTTTCTAATTGATATATAGCCGGATGCATGGCTAATGTATAGCCGTTCAAATGAAACGATGTCATAAAATTGGGAGGCATGGCCGTGGAACTTCAATGCAACAAACTAACAGATAACGCTGTTTTTATAGAGACTTCCGGAAGAATGGACGCCTCCATGGCGCCGAATTTCGAAGCGCAGTGCCAGAAATGGATCGACAAAGGCTCCGTCTACATCGTCACCGATCTCGAAAAACTGGAATACCTCAGCAGCGCCGGGTTGCGCAGCATTCTATTGGTATCCAAAAAGCTGAAAGCGGCGGGGGGGAAACTGCTGTTCTGTCATGTCCACGGATCCGTGAAGGAAATCTTTGATATCTCCGGATTCTCCTCCATGTTCGAATTCTACAAGACCCCGGAAGAGGCGCTCGCCCACATCTGATTATGAAAAAAACGATACTTATCGCAGCAGGCCTTTTGGCGGCCGGCTTGGTTTTTGCACAAGGCCCCGTGCTGGATCCCGACCTGGCGGGTCAATACGAAGGAGCCACCAATGAACAGGGCCTGGCCAACGGCATCGGAAAAGCCATCGGCCAGGATTCCTACGAAGGTGAATTCAAGAACGGCATTCCGGATGGTCAAGGGGCCTACACCTGGGCCGACGGCGATACCTACAACGGTTCCTTCGTCCACGGCGACCTCGATGGCGAAGGAACCTATGTGATCAGCAACGGAGACCAATACATCGGGCAATGGAAGGCCGGAAAAGTGCACGGAAAAGGAACCTTTACCTGGGCCAACGGCAACAGCTATGCCGGCGAATATCAAAACGACAAACGAAATGGATACGGCATCTTCACCTGGGCAAACGGCGACCAGTATGAAGGCGAATGGCGCGACGGAAAACGCCATGGACAAGGCACCTTCACCATGGTCTCCGGCGATTCCTACTCCGGCGAATGGCAAAATGACAATGTCAATGGAACCGGCACATTCATCTGGGCCAATGGCGATCAGTATCAAGGACGCTGGGTGGCCGGCGCGCGAACCGGAAAAGGCGTCTTTACCACCGGGCAAGGCGATAAATACGAAGGCGAATGGAAAGACGGGCGGCGCGACGGAAAAGGCACCTACCAGTCCGCCAATGGAGACAAATACACCGGCGAGTGGAAAGACGACAAAGCCAGTGGAAAAGGTAAGTTTTTCTGGGCGAATGGCGACCGCTATGAAGGCGCCTACGAAAATGGACAGCCTTCCGATGGCTGGTATTACTGGCCGGATGGAAAAAAAGAACGCTTCCCCGCTCCAGCCGAAAAGTAAAACCGCTTTCACCCTGTCGCCGAACCCCGTTCGATCCCAAGTGGGAACGGGCAGACTGATCTCACCTGTACCCGGGGAAAGCATACAACCCGAAGAGGTATGACATGCGTAACGCCTGCAAACTGTTTTTTCTACTCACCGCCTTCCTCCACGCTTCTTCTGCACACCTCCCGCTTCAAGCCGCGCCAACCCCGGCCCAAATCACGGAAAAGGCCTTTGATTACTTCTGGGGAACCAGCACCACCAATGCCTTCATGGCCCGCCGAATCGGCGAACCGGAACACATCTCCACCGAAGGCGCCGGCTTTCTGCTCGCAGCATGCTGCCTTGGCTCCGATCGGGAATGGATATCCCGCACCGAGGCCGCCGAGGCCGCACTCAGACTACTCACGAATTTCAGTGCCCTGCCCCGCTTTCACGGATTCTGGGCCGAGAGCTATGACCTTCATACACACGAACCGGTCTCTCTTTCAACGCAAGGTCAACCCGGCGGACATACCCTTTCAACCGCCACCCTCGCGGCGGGAATCCATACCGCCCACGCCTTTTTCGACCGCGTGGACAACGACACCGAAACAGAAATCCGACGACTCTGCGAGGCGCTTCCGTCCGACATTGAATGGGCCTGGATGCTCACCGACTCTCAAGGGCGCCGACAACCAACCCTCGCCGCTCAGTGGTCTCCCGAAAACGGATTCAAGCCCGACCTCCGCCTGACCGGACGGCAGGATTTCCGGGGCATGCTCGCGTACCTGCTGGCCATTGCATCCACGAACCACGCCATTCCCGTTTCCTGCTGGTATGACGGGTGGGCGGCCTCTCTGGAGTGGAACACCACGCCGGAGGGAACCCCCTTTATCAGCTCACCCGCCCTGATGCACCTGCTGCAACCCCACGTATGGATTGACTTCAAACACCGGCAGGACCGAACAACCGATTATTTTCAGTCTGCCCTATTGGCTGTACGGGCCAATCATGCCTATGCGGCGGAAGTCCTTTATCCGAACCAATCCCTGTGGGGCATCACTGACTGCCTGGGACCAAACGGCTACGAACGATACGGATATCCGCCGCTTACCGGCCCGGTGAATCGCGACGCCGTGCTGTGCCCCGCTGCGGCCATCGCCTCCATGCCCTTCACCCCCGCCTATTCCCTCAACGCCATAAAGGCCATGCACAACACCTACTCCAATGAACTCTGGGGAGAATACGGCTTTTATGAATCCTTCAGTCCGAAAAACAGTTGGTTCAACCGAAGCTACACCACCGTTCATCAGGGCATCCTGATGAGCATACTCGCCAACACCGAAGACGGATTTATTCACCACCTCTTCATGAGCAATCCCGAAATATCGGAAGCCCTCCACCGCGTGGGCTTTACCGGGATGCTGGATGATTTTGAAGCAGGCGCCGCAGGCTACCCCCCCGCGATGACCATAGAACCTTCCAGCGCCTATTCCGTCCTGCTCACGTCCGAATCCGCCGCCGAAGGCCAAAGGGCCCTTCAGATTACGTATCAAAAGGAGGAAAACCGGAACGAGCCGCTTGCCCTGATTCCCGCGCTGCATGATTTTTCTCCTTACCGTTATTTGGCCGCATGGGTGAAGGGCAACGCCGAATACTCTTTTCTGCTCGAAGATGAAAACGGAAAAACCGCAGCGGTGGGACGCATGATTCAGGGCCCGAAATTCAACGAGTGGCGCAAAGTATATTATCCCCTTCCCGACGCATCGCCGGAATGCAACCTCTCGGCTGTTCGACGCATCCTGCTGCAGGCTGAACCGGGCAATCCCCATGCGCGGGGCATCTGCTTTTTGGATCACCTGCATCTGGCCAATATACTAACCGTGGTTCCACCAGAAGCACCGACGCTCCTTCACGCCCTTCCCTCCAGAATGCCGGGAGAATTGACGCTCAACTGGAGGCAGGAGGAGACTCCTGGCGCACAACCGGTTTTTCGCTATCATGCACGCTACGCCAACGCACCCATCCGCGATGAGCGCGCCTTCCAGCGGGCCACCCCACTTCCCGGCACCGAAAAGCGTCCTCTGGCCGCCTCTGATCTCTCCTGCGCCACTCGACTTTCCCCAAGCATTCACCCGTACTATATCGCCCTGCGTGCCGAGGATATTTCAGGGGCGCGCTCGGACATCGTCTGCACCGACCCGATCACGCTGGCCGACCAAACCCCTCCTCCGGAATTTCCACTCGAGCAGTTTGACGATGCCCCTCCCTTTCTGCGTTGGATTTCTCCCGGACCCGTTCTGACGGCAGAACGCACCACGGACGCCTCGCTCGAAGGAAGCGGCTGCCTCGAAATTTCCTACTGCAAAGAAACGGAAGCCGACCGCTGGGCCTGCCTGACGGCTTTGCCCGACATACGCGACATGAGTCAGTACCGCTATCTCTCGATGTGGGTGGCGGGGCGCGCCGATTTCGTTCTGCGCTTCATTGACCTGCACGGCGCACAACAGGATACCTCTCTGGAACAAGCCATCAACCCGAATGCCTGGTCACCCCTCTTCTTTGATCTTTCCAAACTGACGAAGGTGGACCGTTCCGCCATCGACCGAATCCTCTTCTTTGTGGAACCCGATAAAATCAACATCGCCGGCACGGTTTATGTAGATTCCATCTCGCTAAGCAACACGCGGAACTGATCAGCCGACAGGGCCGGCAGGACCCGACCACCAAAGAATTAGGTTTTGTTCATCCAGAGCCGAACCAGTCTCGCATCATCGTAGGTTATCCCTTCTCCGCCGGCAGCAACCACCGGCGCAAGACGTTCGACGCCATGGGTCGCAAACAGTTCCTCGATTCGAAGGCGTTTTTCCGTGGATACGTATTGATCAATGTCGAAGGAAATGCTTTTCCCGTCCGCGGCCAATCTTTCCAGATGTGAAACGATGGTGCCGAGCGTTCGGCCACGCTGTTTGGCAATATCCGTTAGGGGAATGCCTTGCTCAAACAGGTTCCAGGTTGTTTCCAGACGTTCCCCTTTGACGACACGTTTTTTTGATGCTTTCGGCGCGCCGGGTTCGACGTGCTTCACAACGCCGGGCATCACCTCGGGATGACTTTCACGAAACTGCGTAATGGATTCCGCGAACAGGGAACCATAGCGCTCACACTTCACAGCGCCGACGCCCGAGATGTGCAACAGCCCGGCCTGATCTATCGGCATTTCACAGGCCATTTCATGCAGTGTGCGGTCGGAAAAGACCACAAAAGGCGGAACGCCCTCCTCATCCGCCAGTCGTTTCCGCAAACCCCGGAGTGCTTCAAACAATTCCTGATTGTATTCAAATTCCTCAGCTCTTTTTCCGGGGGTCGGCCTGATTTCTTTTTGCCGCAGAACAAAAAACGGTTTCCTCCCGTACAGGACATCGGAGGAATGCTCTCCGAGACGCAATGTCGGATATTGTTCATCCGTTTGCACAATCAGCTCATGGGCCAGCAGGTTGTCGACAATGCGTCGCCAATGCCGTTTGTCGTGATCTTTTCCTGCTCCATAGGTCTTAATGCGATCATGCCCCAGTTGGCGGATGCGTTCTGTATTGGCCCCCGCGATAACATCCACGATGTGCGTAATACCGAAGCGTTCCCCCGTGCGGGCAATCGCCGACATCACAATCTGTGCATCCCGGGTCGCATCTTCCTGCTCCGCTTCGTCGGTGCAAATGTCACAGGTCTCGCAATTCTTCGGGGTGTAGGTTTCCCCGAAATAATGGAGCAGTTGTCGGCGACGGCAAATGTTTCGCGAGGCATAGCCGGCCATTTCATTCAGGCAGTTGATGGCATGTTGGCGTTCGTGCAGGTCCTCTATCTGATCAATGAAATGGCGTATCTTTGGAATGTCGCCCCGCCCAAACAACAAGAGGCAAACGGCCGGCTCACCATCGCGTCCTGCCCGTCCGGTTTCCTGATAGTAGCTCTCAATATTTTTGGGCAGATCGGCATGAAGTACAAAACGCACATTGGATTTATCAATTCCCATCCCGAACGCAATGGTGGCCACAATCACATCCACCTCGTCCCGGTTAAACGCTTCCTGGTTCTCTGATCGCCGCTCCGCGGAAAGTCCCGCATGATAGGGCCGTGCCTTTATCCCCCGAGCCACCAGTTGACGAGTGGTGGATTCCACACTTTTTCGGGTGGTGCGGTACACAATCCCCGCCTCATTTCCATGCTCTTTAATGAAGGACAGAATTTGTTGCTCCGGATTCTCCTTCGGCGCCACCCGGTAGTATAGATTCGGTCGATTAAACGAGGCGCGCACCATGTGGGGTCGGCGCAACCCCAGTCGTTGAATAATATCCTGTTGCACCCGTTGAGTGGCCGTGGCGGTAAATGCCGTTACCGGGACATCCGGAAACTGTTTCACCAGCGTCGATAAATGGAGATAATCCGGACGGAAATCATGGCCCCATTCCGAAATGCAGTGAGCCTCATCCACGGCCGTAAAGCAAAGATCGATCTGATCCAGCGCACAAAGAAATGAATCCATGGCAAACCGTTCGGGGGAGACATAGATCAAATCCAGCCGGTTCGTTGTCAATCGACTCAAGACATCGGCCTGCTGGACACCCGAAAGCGAACTGTTCAGATACGCGGCACGCAACCCAATGGCCCGCGCGGCATCCACCTGATCCTTCATCAAGGAAATCAGCGGGCTGATCACCATGCACGTGCCCTTCATCATATAGGCCGGCAACTGATAGCATAACGACTTTCCGCCGCCGGTCGGCATCACCACAAACGCATCCTGCCGTGCAAGAATCGCTTCTATAATTTCCTGCTGATTGGCCCGAAAAGCCTCAAAACCAAATAATTGTTTTAAAACCTGCGCGGCGGTTTGATCTTTATTGTTGGATACACTCATCCTTACTGCATCGGCTCCTGATTATGTCATGTTCAACCCAGCATCAGACCTTCCGTAAGATAGCGTCCGCATACCAGAGCGGAACCGCTCATGCGCTTCTTTCCCTCCGGCTGGACCTCCAGCAAACGAAGGCTTCCGCCGCCGGTCCCCACCAAAGGGCCTTCCCCCTTCACGGAAAGCACCCGACCCGGCTCGCCTGACTCACCCTCCACGCGTGCCCGGTACACCCGCAGCCATCGTCCCGTGGCCTTTCCCAACTCCAGATAACAGATGGGCCAGGGTTGAAATCCGCGAATGCGGTTATTGATTTCCCGTGCGCTCAACTGCCAATTAATTCGGCCATCCTCTTTGGTCAGTTTGTGCACGACCGTGGCAAAGGCGGAATCCTGAGGCACCGCTTTGGCCGTGCCGAGGCGCAACTGGTCGATGGCTTTCTCCAGCAACCGCGCACCCGACTCCGCCAGACGTTTTCCCAGGTCCACGGCGAGTTCCTCCTCGCCGATCCGCGTCACTTCCTGCAACAAAATATCGCCGGCATCCATTTCCTTGGAGACATACAAAATCGTCACGCCGGTCTCGGTCTCGCCATGGGCCACGGCCTGTTGAATCGGGGATGCGCCGCGGTATGCAGGCAGAAGCGAGGGATGAAGATTTATGGCGCCTCTCGGTGGTATGGAAAGAATTTTTTCCGGGATGTACTGTCCATAGGCGACGACAACAATCAGTTCCGGATGCCAGGCCTGTATTTGCGTGACGACCTCCCCGCTCCCGATGCGCTCCGGCGTATAGACCGACAACCCGAGCCCCTCGGCAAAGTCCTTCAAGGCGCAGGGCGCAGGTTTTTTATTCCGCCCCTGTGGACGATCCGGCTGCGAAACAATTCCGACCAGATGATAATCCGACCGGGCGGCGAGCTGCCGCAGGGAGGGACAGGCTATTTCATCAGATCCCATAAAAACCATATTCATCGTTCCACTCCCGACGTTGACTTTTCAATAACAGCTCCGAACCCCCGCAAGGCACCCGCCTGCAACAACCCGTGCGGCTTCTCGTGCCGACATCATAATTTATGACAAACGGCCATGTAAAATCATTATCCCCCAAAAAGCGGATGGTGAAAAAATGTCTTCGCGGCTTTACGGAAGACCGGTTTCCTCCTGAACACGCTGAATGCCACGGAGGGCTTCGTCCGATTGCGGATGGATATCCAGGGCATGACGGTAATCCTCCAGCGCCTCCGCATACCCGTTGGAGGCATAGTAGGCGTGAGCACGGAGGAGGTATAAATCCTCGCGGGGGCCCACCTTGTCGATCAAACGGCTCAAGTCGGGAATTGCGGCGGCCTGTTTGCCCAACGCAAGCAAACTTCGGGCACGGTACAAACGAATGCGCAGCAAATCCGGTTCCCGGTCGAGCATCTCATCCGCCATTCGGCAGACCTCCGCATACGCCCCTTTTTCGTAGAGGTGCGTAATGGATACAAGCGCCTCGCCGGAATCCATCGGCAAAACAGTTCCCTCGTCCGTCGCTTCCGTCGGACGGACCTGCTCCACCTCTTCCTGCGCCTGATGATAAACCGACACCCACTTCGGGTTCAATCGCCGGGCATCCGCCATATCGTTATCCCCCGCCCTGGTTTGCTTCTGCGCATAATAGACCATGGCCCGAATAATATAGAGGCGGGCCTCTTCCGGGTTGCTTCGCAAGGCCTCATTCAGCAGGGCCAGGGCTTCTTCATAACGAGCAAGCTGTATGGAAATCAGGGCCCGCGACCCCATCACCAACGGATCGGTTTTCAGAGGCCCCGCCTCATCCAGCGCGAACGCCGCACGGTTGAATTCTCCTCGCGCAACAAACACACGCGCCTTTTCCACCAAGGCATAGGAAAAAGAGGGATTCAAAAGAAGGGCCTGATCAAAGTCGCTTAAGGCATCGTCGTATTCTTCCAGTGCGAAGCGCGCCACGCCGCGTTCGTGATACATCTGCGCAAGACCCACCGTTGAAAAGGTATTGTCTTCAATCAGCGTGGTGCATTGTGCAATCACTTCCTGCGGCGAGCGGTCACGAAGAATAGCGCGCTCCCGGGTCACTTCATCCAGAGTCCACGCCGGGCCGGCGGCGGGGCCATCCACCCATTGCGCAAAAAGCGAAGAACCCGCAGGATAAAAACACCCCGATACCATACCGACAAAAAAAAGCAGATTGACCCGCCGATGAAAGCCGATCAATCTGCCGTAGAACATGATCACGTCCCGGGATCAGAACGTATACGAAACTTTCAGCGTTGTATTCACCGAAGGAGCGCCGTCTTTCCCGCCCCCGCCATACAAGCCGATGTCCAGGCACTCGGTGGCACGATAGACCATGCCGGCCTGGCCGTAGATCGGACGCAACACATCCTCAGCATCCTCCCGTTTCATGGAGCCGATATATCCTTCGGCCAGCAGCGCGAACTGCTCATCCAGATCCCAGATGATCGAACCGCCCACCGAATAATTCTCCGTCACGTTTTCAATAAACTTGTAGCGTCCATCCACAATAATGGTAACACAATCGTACATCACACTGCCCACGGAAAGCCCGCAGGTCAGGGAGTTGGCTCCGTCGCCAAGTCCTTTTTCCTCATCGCCCGTTTTCAGGCGCGCCTCTACATGCGGGATGATGAACGGATAGTGAAAAATATCCTCATAGGCCAGAAACTGCAAACCTAGCACCACGTCGCCCAGGCCCGTGCCATCCTCTCCAACCTTCATACTGGTGCTGCCGTAAGGCACCTTCAACGTCGCGGCCAGGCGATCCAACAGGCCCACACGCACATACGGAGAACCCCAATAGGCCGTGTGATCCACCAGATTGTTTTTCTCGTCCTCGTCGTAATCCTCATAGCTGCCATAGACTCCCGCTTCCACCTGCCATTGTTCGGGAAAACGATTTTCCAGTGTCAGCATGGGCCGACTGGATTCCGCGCACACCACTGAGGCACTCATCAGGGATAACACAACAAAACACACTGCTCTCTTCAACATATTGGCTTCCTCCGCTATTGGATTTGGTCCGAATACTTAAACATTTCCATCTAATACGCTACAAAAAAATGATTATAAATGCCATTGACGCCCTACCCTGCGCCACCTAAAACTTCCACCGCATGACAGAAACGACCATTTACTTTGACAATCCGCGCGAAGCTCACCAACTGACGGGCGGAGGTCACGATGCATTGACTCAGATCGAGACGGCTCTGGATGTAGGCCTGACCTCCCGAGAGACTTGGCTGCGCATTTCCGGAAAGCCGGAGTCTGTGGAACGGGCGGCCCGTTTTTTTAAAGCGCTCAAGGCAGGACGCAACCGAGGGTTTTCAGTAGATAGGCCCTGTATTTTGTATGCGCTGGAAGCCTTTCAAAACAATCAGGAGGAAGCGCTTCAGGAACTGTTCAATCTGCGCATCGATGTGCATGAATCACGCCCACCTGTTTTTCCCCGCACCTTCGGGCAGCGGACCTATGTGCAGGCCATTCGCTCCAGCGACATTTCCTTCGGCATCGGCCCCGCCGGAACAGGCAAGACTTATCTGGCCATTGCCCTCGCCGTGGAGGCACTGCAGAAGCAGACCGTCAGCCGGATCATTCTTACCCGCCCGGCCGTGGAGGCCGGCGAAACGCTGGGATTCCTCCCGGGAGACCTGCAGCAGAAGGTATTCCCCTATCTGCGCCCTCTGTATGATGCCCTCTACGATGTCATGAACCCAACCGAGGTGGACCGCCTCAGCGCCCGGGGCATTATTGAAGTGGCGCCACTGGCCTACATGCGCGGACGGACTCTCAACAGCGCCTTTGTTATTCTGGATGAAGCACAAAACACCACGGAGGAACAAATGCTGATGTTTCTGACCCGTCTGGGCTTCGATTCCAAAAGCGTCATCACCGGAGATCTGACGCAAATTGACCTACCCAGCCACAAATCATCGGGTCTGCTGGAGGCCAGTCGTCTGCTCCGCAACATCAACGGCATGGCCTTCGCCGAACTGACCGATTCAGACGTCGTTCGACACGCTCTGGTTCAAAACATTATCCGCGCCTATCGCGAGGGGCGACCGGAACCGCGCACCCAACTGCGCAGCCCACACGAAATAACCAGCCCCCCCGCCGCAAAGGAATCCCGGCCATGAACACCACTATTTCCAAATCACGAAGCAAAAAATCACGTCAACGCGACAAGGAAGATTCCCGGCATAAGAAAACAATCCGTGTTCTATCGCTTAAAAACGGCCTGATGGCGGTGCTCTTCTGGCTAACCAGCCTGAGCGTACTGCATCTGGGGGGCCGCCTTCAGTATTCGGCTCTTCTCCCCGGCCAACAGGCGCCTTCCACGGTGGTTTCCTCTGCCGACTTCTCCTGCACGGATCTCGCCCGGACGGCCATCGAGCAGCAACAGGCCGCCGGCATGGTTCCGCCCGTATTCAAACTCAATACGGCTGCGCTCAACACGGCCACCCGCCTGCTGAACAAGCTCTTTCAAACCCTGTCCACCGTACTCGCCTCCTATACGCCGGAAGCACCCCTTGCCGAACGCCTCCGCCAGGAGGCCATTCTGGACGATATGCTCAACCTCCTGAATATTCAGCTCACGGCCGCGATTCTGCTCGACACAGTCACCACGGAGAACCTCGCCAACCTGCCGCAAACAGCCGACGAAGTATTGAACCGCCTTTCCTCCACGCCCATGCTCTCCGCCGAAGAAAAGGAAACCCGCTTTCGGGGCCTGGCAGCCAACGGCCTGATCACGCTGGCCAACCGAAAGGATGAACTTTCCGAGCCCCTCTCCGTCAAATCCATCGATCTACCCGAAGAGGCGCTGGACCGCATCCTCCTGACGCTCGGAGAACAGCAGAAGATTGATCGAGCCACACGAAGAATGATGGCCCGATTGATTCAGCCCTGGATCGCCCCCAACCTGCTCTTTGACCCGGTCATGACCGACAAGCTGCGTGAACAGGCCCGGCAGAAAGTCCAGCCGGTCGTAATCAACATCAAAGCCGGCGAAACCCTTGTGCAGACCGGCGAACGCATTACGCCCGCCATTCAGGAAAAACTGCGCGCCTATGAACGCCGCCTGCAGCAGATGGAAACCAACCACGACAAATTGCTCAAAACGCTGGGCGACGCCATGTTGCTGTTTATGGCCCTGATCATCTGCGGCGGCATCCTGCGCATCACCCATCCCAAAGCCCTGAACGACGATTCGGCTTTGGTGATCATGTTGCTGCTCTCGTTATTGAGCATCGTGCCGCTGAAGGGGCTGCTCTACCTCTCCAACTCCATGGACTGGCTCAATCAGTCCCTGCTGATGTATCTGTTTCCCGTTGGCCTGACCACCCTGCTGGCCACCATTCTGCTGGGCTCCTATGCGGCACTGGCCGCAGGCGTCTGGAGCGTCTGCACCGCCGCTATTATGCTCGGTTACAACTTCAATGTCTTCCTGCTCGGGCTCTTCGTCGCCATGATCACCGCGCGGGCCAGCCGAAATATTCACCGACGTTCCCGCGTCTTCCAGGTGGGCCTGCTCGCCGGCTTCGGTGAAATTCTTTTTGCCTTGGCCCTGTTCGTCCTAACGCTTCCCTCATGGCAGGTGTTGCTGCAGCAGGCGCTGGCCGGACTCTTCAGCGGTTTGCTATGCGCCTTTCTCGCCCTGCTCTTGATTCCGCTTTTCGAAGCCTCCTTCGATATCACCACAGACATCACCCTGCTGGAACTTTCGGACATGGGCAACCCGCTCCTTCAACGCCTCGCCATGGAAGCACCCGGCACGTATCACCACAGCCTGATGGTGGCCAATCTCGGATCAGCAGCCGCACTGGAAATCGGCGCCAACGCGCTGGCGGTACGCGTGGGGGCCTACTTCCATGATATCGGCAAACTAACCAAACCCGAATTCTTCATTGAAAACTCACAGCACCGCGCCAATCCGCATGACGATCTCTCACCCAACATGAGCACCCTGGTCATTACCTCCCATGTGAAAGAGGGCTTAACCCTCGCCAACCGTCACAAGCTGCCCCGCATTATCAAAGAGGCCATCCAGCAGCATCACGGCACCAGCCTGGTTTCCTACTTTTATCACCGGGCCTGCAAGCAGCAGGAAAACGAAGCCTCTCAGGAAGGCAGCGGACGTGGAACGGCCCGACTCAACGAAGAGGATTTCCGCTATCCGGGCCCCACCCCCACCTCTCCCGAATTGGCCATTCTTGCGCTGGC
>JAQVYB010000219.1 GCA_028708815.1 Kiritimatiellia bacterium | reverse complement strand
CGTCATCCATACCACCGAGGATCGGATACCCCCGGATCATCATGCTCTGTTTTGACTTATTATCATCCAGAAAACCAACAATGCTGTATACCGTTTAGACATCCCGCTCCAGCATCCTAGTGGCCGTCTCTCCGACATCCCCCGCACCAACGATCAATATTCTTTTCTGCCGATCCAAAAAGGTAGAACGTGTTTTCTTCCATTCTTCGCGAAAAATCCGAATAGACAGGCGAATACCTAACAGAAAACCCAAACATAGAATATAATCGATGATATATACTGACCGGGGGAATCCGTGCCCCCATACGATCAGTAACATCACCACATTAAGTCCACTCGCCACGGATACCCCGATTACAATCCGCTTCAGATCGTATAACCCGGCATAATGCCAAAGGCCCCTATTCACCCCCATCCACTCCATAACAAATATCTTAACCGCATAACAAAGCGGTAAGGTAGCAAGCATCGTGTCTGCTAAAACATGTGTCACTTGAAAATCGAATCGCAACAGGAAAGCCCCGAGATAAGCCGCCACAATCAGCAATGACTGCGCCAGCAACGCAAATACCCGGTGATGTTTCAGTAAATGTCTTCGCATCTCTAGCCTGTCACATTTTCCTGTTTTCCGTCGTGAGCCAATCCGTCATTGAACACGACGCTGCATCTCGTCTCTTAGGGCGCAAAAAAAGGGCGAAAATCACCCTTTGCCCGAGACCCGTAAAGAACAACACGTTCAACGTCCTCATGTTTTTGAAAGACACCACAAATGGCATCCCATTCCGCTTGTCTCAAACCATAGAGTCTCATCTTTTTTTTTCTAATCCGCCTGCAAGTATACGAATGCCAGTCATTACTGCCAACGAAATAGTGCCCATCATTCTGGCTGATGAACATATTTCATATATTGAGAAACCTAAAGCACGAACTTACTACCAATCATCAGAGAGGATGAGCAATTATTTCATAAAATTGCATTCTCCCCCCACAATGTTGATAAAGGTGCAGCCCACAGATTATTACCCAATGGGACGGTTTCCTGTCCGTCGTAAAGTACAACGCCCATTCTGAATTGCCGCCCAGCCGCAGCGGAAAACCGCTTAATGCCGCGTAAATCGCTAGATTTGACTGTGGCAGCCGCCTTGACTTCCACGGCAATCAGTTGCCCCGCAGAATTCTCGATGACAACATCCACCTCAAGTTTGTCCATATCGCGATAGTAAAGCAACTGGTAATCATCCTCGCCACTCGTCGCGTGTTTTAGTAGTTCACCATAGACAAAGGTTTCGAGCACACAGCCAAACCGCCCGCGATCCTGCAATATCTCGGCGTATCCGAGGTGGATCAGGGATGACAGAAGCCCGGAGTCCATGAATTGAAGCTTTGGCGTTTTGATAATCCGCTTGATTCGATTCGGTGCCCACGCCTCCACTCGTTTGAGCAAAAACATCATTTCAAAAATCCCCGTATAACGGTCGGCCGTTTTACTGTCCAGTCCCACTTGCCCGCCAAGTTTGGTAAAGTTGCACATTCGGCCGGAGACATCAGCAAGTGCTCGAAGAAAACGGGGGAGATGATCTAATTTGTCGATACTGGCGACATCACGCACATCACGTTGGATAAGGGCGTTGTATTCATGCTGAATGATCCCGAGAAATATGGATTCTGTCAATGAGATATCTGGATTATATGGTTGATTAATCTGGAATGCCAGTACTTGTTATCTTCTTCCAACAATCGCTCTTTCGCCATAAATCGCCATCGCCTGCTCAACCAACTTATCGATTCCAAGTTCCTGTTCAGACATCCGTCCACTCCCCTTAACACTTAAACTTTAATCACTTATAATTACTACTCCCCACACACTTAAAACTAATCCCCCGCCAACTCCCCATACACCCGGAAAGTAGCCGCAACCACCCGTTCAATACCAAACTCACGCTCTGCCAAGACCCGGCTCGCCCTGCTCACCTTGGACTTTCTCCTCTCCAAAGTGACAACCTATTTCAGGACAAGACACCTCATCCCCATTTCCCACATCCGACTTCCGCCCTCCGACCTTCCTGCCTCGTCCCCTCCTGAAGCTTCGCAGGACAAGCCGACTTCCGCCCTCAGCCTTCCACCACAGTTAAGAACTGCTCATAATCTTCAGACGTAACCATCCCAGACCTGGTCAGCGGATATGCCTTGGTAAACGTCATCGGCAAACGCATGTTTTTTTTCTTATGGTTCCACTTGAATTCAAAGGCTGACAGCACTTGTTCCCTCTCTTCAATATAATCAATTTCCTGCTGCTGCGTTGTTCTCCAAAAATAGCCCCTCGATGCAACCCCTTTGTTATCCAGTAATTTTCGCCGTTCCGACATCAAATAGTTTTCCCACAAAGCACCTATATCTGTTCGACTGCTCACCGGCAAAAAGTTTCCTATGATCGCATTACGAACCCCATTATCGAGAAAGTAGATTTTTTTGCCCTTTTTGATCTCATTGCGCACATTTCGACTATAAGCGGGAACACGAAACACGACATAAGCCTTTTCCAACAAATCAATGTAACGTTCCACGGTATGACCATCCGCTCCGACCAATTGTGCGACCTCCTGAAAGGAAACTTCGCAGCCAAGCTGCAACGCTAACGCCTGTACAATTTTATCCAGCAGAGCTGGTTTTTTTAGGCCATCGAGAACATGCAGATCTTTATACAGGTAACTGCTTGCCAGCATCCGAATCAACTCCTCTTTCTGTCCCGGCGATGTTACCACTTCGGGATAGCACCCATAGATCAGCCGTTCTTCCAAACAACGCCGCTCATTAAGAAATCCGGAATGTGCAGATAGTTCTGCATAAGAGAACGGGTACAAATGAAACTCAAATTTACGCCCAGTCAACGGCTCAACAATACTGGAATTCAATTCCAGAGCAGACGAGCCCGTCGCAACAACCTGAACGCCTTGAATTTCATCTGTAATCAACTTCAGCGTTATACCAATGTTTTCAACTCGCTGCGCCTCATCGATACAGACTATTCGATGATCACCAAAGATCATCCGCAGTCTCACAGACGTACAATTCTCAAGCAAATGTCTTACATCTGGTTCATCCGCATTCAGAAACATGCTCTTTTCATCCGAATGCTCAAAAAGCTGCTTAACCAGGGTCGTCTTCCCAGACTGCCGAGGACCCATTAAAATAATGGCCTTCCCCTGAAACATCCGTTGCTGAACACGTTCAAAAACGGATCTGGCTATAATATTATTGGATTTCATTCCTGTTTTAATATAATATTATCCGACCTGCTACAACATAAATCCCAACCAAGATGTTGCGTATTTTCCTGTTTAATACGTTGCTATCCCAAAAGAGCAGATGATTCAAAGCCCCATCCCCTACTTCCACAAGTAACCTGCTGGATTTCAGACCGCAGGAACTCCGTCTGACACCGCCCTTTATCACTTCCCGCCCCGATCGTACACCATTTCCCGATTTTGATCCCTGGAATCACAGAGCATCCAACCCACAGCAACGTGCCCTCTCCAATGCTAACCCCCCCACAAATTCCCCAATTCGGCCCGACATGGACACAATACTCAATTAAGCAATCATGATCCACTGAGGCCCTCTGGAAAGATCAGGGAGACAGCAAGATCAGACCCGGGATATGTTGAAAATGTGCATCGCAGGATACGAGTCGGCATCCCGTATCCAGCAACTCGGTTAGGGGCTTATGCCCACCCATCAAATATGATTACTCACCTCACAGCGGCATCGTTCGTTCTCATTCGCGGGTAATTATTTTCCCCGGATTCCCCACCACAGTCGCCCCATCCGGGACATCCCGGATAATCACACTTCCCGCCCCGATCATACACCACTTTCCGACTTTAATCCCCGGGATCACAGAGCATCCCACGCCCAACAACGTGCCCTCGCCAATGCTTACCCCCCCGCAAACGCCACAATTCGGGCCGACATGGACAAAATCTTCAAGGACACAATCATGATCCACCGAGGCGGCTGTGTTAATGATGCAATGTTTTCCTATCTTCGTGTCTGCCTGCACCACGACCCGATGCATAATCACCGTTCCTTCGTCCCATACCACAGAATTGGCTATTACCGCCGATGGGTGACAAGCCCTGCCAAAAACCGGCTTTGTTTCCCGCACAACCCGTTTTCTCGTGTAATTGTCGCCGATGGAAACAATAATCGGATGCCGATGCTGTTCCGACGAATACTCCCCTATTACCGGAATACCCATCAGGCTGGTAATGGCCGTATTCTTATCGAACAAATCCACCACCTCGCCACCGTTGGCTCGGATTATATCCACGATCACCTTGGCGTGACCGCTAGCTCCTATCAACTGAAACCAAAGAGATTCGGTGTTTTTCATTTTATTGTAGATCGTTTAATGAATCAAACTACAGAACATTATTACCACATGCCAAACATTTTTTTATCGTACTGCATACATAATCGAGATCATCGTTTAAAAGAGAAGGATAAACCGGCAAGGTCACCACGCCACGCCAGTGCTTTTCCGCATTTGGGTAGTTTGTTGGGCAAAGATTATACCGATCACGGTAGTAGGTCATCCTATGTAATGGTTTGTAGTGTACGGAAGTGCCGACTCCCTGCCTATTGAGACGTTCGACAAACAAGTTCCGATCTATCAAGGACTTTTCGTTTAAAACAATCCAAAAAAGATGCCAAGAATGATCCTCCAACGAACTGCGGCAGATTGGGAAATCGAGGCAGGAAATATCAGCCAATTCCCGATAATAGAATTCTGCGCACCGTTGACGCTCCCGTCGGAATTCGTCCGCCCGCTCCAGCTGCGCAAGTCCAATCGCCGCATTAATATCCGGCATATTATATTTGAAACCCGGCGCAACAACGTCATATTCCCAACTTCCTTTTTTTGCTGTAAAACGATCCCACACATCTCTGTTGATACCATGAAGTCGCATCGTCCTTACCCGGTTATAAACCGCTTCATCATTCGTTACAAGCATGCCGCCCTCACCGGTGGTTATGGTTTTATTGGCATAGAAACTAAAGCACGTCGCGTCTCCAAATGAACCGATCATACGCCCGTTGAATCGCGAGGGAAATGCATGCGCGGCATCCTCAATAAGCTTTAGCCCGTATTTTCTGCATAGTGCCGTAATGCCATCCATTTC
>JAQVYB010000059.1 GCA_028708815.1 Kiritimatiellia bacterium | reverse complement strand
TCGAGAGGATAAAGATTGCGCGTAATGCATCCGACTATGCGCGGAGATATTTCAATATTCAAACCACCGCGGAGTTCCTTGAGGCGTGTATAAATGAAGCGCGGGGGTATGACAAAGTACTTAGTGAACCCGTGGTGGTGCTGTCAATCGCATCCGCTAAGTCGAGTCGTTTCGATTACGTGGCCAGAGATCCATAGCTGGTGAAAACCGGGCTCTTTTGCTGTTTGAAGGGAAATATGCGGACAGAGACTAGAATATTTGTTGTTAATATTGGCGGGGCGTATGGGGGAATTGCCCGTCTAATAGAGACATGGATGCAGGGGCTTCCTAAAGATAAATATCAGTTTACCTATCTCTGTCCCGCATTTTTTCAAATCGAGACTCATCTTGCACGTGTTTCAAAATACTGCAACGCCTTTGTTTCAGAAAAACTAATGCAGATGATGATGCCTCAGATATTAGGCGGGTGTAAAACAGTCGGCCGGACGGCGGAGACTGGGACGAGGGCAAGATCTTTGAAGACTGTTCTGATCAAAAATATCCTGCCCAGACGGGTCGATGAAGGCTGGTTTCGCTTAAAGCTTTTAAGGGAAGCGGAGTCATTCTTTGTGGAACAATTTCACCGCATGACTCCTGATATCGTGCATATACATGCAGGATCTTATTCGCACGTCCCGGGTTGTGTGCTCGCGGCGGCAAGGGCGTGTCCGGAGGCGCGAATTCTGGTCCACCTTCATAATCCCCCAGTCTTTGGGCATTTCTCATGGATAGATCGAAGAATCATCCGAAAACATGTGGATTTGATTCTGTATGCGTCGAACAGTGCGCAGAAAGATTGGGCGGCTGTTTGCCGATTCAATGTTCCAGCCATCGTGTTACAGAATTGCGTGAACACCTCAATATTTAGTTATCGGGAGTCGGAAAGATCATCGGATCGTGTTTTTGTGTGGGGGACCTGTGCCCGGTTGACCAGTGTCAAGGGAGTGGATCTGATGATAGATGCGCTACGCATGCTGAAAAGTGAAGGATATGATCTGAGGCTGCATATCATAGGAGAAGGGGGCGACAGGGATAAGCTAATGGATCAGGCTTGCCGCCTGGGATTGCAGAAAGAGGTTGTTTTTTTTGGAGAACAGGATCAGGTGCTCCCATTTCTGCGAGAAATGGATGGGTTTCTAATGGCTTCCAAAACTGAAGGCGGGGTGCCCATGGCCCTTTTAGAAGCCATGGCGGTCGGATTGCCTGTTGTTTCGACTCGTGCCGGTGGCATTATGGAGGCGTTGGTTGATGGAGTTACGGGCCTGTCTTGTGAGACCCCGGATGTCCATCATCTTGCCGGGGCCATGAAGTTCATCATGGAATCTCCAGAACAGGCGGCTCAGTTTCGTCGAGCGGGGCGCGAACGAGTTGTGGAACACTTCGATCAGGAACGGATGAATCAAGGGTTGAATAAAATATATCAGGGAATCATTTAGACGAAGCCTTATTGGCGTATAAAACGAAACGTAAGGTAAATAGAAGATGAAAACAAAGATCAGTCCATTTATTAAAATCGTCGTAAAGACATTGTTGGGTATGAATGTTAGGGCGGTTATATACATGTTTTCATTAAAGCCTGGAGCATTTTTCCATGCGTGTATGAATAGTTATAAAGCCGCAAATGAAGGGAATATCGCTGGGGGAAACGATATCCCTGAGATAGAACTCTATGATATTCTTGGCAATCGAAAACCGTTAATTCAAATTCCTGTCAGACGCTATGAGGAAGGGCAACTTTCAACGGGAGAGCTGATGGTACTACTTTCGATTCTTGTTGCCGAGTCTCCAGGTGAAGTGCTGGAAATCGGGACCTATATGGGCTATACGACCCGCCTGATGGCCGAAAATTTAAAAACGGGCATTATTCATAGCGTAGATTTGCCGAAGGAGTATTCTGCCGAGCACGATCCAGAACCAGCATTGTTGAAAGATGACTATCACCTTATAGATCGCCGTATTGTCGGGAAGGAGTACATCGATCATCCGTGCGCTCATCGTATTGTGCAGCATTATGCGGATACAGCTAGCTGGGATTTCAGAGAGGCGGGGCATCCCGCTTTTTTCTTCATCGATGGTTCTCATACGTATGAATATTGTAAAAACGATACAGAGAAATGCATCGCATTTGCAGGAAAGCAATGCGTTATTCTCTGGCATGACTGCAACGAGCTTCACCCGGGCGTACTGAAGTATCTCAATGAGTGTCGAACGCAAGGCTTGGATATTAGGCGCATATCCGGAACATCAATAGCCTATTTGAAGATTTCATGAAACGGAAGATGTTTTTGCGCTTTGAAGGATTGGGGGACGACTTATTTGTCAACACCTTAGCGTATCATTATTGGCGTGAGCATGGGAAAAGGGTGATTGTGGCGGGGAAGAAACACGGGTTATTCCGCGGAAATCCCGGGGTATGGATTCTGCCAACACACTCTCGCAATGTGGCGCATAAGTTTGGTCGATTGATGGAGGAGTTGCATTTAATTGAATCCATGACCTACTTGGAGTATCAAACGAATGAAGAACAGGGGGGCATGAAGCCCATGAAGGGGCATATATTTCAGGTTTTGGCGGAAAAAGTTGGAATAAGTGAAGCCCCAAAGAAGCCTGTACTTTTTTTGAGCGAGAAAGAGATAAAGAGAACTGCACTTCCCTCAAATGGAAAACCCTGGGTGGCGATTCATTCCACCGGCGTTACGAAAATGACGGAGAACAAGAATTGGTATCTGGACCGCTTTGAGCTTTTAGCCAGTGAGATTCGTAAAAAGTACCGCGTGGTTCAGCTTGGAATGGTGAGCGACCCGGTATTGGAAAATGATCTGGATTTAAGGGGGCAAAAATCGCCCAGAGATGCTGCAGCGGTATTGGCATCCTGTTCGGCCCTTGTGTGCCAGGTGGGCTATTTAATGCATGCTGCTGCAGCGGTTGGAACCCGATCCGTCGTGATCTATGGGGGGTTTGAGGCTCCATGGGAAAGTGGCTATGAGCAAAACATAAACCTGTTTTCTAAACTCGATTGCTCGCCTTGCTGGCTTCGAAAGCCTTGCGTCCATGATAAGGAGTGTATGAAGAAGATTACGGTGGCGGATATGTTGGACGGATTGAAGAAGGTTCTGGAGGTGGGAGATGAAAACCAGAGCTTTTAGACTTGCGACTACAGATATAGGCAAAAGCCCAGAGACTGACGAGAGGGGAATAAAAGAAGTTAGACCATAGACCCGAGTAGGGTAGGCCAGATACAACAGACGCGAGGCCATCGAAATGAGGAGAGGAAGGAAGAATTGTGAAATTCAAAGATGTATACAAGATAATAAAAGATGTGCCTTGTTCGGATGAGGAGTCATGTCGACTCCTGTACGATTTTGTAATGGAGTTTAAGCCGGATATTTGTTTGGAGTTGGGATGTGCGTGGGGAAAGTCCGCCTGTACTGTGGGGGCTGCATTGCATGAATTGAGGCGAGGTCGATTGTATTCACTGGACTTGAAAGTCATAGAGACCTTTGCTCCCAATGTCTTTGAGAATATCAAGAAATGTGGATTAGCAGACTATGTATTTCCCTCATTGAGTCAGGCCTCCTATACATGGCAGTTGATGAAACTCATTGAGTCGAACACGAAGAACGGCGTATGCGAGCCACTTTATGACTTTGTCTTTCTGGATGGGGCGCATACGTGGGAAACGGATTCGAGTGCGTATTTCCTGGCGACAAAGCTTCTTAAGCCCGGGGGTTGGATACTATTCGATGATGTGAAGTGGACCATTAGCACAAGCTCCCATGCGAAGGCGCTTCCCGAGTTTAATCAAATGCCAGAGGATTACAGGACTATTTCGCATGTGGAGAAAATTGTAGAATTATTGCTTAAACAATCGCCAGAATACGGAGAAATCTTTCAAAGAAATAATTGGGCATGGGCGCGCAAAAAAGCAATAGGGAGGGATATGTCAAGATGTAATCAATTAAATGGATTGTATTTTAAGAATATTCTGAGGTCGAAGTTGCGAAATATGTTTATCCCCCACAAAGGATGATCACGCATGAGGCAACATATTGAGTAACGAAGACACAAACAAACCGATGTTGTAAAGCGCAAGAAATACTAAGGAACAGAAGATGACTAAATCACTGATCACCGGCGCGGCTGGATTTATCGGATCTCATGTAGCTGATGCGCTGATTGCTATGGGACATTCTGTGGTGGCCCTGGATGACCTTTCCGGAGGATTTCGAGAAAATATTCCGAAGGACGCGCTGTTTGTTGAGGGGAGCGTAACGGATGTTTCGTTAATCGACCGGATATTCACGGAACACCGTCCGGATTATGTATATCATCTGGCGGCTTATGCCGCGGAAGGATTGAGTCATTTCATTAAGCGATATAATTACTCAAACAATCTAATTGGCAGCATCAACCTGATCAACGCATCGGTTAATGCCGGCTGCGTAAAATGTTTTGTGTTCACTTCATCCATCGCCGTATATGGTGCAGGTCAAGTTCCAATGGCTGAGGATATGATACCGCAACCGGAAGACCCCTATGGTATTTCCAAATATGCCGCAGAACTTGACTTGAAGGAGTCGCATGAAATGTTCGGCCTTAATCATGTCATATTCCGTCCGCATAATGTGTATGGGGATCGGCAGAACATTGGAGATCCTTATCGTAATGTGATTGGAATCTTCATGAATCAAATTCTCCAGAGGAAGCCGCTTACCGTGTTTGGTGACGGATTGCAGACGCGGGCGTTCAGTCACGTTGATGATGTGGCGCCCATTATTGCTCGTAGCGTGGAACGGCCGGAGGCTTTCAACCAAGTGTTCAACATAGGAGCAGATAAGCCGTATTCGATTCTGGAACTGGCGCAGACCGTACAGCGGGCTATGGGGGTATCCTCCGAGATCAAGCATCTTGGGGCCAGAAATGAGGTGGCGCACGCCTTTTCAACCCATGCTAAAATTCAGCAGGTGTTTCCGGATTTAATTCGGAACATTTCACTTGAGGAAGGTCTTTCGCGCATGTCAGCATGGGTGAAGCATGCGGGCGCACGTCAGGGAAAACCGTTTGGGCATATCGAGGTGATGAAGAATATGCCAGCGAGCTGGGCTGGTTTTCTGAAATAGGGGCAAAATATAAAAGCGATAATTCGTCAAGCGTGGAGAGCCTTTAGGCGCTTTGTTATAAAAAGGGGACTATCATTTCGCTATATCGAAGGACTTCTCTTAAATGGGGCATTTGGGATAGATCACGACCATAGTATTAACCTTTGCAGGAATGTGCTCGTAACAGTGGTTAATGATAAGTTTATTGATTATTTCGAGGTGTTCTTTCACTCACTAAAGAAGCATAATACATGGTTGAAGTGTCCATTGATTGTCATTTGGAGCAAAAACCTTTCACCACTTAGTGAAGAGAGTCGCAAGCGGATAGAAACCATCTGGCCAGATGTGCGTTATCACGAGGTGGATGAGGATCAATATCGCGTGTTCCTGGTACAAACCCCGGAGCACATGCTGCCAGCGTTGTTTACTCTGGAGTGTTTTAGCTTGCACGACTGGGATAAGGTGGTGTTTTTTGATGTGGATATGTTGTGTCTAGGGGATGTCTCGGAGTTATTCAAGACTGAAGTACCCTTTGGCGTTTGCCCGTCGGGGGGGGGGCGGACCCGTAAGCAACGTTTGGCTGGTGGTTACCACTTGCGTTTTGGATTGAACAGTGGGGTATTGGTGTTGGGAAGAAAGTTTCGGTCGCAGGAAGTTTACAATTCATTTTTTAGCCATAAGGGTGGCGATAAGGCAGATCAAGATGTTTTGGAACACTATTTCAGATGGAAGCCGGTTTATTGCTTTGATCACAAATACAATTATCAGTCACAATTTTTTTGGGATGAGTATGGTGCTGTAGACGATGTGCGCATATTGCACTATGCGGGGGAAAAACCTCTGGCTCATCCTCAGGAGGCCAGAATGAAGCCTTGGATAAACTATCGTAACGGGCAAATTAAAAAAGATGAGGTGAAATGAGGACAGCGAAACAGGCAATCAAAAAAGCCATACCTCAAGTCGTATTGAATGCGATTTGGGCTTATAAAACATATGATTCGTGGTGTGCGGTTCGATATGTCAAGGATTGGTATGAACAACCGCGATTAAAACGTTGGTATGAGCAAGAAAACAGTAGCTTACCACGCAACAAGCAAGCAATCGCGCCAAATGTGGTTATCAATATCATTGATGAATTGCGTCCGATCTACAAATTGTATGCCTATCAAGACATGAGGTTTGTTCGAGAAATGCAGGGATTCATTAAATACTCCAAGAATTGCAAATGCTTGCTGGATATTGGGGCTTTTTATGCGGACTTTTCCTTGATATTTACGGAGCTGACGGGAGGAATTGCCTACGCAGTGGATCCTTCCCCTCTTGTACAAGCAACCATGCAAAAGGTACTTGATGCAAACCCCAAGCATGATATTCGTGTCTATCAAATCGCGTTGGGGCGGCAACACGGCAAGCTAACGATGGTTTATGATCGAATTCATTGTGTGGCTGCGCCAGTGAAGGATAATAGCAAAACCGTTGAAGTTGAGATGTCGACAATTGATGAAATGATGGCGCAGTGGAACCCTATTCCAGATGCAGTCAAAATAGATGCAGAAGGTTCAGAGTTGGATATTCTTCTGGGAGGGGCAAAACTATTCAGAGACAAGGCCCCAAGAATATTCCTTGAAATTCATCCTGATTTCTTGGTGCAACGAGGACAGTCGGTAGCGAAACTAGTTGAAACAATTCAAGAATGTAATTATGAAATCTATCACTATGATGGGACGTTGGTAAGGCAGCCGAAGGTGTTTTTAAGTAAGACTGAAGGGTTTGCGTTACATAGAGTAATTTGTGACAAACATGGACTGGTTGATTAATGATGGGAGGATAATCATAAAAGAACTCCCGTGCTTTGATTGGGCATATGGCATGAATTATATACGCCATTTTCTGTAACAGAAGGGCGAAACGGAGCAGAAGGAATTAATTAATCATGATAGTCAGAGAATTCAATGAATTTACTTGGGATATGGTCAGAGCGTTGCCCAAAGTATATTATTATTATGCACATAATACTCCCTGTGAAGTTCATTGCAAACCAGGGTTGGTATCGCTGTATAAGCCATTTAGCAGCAAGGTAAGGCCGTTCAGAGAGTTTAGCGAAGACAATGACCCGGAAACATATGAGCATGAACGACCATCATGGACGAAAAAGGAGTGGCTTCCACCCCCGTTGAAAGAGTTATGGAAGAATCGCCTATCATTTTCTAAGCCTGTTCTTGTGATTCAGAATAAATATTCGCTGGAATGGGGGCGTGGTGCTTTCAATTATTTTCCCTTGGATGTACTGGAGGAGATCTTTGACCTGTTTGTAGAGTCACACACCGTCATATATATTCGCCCGAAAGGCCGGGAGAAAAATTTTTACAAGGATCAAAATGCAATTCTGAGGTTCAAAGACTATAAGCTGATCAGGGAAAAGTATCATAATAAGGTTTTGACCATAAAGGACTTCTGGTGGCGTCTGCGTGGTCTTGACTTCAATCAACGACAGTTTGCCATCCACGCTTGTGCGGATCGGCACATTACAGTGTCTGGCGGAAACGCCTGCTTAGCCGCCTATTTCGGGGGGGATATTTTAATGTATGATAGTAAAGAGGGGGATGGTGCCGGGCGGGGTGTTTGGAAGACAGATTCATGGCTAAAAGAGTTGAGTGGTGCTTATATTCACAGCTTCAATTGTCACGAAGGCCTCGTGAACAAGAGTAAAGAAATATGGCTGCGTAGATGAATGCTTGAGACTGCAGATCTCAGAGTTCTAATAATCGATGGGACATCTCTCTGAAACAATATACTTTATGGAGTGAATACGGTGACAAAGAAAGTAACAATATTTGCATTACCAAAGCCATTTGTTGATCCACATATAACGATGATTCAGCGCAATGCTTTACAAAGCTGGATTACATCATGCCCAAAGGCAGAAATTGTTTTGATTGGCAATGAGGATGGTGTTAAAGAAACAGCTCAAGCGTTTGGCGTGATTCATTGTCCAGAAGTCCGAGTGGATTCCTATGGAACTCCATTAATGGATTCATTATTTCAGCAAGCGCTTGAGAACTCCTCTGGGGATGTGCTGTGCTATATCAATGCTGATATTATCCTAATGGATTCATTTGATCCGATCCTGGATCAGCTTTCATTTGAAAAATTCCTACTCGTCGGTGAGCGAATGGATATGAATATACATGGCCCCGTAGATTTTTCCAATCCGGATTGGAGAAAGATATTGAAGCAGCAGGTCGCGCAGCATGGGAAGCGTCACACTTGTGACGGAATTGACTACTTTCTTTTTCCTAGAAATGGTGTCTTCGACAAGGTGTTGCCCTTTGCAATAGGGCGTGGTTTTTCGGATCATTGGCTCATTTATGAAGCAAGAAGGAGAAATGCCGCCATTATCGATTTGAGCGAATATATGATGGCGGTACACCAGAATCATGGACGACAGCATACAAGCGGAAAAGAAATACATGGATATGAGGATTTCCCCGAATATCTAACAAATCGTGAGTTAATGCGATTCAAAGGATGGGGGCAACTGTGTGACCTGCGGGATGCAGAATGGATGCATGACGGAGGAACATTACGGAGGAATAGGCCCCGAAGCCGGTTAAAGCGGGCACTGGCCGACACATGGCGCATCTATCCGAAGCTGTATGACAGGATCCTTAAGCTTACGGGAAAAAGCTCAAGACATGTCCAATGAACCGAAGAATTCATGGGCATACTTAGTGTGTATTAGTGGTTTAAAATGAATTCCGTGGTTTCATCCCTTCTATCACGCAATATGATTGATCGTCGGAGTGGTTATCGCCGGGATATGTTGTGTCGATTCGATGCTTTGTGTCAGTTTGATTGTTGTTCTCGCGAGGATATTGATGCACATGTCCGGTATGAGTTGGCCTGTATTTTGAACTCTACTAGAGAGAACAGTCCTTTTTATCGTGATCGGATACCCGGTGGGATTACAACCGATATTGCATCCGATATCCTGAAGTCTATTCCTGTTCTTACAAAACAGGATATACAGCACTATGCCCAAGAGATGCTCGTTAAAGGCGTTGAGTGCTATGAAGATGCCACGGGCGGGTCATCGGGTCAACCTACGGTGTTTTACACGGATCTGGAACGGAAAAAAGCCGGAGAAGCGGCCACCTACTGGAGCAATTCACTGGCGGGATTCGAGTATGGGGATCGGGTGGCGATGCTGTGGGGGGCGACTCGCGATAGCGGGGGAAGGGAGACTATAGACCTTTTGGGGAAGACTATAGAACAGGAGGGGAAGACTATAGACCATAGACCTTTTGGGGAAGACCATAGACGGGAGGCGGGGGTCGGCGTGTCACGCCTTAGTCCCGCGGGGCGAAGGCAGAAGGGCGAAGGCGGAAGGTCGGTGGTCTTTGGTCTAAAGTCTATTGTGGCGAGATTAAGGAGCCATCTCCGTAATTGGATTGAGAATGTGCGGTGGTATGATGCGTTTGATATGGGTGAAAATCGTATGAACGATTTTCATAAGTACATGACTCGCTTCGCGCCTCATGTGCTGGTGGGGTATGCGGGAAGTTTGTATGAGTATGCGGTGTTTTTGCAAAAGAATAAGTTAACTCCGACCTATCCTCTGAAGAGCATGGTCTCTTCCGCCGAAGTGCTTACTTCGGCCTCTCGAAAATTGATTTCTGACATATTTCAGAAACCCATTTTCGATCGGTACGGGAATCGGGAATTCGGTCCAATTGCGGCGGAATGCTCTGCCCATGATGGATTGCACATCAATGAGCATGATATGGTCGTAGAGATTGACAGTCCTGATCCGTACGAAATCCCGGGGGAAATTCTGGTGACATATTTCAGGAACAAGGCGATACCGTTCATCCGGTATAATACGGGGGATGTCGGCGTGTTTGCGCGAGGGGAATGTGCGTGTGGGAGGAAGACGCGGAGACTGAAGACTATCGCCGGGCGGACATCAGACTCGATTAGAACCCGAGATGGGAACATCATCCATGGGGAATATTTCACGCATATACTGTATGGGGTGGAGGGGGTGAGGGCCTTTCAGTTCGTGCAGGAGACGTTGGATAGCTATGTGCTGAGGGTGGAATGTGATCCGCAGACGTGTCACGCCGTAGATGAACGGAGGCGGATTGCGCAGATGAACGCAGATTGGTGGAAGAACACCATAAGAGAAAAAGTTGGGATGGATGCGGATGTGAGGGTGGAGTTTGTAGATGCGATTCCTTTGCTGCCGTCAGGGAAACGCAAGTTTACAATGAGTTTGTTGAATGAAATGCCAGAATGCTAATGGGATTGTTCAACCACTCGTTCACCCGCTATGCGGGATCACTGGAGGTCACGGAGTGCACAGAGGAAATAAAATGAGGGAAAATGCTATAACAGATAAAATAATTGGTGCAGCGATAGAGGTACACAAGTATTGGGGGCCGGGACTTGTTGAGAGTATCTACGAGAAAAGTTTGGCACATGAGTTGACCCTTCGAGGGGTGCAGGTGCAAAAACAGGTGCCCTTGGATTTAAAATACAAAGATTTGGTCTTGGATGACGATTTCCGGATTGACCTGATTGTTGATGACAAAGTGATTGTTGAATTGAAGGTGGTTAAGGAGTTGGCACCGATCCATGAGGCGCAACTTCTCACATACATGAAGCTGACAAAATGCAGGATTGGCTTGCTGATCAATTTTAATGTTGTGAAGCTGGTTGATGGTATAAAACGATTGGTCTTATAACCTCTGTGTTCTCTGTGAACTCCAGCATCGCGGGTGGTAGAAGGGAATTTAAACCACTCGTTCTTCCGCATGCGCGGGATCACTGGAGTACACAGAGGGCACAGAGTTGAGTTGCTCAAATATAGCAGAGAATGAGCTCCGTGCCCTCCGTGTCCTCTAGCGCAGCGGGTGGTAGGAATGAATTCGTATTAACCACTCGTTCTCCCGCATGCGCGGGATCACTGGAGTACACGGAGGGCACAGAGTTGAGTTGCTCAAATATAGCAGAGAATGAGCTCCGTGCCCTCCGTGTCCTCTAGCGCAGCGGGTGGTAGGAATGAATTCGTATTAACCACTCGTTCTCCCGCATGCGCGGGATCACTGGAGTACACAGAGAGCACAGAGTTGAGTTGCTCAAATATAGCAGAGAATGAGCTCCGTGTCCTCTAGCGCAGCGGGTGGTACAAGGGAATTTAAACCACTCGTTCACCCGCTATGCGGGATCACTGGAGGGCACGGAGTGCACGGAGAAGCAACTAGAATAAGAATGAATAAGCTGTAATGAGAATTCTTTTTATCAATCGAATGCTTTCCATGTGCCGGGGAGGCGGGGAGACCTTTGACCTCGAGATTTCCAGACACTTGGCGGGTATTGGGTGCGAGATTTCGTATTTGTCAGGTATTCCGCTGTTTTCCGGGGCGAAGTTGTCGGCGCCGGTGTGGGGGGCAGGGGGGACGGAAGATAGTAGACTAAAGACTATAGACCATAGACTGGAGACTGAAGGCCGTGGGGGGGAGGGGGAAAGTGGAACGTTGGAGGTGGAATGGGGGGAAGGGAATGGAGACTTTAGACCGGAGACCATAGACCATAGACCGGAGGCTGAAGACCGTGGGGGGGAGGGGGAAAGTGGAATGTTGGAGGTGGAATGTGGAGGAGAGAGGGAGTTGGGGAATGCTGGAATGCCGGGATTGGGGGATGAGGGAGGAGATGGGGGAATATCCAATGATCAACAAGGAATGTCCAATGATCGGGGGGAGAATGAACCACGAACGGCTAACCTGCAACCTGTAACCTGCAACCTCCAACCTGCAACCTGTTCCTTCGAACCAAAAACTACGAACGACGAACCCCGAACCACGAACACCCCCCCCTATCACTGGCATACCATTCGGACACCCTATTTTGGCTGGTTTCCCTGGGACAAGGTGCGTGGTGGGTGGCGCTTGCGCTTGCTGGACTTCAAATGGTTTGAATGGGCTGCGGCCCGATGGGTGCTAAAGCATGAGAAGGAGTTCGATGTCGTTCAGGTGTGTGAACTTCCGTTCTTTGTGAATTACTATAAAAGTATGGGAGGGCGATTGCCTGTCGTCGTGCGCATCACGGCGCCAAACTATTCAGATCCGGTGGGGGGGGTAGAGAAGGCCGACGCGGTGATCGCCAGTGGCATGAGTATCGAGTTTGTTAAGCAAAACGGGCGTATGGATGTGGTAAATATTCCCAATTCCATTGATCCCGATGTTTTTTATCCCGCACAGAGTACCTTTCGGGAAAAGCATGGTATATCATCGGAACGGGTGATGTTTTTGTACGTGGCCCGTTTTCAAGGGTTTAAAAATCATCCTCTTTTAATCGCGGCCTTTGAGCAATATAAGGCCAATGGGGGCGAGGGCTTGCTTATTCTGGCGGGAAGCGGGCCTCATGAACAATCTGTCAAAAAACTCGTGGCAGAAAAGAATTTGATGGATGATGTCCTTTTTCTCGGGGAAGTGGGTTATTCCGAGTTGCCGGATATTTACAACGCATCGGACATTCAAGTAATCTCCAGCGACTATGAATCGTTTTGTTTTTCCGCGATCGAGTCGATGGCCTGTGCAAAGCCGGTCATTACCACGGATAATGGGTGGGTTCCTGTTTTGCTTGCAAAAAGAGAAGAGGACGAGGACGGCGTGTCACACCGTAGTCCCGCAGGGCGAAGGCGGAAGACCGTAGACCTTTTGGGGAAGACTAAAGACCATAGACCACAGACCTTGGAAGGGGGGCTGGTGGTGCCATGTGGTGATGCTAAAGTCTTGAGTAATGCTATGTACTCCTTGAGCAATGACAACGCTAGCAGGATGCGCATGGGACAAAGAAATGTCGATTATGTTTCCATACATTATTGCTGGCGTAAGAACGCCGGTGCATTGCTGGATTTATACGTTAGATTAAGGTCACATGCTGTTTAATTCATTTCAATTTCTGGTGTTTCTAACGGCGGTATTCTTCGTCTACTTTGCCATCCCCCAGCGCTGGCGATGGGCCATGCTGCTTGCTGCCAGCTACTATTTTTATATGTGCTGGAGAGTGGAATATATATTTCTTATTATTGCATCCACACTTGTTGATTATTTCTCCGCAATAGGGATTGAACGATCTGTATCCACGCGCAAAAGACGCCTCTTTCTATCGTTTAGTCTGATCACCAACCTGGGATTGTTATTTCTCTTTAAGTATTACAACTTCTTCAGCGGTTCCCTGCAACACGTATTTCAGCGTGCCAACATATTGATCGATATGCCGATATTTGACGTGCTGCTGCCCGTCGGGATATCATTTTATACCTTCCAAACCCTGAGCTATACCTTTGATGTCTATTTGAACAAGAGGGGGGCGGAAAAACATCTAGGCATATTTGCCCTTTATGTGGCCTTTTTCCCTCAGCTTGTCGCAGGCCCGATTGAACGATCCACGCATTTGATGCCTCAGTTCAGAAACCCTGTGAAATTCGACTATTCGCGAGTGGTATCCGGGATGCGGCTCATGTTGTGGGGATTTGTAAAAAAGATAGTGATTGCGGATCGCTTGGCCTGGGGAGTGGAGAACGCCTACCTGCGCCCACAATATGCGTCTGGTCTTGAATTGGTGATCTCCACGACATTTTTTGCGTTTCAAATATACTGTGATTTTTCGGCCTATTCCGATATCGCCATTGGGGTGGCCCGTATTTTCGGTTATGATTTAATGCAAAATTTCAGGCAACCCTATCTTGCTGGTTCGGTTACGGAGTTTTGGCAGCGCTGGCACATATCCCTTTCGACTTGGTTTAAAGATTATGTGTATATCCCCCTGGGGGGAAGCCGGCGAGACCGCTTGCGGAACGGATTTAATCTTGCAACGGTATTCGTACTAAGTGGATTGTGGCATGGTGCAAATTGGACGTTTCTGGTTTGGGGTGCGCTTCACGCGGTGTATATGCTTGCTGAACGGGCCTTGCAATCGGCCTGTCGCGGCATCAATATATTTTCACACAATAGCGTATTTGAGCGAGTATTCAGATTCATTCGGATTGTCATTACATTCATTATGGTCTGGTATGCCTGGATATATTTCAGGGCATCATCTTTACACGATGCCTGGGTCATCAGCGGCAAATTGGTCCGTGGCATCCTTCCCGGCAAGGAGTTCCTCTTTCGCGGCATTCAGGGAATGCCGGTAGGCACATGCTCAGGATTCTTACTGATTGCATTCATTTTGTGTGCCGACTTTCTTCAAAGCAGAATACATGTGGAAAATGCTTTAGAAAGGTGTCCCGTATATGTCCGGTGGGGCATCTATTATTCAGGTGTATTTTCAATATTGCTGTTCGGTGTTCTTGAAAACGATCAATTCATATATTTCCAGTTCTAAATGACTCGATTTTTACTAAAGTGCCTGATTTTCGTGGCTATAGGATTCCCGATGTATTTTAGTATCCATCGGACTGTGTATACGCATATCCGAACGCCATTGAATAGTCTCGTAAAGCAGGCGTTACTCGAAGCCTCGGAGAAGCATCCCTATGATCGGGTTATTGTTGGTGATAGCGTAGCGCATCAACTTTTTAATCAGGACAATCAAAAGAAAAGCAAATACTTTCACCTCACGACAAATGCCGCAACCACCATGATGGGGCAATACATACTGCTGATGGAATACATGAAGCACAATAAAGTCGAGGAGATTATCGTTCTGATGACGCCATATTCGATGACGGATGATCTGAACCGCGAATTTACGGCAAACTACGTGGTGGGAACTATGTATCGTCCACAATACCGACAATACATCACAGAACGCGCAGCACACCAAATACATAACTGTCGCTGGTGGTATATACCCATAGTCTTTTCGGAATTTCCTGAATTATGCCTTATAAACTACCAAAAAGTTAATCCGAAACCATTTCCGCGTGAGTTGTTTATTTCTCCACTTAGTTTGGAATATTTGACTCTTCTTTCCAATGTTTGTCAGCATCATGGAGTGACGTTGCGGGTAATCTCGCCGCCTATTCCTGTGGAGTTTGAAGGTTCGAGTGACTTATCATTCATTGAGCAGCAACTGAGCTCCTCGGGGTTGGATGGTATCAGAAAGACCTATTGCCCGGTTTCAGTTATGCCCAGTGAATATTATGCAGACGAATTGCACCCAAAGAAACAATATGTTGAGCTATTTCGTAATGCATTGAACATCAACTGGGAGCGAGCGGAGTATTGACGAGAATTCGGCCGTGGGAGTGAGTGTTGGGATCAGGCGCTGGATTAAGAGAGACGCAAAGGAAAGATAGAGCGCGGATCGGGAGAACGGGAACACGCAGGCCAGCGCTGAGGGTAGGGGGATTGTGTGCTGAATTACGAGAAGAAGATCGAAAAAACGGGAAGAATGCTGATTGTTCTTGTATTCTTTTGCTTCAAACTGCCAGGATTATCGCCTAAGAAATATTAAAATTATCTAATGTTCTCCCTTTGGTCATTTCGTTTTGTGTTATGGTATATCTGCATTCTGTGGGTTCAACCGCAGATGCGGTTTAATTTTCTGGTTCCATTACGCATAGCGAATACGGCGTTTATCATCGCCGTGGTTCTGCATGGCATCGCTGCAATGCAGGAGGGGCGTCCCTTGATCCGATGGGGTGCTGCCACGAAGGTAGGCGCTTCCATTGTTATTCTGGCCTTTATATCGCTTTATACGGCGCCGTTTCAAACGAGCCATTCGCTCAATTCTCTGGAAACGATCTGGAAACCGGTTGTTTTGATGATTATGTTAGAGGCTATGGTAACATCGGTGCAGCGTGCCTGGGCGGTTATGGCGACCGTTTCCATTGCAACCCTATGGTGGATGAAGGCGGGATTTCGTCTTGCCACAGCCGGGGAATCATTTCGAGGTGAGCGGCTGATGGGGCCTGCCGTGGGGCTGATGGATGATCCGAATGCCTTTGCTTATATGGTCGTCATCATTGTTCCTCTTTATATGTTTATGGCAAAATATACTACGAATAAGTGGGTGGGCCGCGGGTACCTGCTTATGGCATTGCTGTCCGTCTATATCGTGATTGAAACAGGGAGCCGGTCCGGGTTCGTCGCCATGCTCGTGATGGGTTTATTGCTGATTATTCATTATTGGAAGAGGCGGAAAAAGAGTATCATTTTTGTTTCCGTTGCCGTTGCATTGATCTTTCCATTCACCACAGAAAGCAACCGGCAACGAGTGCTCTCCCTTGCTGACTCCTTCCAAACGTTTGTTTACGGGGAGCCGGAGGATCCCAACAGGGCTCTCACCCAGGATGAGCAAAGCTCACTGGAACGCCGGCTTAAAAACAGGGATACGTGGAGCCTGATCAAAGCGTATCCTGCGCTTGGAGCAGGCGTGAGTCCAAATCAGGCGCTGCATGCCAGGGAATATCCATATGCGAGGGGTATTGTTCACTGTGAAATTTTGCGGGCAGGATACCAAATGGGCATGGGCGGGATGTTGTTGTATGCATCCATGCTGGCCACAATAATATATTTTGGATGGAAGGTGTATAAGGCGCATTCGACATGGCCGGAGATGCGAGAGATGGCATGGACGCTTTTCGCAGCCGGCGTGACCGTCAGTGTGGCTGGGTTCTTTGGTTCTTCCCCATGGAATCCAATGACCATGACCTTTTGTGCGTTAGCATCCAGTCTTTCTGTGATGCAAAAACAACAATAAGTACTATATGAGAAATCAAGCAGTCAATGCATTATACGGGTTGCTATTATTGTTCTTTGTCATAGCAGCATTCGCTTGTTTTTCGTTCGGCTATTTTATGCCATATAAAAGCGTTGTCCAATGGATAAGCTCCTACTCATATACGGGCCATATAGAATATTTCACAGAAGAATACTATGCAGGAGTATTGTGGCGCATGCAATGCATGGGGACCGGACTATCCGTATTTATTTGCGTTCTTTTTGTATTTCGTAAAAGAATTGACGCAGCAATTTTGTTGCTCAGGAAGCAATTTCGAGGTGAAACGAGCGCGTTTCTGCACTGGTTGTTTGATGGAAAAGGAAATCGCTTGGATGTTGCGGCTTTTTGGTTCATTGTTCTGGTCGGAGTGGCAATTAGGGGGCTTTACATTAACCAGGAAGTTCATGCTGATGAAGCCCGCACATTCAGTGCCTATGCGTTTCGTCCGTTCTATATCATTGTGTCGGATTGGACGGCCCCGAACAACCATATATTCCATACCTTGCTCGTAAGGTTGTGCTATCTTCTTTTTGGCAGGAGCCTGTTGGTTCTAAGGTTCCCTTCATTCATGGCGGGGATTCTTTTTTTGCCATTATCTTATTTGTTTGTGAAAAAGTTATTTTCACGTGGCACGGGATTATTCGTTATGGCGTTTTGCGCGGCATCATATGGAATCGTCAGCTTTTCAACGATGGGGCGCGGATACACGATTCTATTTTGTTGCACTTATATACTTTTTCTTTTAGCTCTTTCACTGAGAGTCTTCCCGAATAACATAACGCTGTGGGTTACAGCCGTTGGCGTATCAGCCATCGGCATGTTTACTATTCCTACCATGTTATATTCCATCGTTGGAATATCGGTGTGGTTAGCATTGAATCCGCCAGTTTGTTTTTATCGAGGATCCGAATTATGGCGTTGGTGGTTTAGGTTGTTTTTGTATTTGTGTTTGACAGGTTTGTTGACATTGCTGCTGTATAGTCCTGCATTTGTTGCAACGGACTGGAGTCTGATCCATGATGATGCAGCGCTAACGAGTCGCAGAACCTGGCAAAACATACTGACCAGCATCCCAGCATGGTCGATTCAGCTTCAGCGTTTGGCCATAGATCCAATGCCTCGCTGGATGGCATATGGCTTGACGGGTTGCGGACTCGCTGGTTTAAGTTGGCTGTATCGGGAAGGACGATTGTTGTCTAAAACATCTTTGCTGGTATGTGTTGTTCTCGCGTCCTTTGTTATCCCCATATGTGTTCAACGAGTCATCCCGTACACTCGGGTATACATCGTCTACATTCCGTTCGTTGCTGCATTCCTTTTTTATGGGGTCTCTCGGTTATTGGAATCAATCCCTGCGCTGGAAACTCAAAGGAAATACTATAGCTATATTGGTGTTACAATATTCACGGCCATAATGGCCATCGCTCTTATAAAGCAACACGGCGTTGAGTATTTGCAGACAGGGGATCAGGCCGTTGGTGCGCGGGGTGCAGCCGAATTTCTCGCAAGCCATGCAAAGGAGAGAGATGTTGCCATCGCGTTATGTCCTGTGCCGGGGCCTTTAATATTCTACCTATCATCCATGAATAATCCTATCTATGTATACGATACGTTGCAATATACGCCTATTATAGAAAAAGGCAGCAATACGGCTTGGATCGTTATCAGCAGGGAGCATGCGCAATCGATGCAGGACATGCGGGGAAGAATCAAGCTCATGGTTCAAGTGCCCGATATTCAACCCGTCTACGAGAATGGCGAAATCTTCATTGTCGAATTGCAGCACATTCGGATTGGGGGTTATCTTGAAACCGGGAACTGAAGAACGATTACGGCGCATTCTCTCAAATATGGGATATAGCGGTGCTTACTCAACGATATTATGTCGCCATTTTCGGGATCGCCTAATTCTGGACATGGTTTGAAAATAATTTCCATTATAACCGTAGCGTATAACGAGTCTGAGAATCTTAGGCGCTTGAAGCAGAGCATTGATGGCCAAGTCGTGCCGCACGAATGGCGGGTAGAGACTGTTCTTGTTGATAATGGCAGCCATGACGAAACCAGAAATGTGGCGGTGGATCTTGGGTTTTCGATTGTTGTTCTGGAGGTCAGCCCCACGGTCGCTGCTTGTCGCAATCGAGGGATTTTTGAGTCAAACGGTGATATAATCACCTTTGTGGATGCCGATTGTGAGCTTGAGGACGGTTGGGTGAAGCAGGTCATTGACTTGCTTGGCGAGCAGGATTACGTAATAGCGGGTTGGCCGGTTTCTCCACCATCTCCCACGACCTGGGTTCAACTGGCGTGGAATGCTCATTGGGTGAATAAACGAGGGCATCATGATCAAGCAGTTACAGGCGAACGAGCCATGACGCTGATAACGACCGCGAATATGAGCATGAACAAGTCCGTCATGGAGCGGGTGGGTGGATTCGATGAGTCCCTGCGTTCCGGGGAGGATATGAATTTTCTTCTGCGGGCCCATCACAAGGGAATCGATTTGCGGGCGTCCCCCTTGCTAAGGGTGATTCATCATGGCGAGCCTCGAACGCTGAAACAGTTTTATAAGCAGCAGCGCTGGCATTGCTCGAAAAACAGTTTTATAAAGATTCTGCTCACGTCTGGGGGACGACATGGAGGAAATGCTTTTTGGTATACAATGATGTACACGGGCGCTCTTACGGCTACCCTGGTAGGCTGCGTGATGGCGGCTTTCGATACGCCGTGGTGGTTGATGGCCGCACTCCCCCTCTGTGCCTTGGTTTCATCTCCCGCGATGGTTATTGCATGGCGTGCGAAGCAGTTCCCTCTTTTGTTTCAATTACCCATTCTGTACTTCATTTATGGATGGGTACGCATGTGTGACAGCCTGGGGCTGGTAGGTATCCGGAAACGAAGTTGGCGGAGGGGTTGAGGGGGGCTAAATAGATGAAGACTATAGACCTTTTGGGGAAGACCACGTGGGGAAGACTATAGACAAAAGACCTTTTTGGGGAAGACTATAGACGATAGACTCTTGGAGAGGGAGAGAGTGGAAAGTGGAGTTGTGGGATGTTTGAGGGGAGGGAGATTTTCACGCAGAGTATGCAGAGAGCGCCGAGAAAGAGGGTGCTTTATGACACAGTTGCTCTGTGATCTCTAGTGACTGAAAGGAACGAGTGGTTAATACAAAATTATTTCTACCACCCGCTTACTGCTTCGCTAAAGTTACGCAGCACAAGTCGCTGGAGGACATAGAGGGCACGGAGGTTTTTAACCACTAAGTGCTGTTTTTTTGGGGGAAGAGCACGTGGGTATGACTATAGACAAAAGACCTGTTGAGGGAAGACGATAGACCTTTTGGGGATAGGCCGGATTAATATATGTTCTGTTTATTGAAAAAATATTTGCGTCGGAAAATCTGGGCGATTGTGGTGCTGAATATCCTCCAGAATACGAGGAATGCCATTCTTGGTTTTTGGGGAAGAGGTAAGGTCGTTGTTATTTCTGTTGATTGCCGGGATAGGGATGCAGTAGAAAATGCCCGTTATGCCATGCACATGGTACAGGAGTATGAAAAGGCGTTGGGGGGATCGTGGAATTTGCGTGATGCAACGATCGTTGAGCTCGGACCGGGTCCATTCAAAGCCGTGGCGCTGATTCTTATTGGGAAAGGCGCAAAGAAAGTAATCGGATTCGATAAGTATGGATTTGCTGTGGATTCCGTTTATGAACGGCAACTCTATCAAGCCGTTGTGGATCTCGTGCCGCCTGAAGAAAAGATAAATATCCGTAAGGTTCTTGATGATAACGGTGGTTTTAAAAAAAGGTGGGAACAGTTTATAGATTTCAGATATGGCGCGCGCCTGGGAGAGGTGCTTGTGGATTGTCGCGGGGAGGTAGATTGGATCCTGTCGCGTTCGGTGTTGGAATATATGGATGACTTGCCGGGGGTAATGAGATCGTGTGCGGAGATGTTGAAGCCTGATGGACGTATGATCCACAAGGTTGATTTGCGGGATGATGGTATGTTCAGTGAGGCGGGGTTACACCCCTTAACCTTCCTTACAATTCCGGGAAATATTTATCGCATGATGATCTCGCACACCTATCGTCCGCGTCGCTGGCGTGTTGAAGATTATATGAAGGCCTTCGAGATGAGTGGATTTTTTGTTGAATTTCTGGTGACGCGGCTGATGAGTGATTCCCGGGATCGTGATGACTGGATTGCTGTCTCTGACGTGAATGTTCCCTGTGATTTGGATCTTCGGAATATTAAATCGCGGATAGCTCTCCCGTTTCGTTCGTCTACGTGCGAAAGATTGGTGGTTGCGGGAGGATTTGTAACCGCCGCGATTTAAGTTGATGATGAAAAATACCCCCCCCCATCGGGAAGGACCATGAGGGTCGATAAAAAAGATCGCACAGGAAAACCCCTGATCATTATTATTCGGGAACAAGGCGAAGTTTTAAAAGCGTTCTTTGAGAGAGCAATGAATCCCAAAGTCAGTGTAGTAACCAGCACCTATAATCGGGCCGACGTGATTTCGCGGGCGATTAACTCTGTTTTGGCCCAGACGTTTGAAAACTGGGAGATGTGTATTGTAGGAGATTGCACGCCGGATCACACAGAAAAGGTGGTGAATAGTTTTCAGGATGAACGGATTC
>JAQVYB010000058.1 GCA_028708815.1 Kiritimatiellia bacterium | reverse complement strand
GGGAGCTTCGCCGGCATCTCCGGCGAAACGCCCCGCGAAAGCGGTGACAAAAGCGTTGCCCAAACCACTCAAATCCAGTGCGGCGGGATGGGGGGGGCAGTAAAGACGCCGCCTTTTGGACGGGTTTATTCGCTGAAGACCTCGTGCAGATAGCGCTGCACCATGCGGGGCCAGGTGTAGTTGGAGCGGACGTAGCGTTGGCCGGCTTTGCCCAGTGCGGCGGCGGTTTCGGGGTGGTTAAGGAACCACTCCACGCAGCCTTCAAATTCGGGGTAGGTGGTGTAATACAGGCCTCCGCCTGACGCGATGGCGTGTTCTCGGGTGACGGGGCAGTGACCGTGTACGAGGGCGGGCGTTTGGCAGTCCCACGCCTCCATGAGGACGATGGAGAAGCTCTCGTTGAGGGAGGGTTGGCAGAAGAGGGTGGCGGCGGAGTAGGCGTCGCGTTTATCCTGTTCGGCGAGGTATCCGAGGTCGGTGATGCGGGTCGTGTCGGGAGGCAGCGGAATGGCGCCGGGCCCGATGAGTACGAGTTTAAGCGGCGAGGAGAGGGATCGGCTGCAGCGATGAAAGAAGTCGATGAGTTGGTGGGTGTTTTTGGTGGGGTGCTTCCGTCCGGCGCACAGGATGAAAGGTTCGTGCAGGTTGAATTTTGTGCGGAAGCGTTCGGGGTTGGTTTCAAATTCGGTGGTGATGCCTTCGCCGATGAGACGGTCGGCGGTATGGTCGTAGACATACAGCGCGTGGGCGAGACGTTGTTCGGCGGCGGTGTGAAAGACGATTCTTCCGGCCTGCTGAAAGAGGGTTTCCATGGCGGAAAGGCGGGCATAGCCTTCATCGTGCAGGCAGGGAATGAGGACGGATTTTTCGCGGCACAGGCGTACGCCGTGAATGGTGGTTCCGAAAAGATACGGGATGAAGCAGAACCGGTCGAAATCCGCCCGCCGCGCATCGAGCGCCCGAAGGAGGGGGATGCTGTTGATGTGGAGGGCAGTAAATTCGCGTTCTTCGCCGGGGGTGAGTTTTTCGCCTGCGATGAGGCGGGTGTTAAGTTCGGCGAAGCGGGGCTTGCAGAGGGCCTCGGCGGGAAATCGGTGAACAGGTACGCCTTCATCAAGGGTGGTGCCGGGCGGGAGGGCGTTGATGTTCCAATCGTGCTGCAGATCAATCAGGCAGGTGGTGAAAACTTCGACGTGTATCCCGGCCTGATGCAGGTATAGTACGGTTTTTCGGCACTCGGCTTCGGCGCCTCCGGAGGCCTGCGGACCATAGAAGGGAGCGCAAAAGGCGATCTTCACCGGGGGGCCTTTTCTGATTCGAGGCGTTGTTCAAGTGAGGTGACTTTGGTTTCCAGGTCGGCGATGCGGTGGGAGAGGGCTTCGATGAGATCGAGCCGGTTTCGGGTCTGGGTGAGCAGTTCGCCTTCGAGGTCATCGTTGGAACCATCAAGCACCTTGACCAGTTTATTGAGGGTATGGAGCGTCAGGAGATGGAAGCGGTTGATGGATTCAAAGGGCTGGGCGAGCAGCGCATAGAGCCGGGTGCGCAGGCGGCCCTTGACACCTTCGGCGGGCGGCAGGGCGACGCGGTGCGACTGATTGATTTCACGCAGCAGGGCCTGAAGATTGTGAACGGGTTCGTCCGGCGACGGTTCGTGGGAGCGGGTGGTTTCGGCTTGGTGCAGTCCGGCGCTGATCTCGTGGACGATCTGCTCCACGTCGGCTTTGTTTTCTTCTCTGGCTGCTAAGGTATTCATGGCGTATTTCCCACTGGGTGTGTGTGCTGCGGGATAGTACTCAATGAGGCGGGGGGGCTGTCAACCGGTAGTGTCCGGATTCTTTCGCAGGAAAATATCTCCGGGATGCCTCTTTAAATATTTTTCCGTTGGCTCTATACTGCAACCCCATACAAGGCTTGTGGTTGTTTTGAGCCGGGTGTGGAGTTGGAAAGAGAGCAAAAAAGATGTCCGTTAAAAAACAGAGTGCGACAACGATACGTATAGATCTGCTTCCTGATCTCCATGAGAACCCCCGCAAGAAGAAGAAATTTGTGGTGAGTGCGCCTGCGAAGACGAAGCTGCGCATGTCGCGGGAGGGTGTTTCGCCGGCGGCGGGGTGGAGCCGGGATTTTCAGGAGCTTTTCCGCAGTGTGTATGACGGGGCGGTGATCACGGATTTGAAGGGGCGGATTCTGGAGGCGAATGAACGGGCGCTGAATTTTTTTGGATATGGCGAACAGGACCTGTTCGGGTTGAATGTGCTTGATCTGGTATCCTGTGCGGACGAGTTGCTGCTGGATACCATTTTGGCGACTCTGCAGGATCAGAAATACGTGTTGATCAATGCCTATTGCCTGCGGCAGGACGAGTCGGTGTTTCCCTCGGAGATCTCGGTGAGCCGCATTTGTTTGTCGGGGCATGACGAGTTATGCTTTTTTGTTCGGGATACGACGCAGCGGGAGACGTCGGAGGAACTGCGGCGTCAGATGCACTTCATTATCAGCCGCAGCCGGGCGGTGGCTTTTCGCATGGAACTTGATGCGTATTTTCGGACGGATTACATCTCCGATAATGTGGCGCAATACGGTTTTGAGGCGGAGCGTTTTCTGGAGGGGTCGCTTTCTTTCGTGAATCTGATTCACCCGGAGGATGCGGCGGCGTGTACCGGCGGCATTCGCAGTCATGCGGATGAGGGGGCCGAAGAGATGGAAACGGAGTGCCGCATTCTCACCGCCGATCGGGAGGAGCGCTGGATTCATTTGCAGGGGTTGTATGTGCGGGATGAGCAGGGTGACCCGTTGTATTTTCAGGGCGTCTTCATGGACATCAGTGAGCGCAAGCACATGCAGGCCGAGCGCGATCTGATGGAAATTCGGTTGCGCCAGGCGCAGAAGCTGGAATCGATGGGGCAGTTGGCGGCGGGTATCGCGCACGAAATCAATACGCCCACACAGTTCACAGGGGACAGTATTCACTATTTGCAGGCGTCTTTTTCGGATCTGTGCGAGCTGCTGCGCCGTTACCACCTGTTGTTGGATCAGGCGCGCGGTGTGCCGTCGCTGGCCGCGGAGGTGGCCGACCTGGACGCCTGCCTGGAAGAGACGGATCACGAGTTTCTGACCGCGGAAATCCCGCGCGCGCTGGATCGATCGCTGAAGGGTATCAAGCGTATTGCGGATATCGTGCAGGCCATGAAGGAATTTTCTCATCCGGGCAGTGCGGACCGTGCCTTGATGGATGTGAACCGGGCCATAGAGAATGCGATTATTGTATCCAAGAACGAGTGGAAATACGTGGCGGAGATGGAGACGCGGCTCGAAAAGGAGTTGCCGATGATTCGCTGTATTCCCGGTGAGATTAATCAGGTGATTCTGAATATCCTGGTGAATGCGGCTCAGGCGATTGAGGAAACGCTGCCGCCGAATCCCGAAAAGAAGGGCCGGATCACGATCACGACCCGCCGGCAGAACGAATATGTGTGCATAGAGTTTCAGGATACCGGCGGCGGGATGTCGGCGGGGGTGAAGTCCCGCATCTTTGATCCGTTCTTTACCACGAAGGAGGTGGGACGAGGAACGGGGCAGGGGTTGACGATTGTATATAATATTGTGGTGAATCGGCATGGAGGCCGCCTGTGGGTGGAATCGGAACCGGGGAGCGGGGCGCTGTTCAGGGTGCTGTTGCCGGTCGAAAACCAGCAGAAAGAAGAGCCCTTCGGGATCGAAGGGGGCCTGGCATGAACAACGGGGAGAAAGCGCCGTTGCCCGCACGCACGACGGAGGCTGTCCGCATTCTGTTTGTGGATGACGAGCAGGATGTGCTCGATGGTTTGCGCTGCATGCTGCGCAGCCGCCGCCGGGAATGGGAAATGCATTTCTGTTTATCCGGTCAGGAGGCGCTGGCCCGCCTGGCGCAGGCGCCGTGTGATGTGGTGGTGACGGATATGCGCATGCCGGGGATGGATGGCGCGCAACTGCTCGAGGAGATTATTCGTCAGTATCCCACCACGATTCGGTTTGTGCTTTCGGGCTACTGCGACAAAGAGACCATCTTCCGTTCGCTGGGGCCGACCCATCAATTTTTAACGAAGCCCTGTGATCCGGAGATGCTCATTCGGGCGATTGAACATGCGATGAATCTGCGCGGGATGTTTGCGAATGAGAATCTTCAGCGGGTGATTTCCAAAGTTAAGTCACTGCCCGGAATACCCACGCTTTATAATCAGATGGTGGCGGCGCTGAATTCTTCCGATCCCTCGGTGGAACAGGTGAGCCGGCTGATTGAGCAGGATATGGCGATGAGCGTTCAGGTGCTGCACCTGGTGAACTCCGCCTTTTTCGGATTGCGCAACCGCGTGAACAGCATTCTGCAGGCGGTCAGCCTGCTCGGGTTGGAAACCCTGCGTTCGCTCGTCCTGATGACCGGGCTCTTTTCATCTTTTGAGAAGGCCAACATTGCGGGATTTTCTTTTGATGGTCTGATTCGGCACGCGATGCGTGTGGGGCAGTATGCGCGCGCCATCTTCGAGAAGGAAGGGATGGAGCCGGTGGAGATGGACAACGCCTTCACGGCGGGATTGCTGCATGATGTGGGCAAATTGATCCTGGCGTCCAATCTGCCCGATGAATACCGGCAGGTTGCCGAACTGGTGAACCGGGGCAATTATGCCGTGATTGATGCGGAACGCAAGGTGCTCGGTGTCACCCATGCGGAGGCGGGGGCCTATCTGCTCGGGCTGTGGGGCATTCCGGATTCCATTCTGGCGGCGGTGGCTTATCATCACCAACCGGAAGAGTCGTTTCTTCAAACGTTCAATACCCTGACGGTGGTCCATGTGGCCAACGCCTTCGACCATGGGGCGCTGGTGCCCGGAAAGGCGTCGGAAAAGGTCCCCATCCATACGGATTATCTGATACGAATCGGCAAAGAGCGTGGTCTGCCGGACTGGCGGCGGCGTTGCCGACAACTCAAAGGATGAGATTCCATGCGTGATAAAGTGCTGTTGGTGGATGACGAACCCGAGGTGCTGAAGAGTTTTGAGGCGCTGTTTCGGAGGCGCTACGATATTTGTCTGGCTTCCGGCGGGGAGGAGGCCCTTCAGCACATCCGGCAGGATGGTCCCTTCGCGGTGGTGATTGCCGATATGAAAATGCCCTTGATGGATGGCGTCGCCTTCCTGAATCACGCCGCCCAGATAGCTCCCGACAGCGTTCGCGTCATGCTGACCGGTACGGCCGACTTGCAGACGGCTGTGGAGGCCGTGAACAAAGGGCAGATCTTCCGCTTTCTGACGAAACCCTGCCCGATGGATGTGATGCGTCAGACGCTGTCGGCGGCCGTGGAGCAGTATCGGCTGGTGACGGCGGAACGGGTGTTGCTCGAGCAGACGCTGCAGGGCAGCGTGGACGTGCTGGTGGAGGCGTTGTCGTTGACGACCCCGGCGGCTTTTCAGCGTACGCACCGCATTCAGCGGATTGTGCGCCATCTGGCGGCGGCGGAGCCGCAGGATACGCGGTGGGAGATGGAAATGGCGGCGGCTCTTTCGCAGGCGGGTTGTTTGACGGTCCCGGAAGATTTGCTTCAGAAATCGCTGAACGGGCTTTTACTGACGCCGGCGGAACAGGGGATTCTGCGCAGGCATCCGTTGGCGGGGAGCCGGTTGATTGCGCATATCCCGCGGCTCGAGCGCGTGAGCCGAATTATCGCCCATCAGAATGAGCGCGCGAAAACGCTGCAGGAAATGCAGGTCGATGAAACCACGCGCCGGGGGGCGTTGATCCTCGGTGTTGCGCTGGCTTTTGATGCGCTGATTTTCCGGGGGGTCAACCGGCAAAGCGCGCTCTCCCGGCTTACCGATGATCCGGAAACCTATGATGCGGCTGTCGTGGCCCGGCTGGATGGCGTACCTCTGCCCACGACCAGCGGGGCGGCACAGCGAATTCATGTCAACAACCTTCAGAACGGTATGCTGTTGGCCGAAAACATCCGTTCCACCAACGGGCTGCTTGTGGCACCGAGTGGATTTGAGGTGAACGACACCGTGCGCAGTCGGTTGCAGAACTTTGCCGAACAACAACAGATCCCGGAGATCGTTCGGGTTTATGCTGCGCCCGGACAGGTTTGCTGATCGAAACCAGCAGATTTACCACATAAAACGATCTGTAAAACACGTCCGTTTTGTGATTGCAACGTGTTTGTATAAAGCAAGATGAAACTTATTTCCATTTTTTGATTTAACTTGTCCGGCATAGCTGGTATATATCTAGTATATAAATTCGGGTATGCGTTGATCGTGTACAGGGAGATAAATAATGATCGTAAAAAAATGGTTGTCAGGTTGTTTGGCGTTTGGTTTGGCAGGGCTCTTCTGTGGAAACGTGTCTGCGTTCGAGGGATATATCGGCATTACGAACGGCTATTTCTATGATACGACTACGGGCGAGGCGTGGGTGCCGCACGGCATTGCGTATCAAACGTGGAACCGTCCGCTTGGTGTGTGGCAGACGGATGAGCAGATCAATTACGATCTGGATGAAATCGTCAAGATGGGCGCAAACAGTGTGCGTATCGACATGGTCTGGCAGCACATTGAAGGCGATGGTGCGGCGAGCGTGGCCGAAGGCGACAACGATTTCGACTGGGAACTTTACGATCATTTCGTCGATGCCTGCGAAGAGCGCGGTCTGCGCATCTTTGCCCTGATCGGTTATCAGTGGCCGCCCAACTGGTTTCCCGAGGAGTGGTACACCATGCATCCGCCGGAATGGGACAGCGAAGGCATCTGGCATGGGGACCGATGGCAGTCGGACATTATTAATTACGAGCATCCGGAAGCCCGCGCGCAGTATGCGGAGTGGCTGGCCGCCGTAGCGGGGCACTTCAAGGAAAGCAAGGCGATCGCGGGCTGGATCGTCGGCAACGAGTCGGGTTATCTGGGGTTGTGGAGCGGGTTGCTCGATGGATATGATCCGGAAACCGAACAGGCTTTTCGCGATTGGTGCGAAACGAAATACAGTACGATTGAAGCGGCCAACGCGGTGTGGGGGACCGCCTTTGGAGCATTCACCAACGTGGTTTTTCCCGATCAGTATCGCGCATATGGTCCGGAAGGTGCGGTCTGGGCGGATGCCGTGCAGTTTCGCGAGGACTCAATTGCCGATTTTACGGCGGTGGGCGCGGTCGGTGCACGCTCATCCAACACGACTCATTTGATTTCTTATTCCACGGTGGGCATGCAGTGGGGTGAAGAGGACTGGCGCTACCACGCGGAAGATCGAGGCAAGATCACCAGGGAGTGTGCGGAACGCGGTGCACCAATTGATTTCTTTTCCGTGAATAATTATCCGTGGTCCATGCCGGGTCATGAATCACAGAACGGGCAGTGGGGCGTCTCTTACACGAAGAAAGTGGCACAGGTTCCTGTGCTTTATTCCGAAACGGGCTTCACGAGTTCGGAGACCATGTGGCCGGGCATGGATGAAGACCGCCAGGGGCCGCTGGTTCGCAATGCGCTTTGGGAAAGTCTGGAGGCGGGCGCCATCGGAACGCACATTTTCTCGTGGATGGATCGGCCCTGGATTACGGACCGCGAGAAGGGCTTCGGCATTGTCTATTCCGATCGGCGCATCAAACCGGCATTCTGGGAAAGCCGAAAAACATTCAACCTGATGGATCAGGTGGATATTCACGAGCTGCTCATGGGGTCCGAGGATCCAACGCCCGACATCGCCTTCCTGTGGACGGATGCCAACGACTCGCAGCACAACCGCTATGAATGCGAAATGCAGCAGGTGGCCGGCGCGCTGGAGCGTCTGGGTTATGAACCGAATTTCATCAACCTGCAGGAACTGGGTGACGGGGTTTATTCGAATTTTTCGCTGATCATTCTTCCGCGCAACATGCGCGTGGAGGATCAGGTGCCGGGGCATACCAACAGCGTCCTGAATTTTCTGTTGAACCGGGTGATCCCGGCGGGGGTGCATGTGATGGCTACGGCGGATCTGCCGGGCCTGCAGAATCCAAACGGAACTGCCCGCGCCGAGTTTGTGGGTGAACTGAATGAGTTGTTCGGAATTGACGCGACGGATATCGGCGGCTTCGAGGCCCCGATGCGCCGCAATGAATACGTCTCCTGGCACTGGAAGTTGATCGAGGTGGATTTCAACACCAACTCCCCGATCAACGGCTACCACTGCTGGCCGCAGGTTTGGAAATACAGTGATGAGATCGAGGTGACGGATGGTACGGTTTGGGCGACGATGGACTCGGGCTGGAACAAGGGATTCGAGGACAGCGATACCGACGTGGCCAAGTGGGACAGAACCTGGGGCGAAGTGCATGTTCGTTTGGATTGGAGTTGGGTCTTCGATGGCAGAAACATGGTGCAGATGTGGGGCGATGCAGGCATGTGGTATGATCGAGATGTGGTGCCCTTCGGGCGTTATACACACAGCGCCTGGCTGCGCAGCAATGCGGGCGATCCCCTTGCCGGCGGGCGGGAGGCGCTGCTTGCGATTGAATGGTATGACCAGAGCACCAATCTGCTGGGCACGGCTGAAAGCGCGGTGCTGAGCGGTGCCACGCCGGGGGATTCCTGGGTGAAATATACGGTGGATGCCACGGCTCCGTCCAACACCTGGTTTGCCCGCCGCCTGGTGCGTGTGCGCGAAACGGGTGCCGGCCCGCACTCCGGTTCGGTCTATGTGGATCATCGGGCCTCGAGTCCGGCACTGGTCGTGAAAAATCACGGCGCTGCCAAGGCGGGTATTTTCCTGTTCTCGGCAGGCGATCAGAAACCGGACGGGGATTTGGACGGCGATCCGGATACCTATGCGTGGCGCTGGCGCTACGACTATTTCGGCGCCCTGGTGCGCGATGGCTTCGGCATTCAGCCGCAGGTGACGGTTTCCGGGTCCGATGCTTGGCTGTGTCTGCCCGATTACCGCACCTGTGCCGATGGTTCGACGCTCTGGCAGATTAAGAATTTTCTGTATGACGAAGAGAATCCCACGCAGTCATTCACCATCTCCAGTGATTTGTTCGCGGGCCAGACCGTCCGCGCGCTGCAGGATGGCCGGATCATCGAGGAAAACAGCGATGGTACCATCGAGTTGGAATTGCCCGGCGACGGCATGGAAATGCTGCATGTCTATACGCCCGTGGTCAATGATTACATTGTACAAATGGAGGATGTCTCCTCGCTGGTCCGTCCGACCGGCGACAAGGCTTATCCGTTCTCCGTGCGTTATGACTGTCGCGCCGCCTCCGATCTGATCCTGAAGCTGGCGTTTTGTGAAAAAGAAGATAATGGCGATGGGTCGTCGCACGAGGTGTATCAGTCGGTGGAGTCGGCTGTGTCCGGCCAGGGGGTTTACTCCAGCTACATCTGGATACCCGATCCTGATTCGACGGATTCAGACTATATTTCCAGCGAAGAAGGGGGCGAATATGTTTTTCGCGCGTGGCTGGAGGATGGCTCATCCAACGTGGTGGCCGAGGCGATTCCGCAGGATGTTCAGTTGAAATGGGGCGTCCGTCCGACCGGTTCATTTCCGTCGAGTTTCGAGAAGGGCACGAATGTGGAGGTCGGTATCGAATGGGAAGATCTCTACGAATATCTGACATGGGAAAATACGCCGCTGGCGCGCAACGAGGCCTTTCCGGCGCGTGTAGCGGTGTTTCGTTCCAGCAAGACCGAGGCGCTGTTCCCCGGGCATTTTGATCAGGTCAATGCCGTGTGCGACTGGCTGGAAAGTCTGGGCTACACCAATGGAAACAAGCTCGACCTCTCGTTTGACAATCTGACGGTGGATGGGCTCTACGCCGAGGATTTCAGCGGTGCCGCGCCGGAGGATATGAGCCGCGACGCCGGGTGCGGCAATTGGACCATCGAGTCCGGCGCATTGCGTGCCTGGCGCATTGGAAACGACGACAACATCTGTTCGTTCGGTGATGATTCCTGGACCGATTATACCGTCAGCGTGGATATTCGTTACAACAGCCGAGGTTATTACACCGATGATGCCGAACTGTATCTCCGCTATCTTGACCGCAATAATTTCGTGAAGGTGGGGATTCGCAATTACTATGGAAACTGGCGGCTGAAATATACGGTGCGCTGTGAAACCAATACCGAGGACCAGAACTGGGTGCATAACTTTGCCAAGACGAACAGCCCGCTGGAGAACCAGTGGTACAACTTGAAAGTCACGGCCTCCGGCGATGTCTATACCGTGTATTTCACGGATGCCTGCGGGGAATTCACGGCCGGCGCCTTTACCAATACCCTCTTCAGTCATGGTAAAATCGCGCTTGGTTCCATGGCCACCCAATTGGGCATCTGGGAATCGCACAAGGGGTACTTCTTTATCGATGACGATGAATATAGCTATTACTCAGCGGACGAAAGCGAGTTCGTCACGCGTGGTACGCCGCTGAATCTGGATTGGGGCTACCTGGTTTCATTTTATCCGACGTTGATTCTGCCCGGGACGTATGTGATGAGCGACATCGAAGTCTCGAATGTGACCAACTGGTTCGCGCGCGGCATGCGCAGTCTGATCGCCACGGATGGCGGCGTGGCCATGATGAATGAGCTGGGTGAGCCGGATGCCGGACGCATCGAGTCGCTTTTCGGTGTCACCGGCACTCCCGGAGCCCTGGCCGGATTGCAGACCCTGACCATCGGCACGAATGACTCCTACCTCACGCTGGATTACGACGCGGAAGATACCGAAACGGTGAGTGGTACGGCATACGCCTGGCAAAACCTGACCCATGGAATTGCCATGGCCGAAGCGGCCAATGCCTCCACATCAGCGCCGGCGTTCATTGCTTATACTGATCTGCATAATACGAACGCCCCGAACAAGGCCGTGTGCTTTAACTTTGATGCCGCTGATGAAGGGCAGTTGACCAATACCCTGAGCACACTGGCGCAGCGTGCCTTCGAATGGGTGCGCGGAGAATCCTATCGGGTGATCCTCCAGCTCAAATATCAGGTGGATGCCGAGAATCCGGATGGAGACCTCGCCGTGATCACGCTGAAAGGCTGGCTGTTGAGTTCGTCCGGAACGATGACACTCTCGATGGATGTGCCGGAAGAAGGGATCATGACCGGTCCGAACATGTATTGGGTGCTGTATATCTATCCGCGCGAAGCGGAGGATGCCTGGTTGGATCATCGCGGTTTCTACGTGTCGTCCAACGATGGGGAGAGCGGGGTCTATTCCACCGTGGAAGGGCAGGGATTGCAGATGCTCGGTGGCGCAACCAAGGTGTTTGCGGGGCGTGCGTGGGATATCTTTGTTGCATACAACACCGAGGGTGAAAGCCTGATGGCGCGGCATGGCTTGCGAAGGAAAGGCGGAACGCTTCCGGAGGATTATCTTTCTTCCGCCCTGTTTGAACTCAACGGGGTTTCCGTGCCGACCAGCACCGCGCCGGACTACATGTCGTGGGCTCCTGATTTTGATCCGGGCATGCCCGATTACGTCAGCACGTCGAAGGGCGGAGACTATGAATGGTATATCGAGACCACCAATGGCGCGCTGAGTGCCTATGTGGATGCGCAGGTCTATGAAGCGCCGCGCCTGATGACCGAGGAGCCTGCCTTCCCGAAAGCCATGGCGCAGGGGCGCCTCGTGCAGGTGCCGGTGACCTGGGAGGAACTGACCGGGTCCAACATGTGCCCCGCCAACCTGACCATCAAGCTCGAAAATGCCTTCGTGGAGAGCGATCCCTATCTGGAGGAAACGTTCCTCATCACCAACAGTGCGGGAACGCAGAGTTTCCCGATTGTGGTACCCACCAATATCCCCGTGTCCGATGGGTATCTCTGGGCCGCATTCATCACAGCCACCAACGCGTCCGAACCGTGGGAAGGTCGTTTCGGTGCCGATGAGACCTTCCGCTTCGATGATGCTGGTCTTCCTGTGGAACCCGAAACCACCATTACGGTGAGTTCCGTTTCCGGCAACAGCCTGGTGACGTATGCGGACATCGGTATCCCGCTGGGTTGCGAGATCATGTGCTGGTCTCATCTGGATAGCGGCTCGTTCAACGGCGATTACACCAACCAGGTTCCGCCGGAAGGAGAGAAATCCTTCCAAACCACCTGGACGGCCTGGGCCGGGTGGGGCGTCTACATGATGGACGGCTCCATCAACATGAGCGCCTATGCGGGCGGCAATCTGAAATTCTGGCTCCGTTCGAGCGGCAATGTGGAAATCGGTCTGGAGGATGCCCTGGGGACAAAGAAGACGAAGGTCCTGCCCGGCACCACGAATGTTTGGCTGGAAGTGACCATCCCGATTGATTATTTCAACACCATTGATCTTTCGCAGGTCTATTTCCTCTTCCAGGCGACACAGACCGGAAGCGGAAGTTTCTATGTGGATTATGTGCGATGGGAGCTGGATCCCTCGCTAAACCTGGCGCCGGTGATCAGTTTGCCGGGCCCGCACATCATCTTGGTGGGTTCCACCACGAATTTCAACGTCACGGCGGTGGATCCGGAAGGATTCCCGGTTACGCTCTCCAATTCCGTCAGCCCGACGGGGGCGACCTTTGCGGGCGGCGTCTTCTCCTGGACGGCTCCGGCCTCCGCCTGCGGAACCACCAGTATGGTTATGTTCGTGGCCGATGATCAGCAGGGACAGACCAACAGCGTCGTCACCAACTCGACGCAACTTATCGTGCCGTGGGATGGCGATGAAGACGGCTTGCAGGATGGCTGGGAGTGGACGGCCTTTACGACGCTTGTCTATACCGCCACCTCGGACAACGATCAGGACGGCGCGTCGAACGTTCAGGAATATCATGCGGGTACGGATCCGCTGAATGCCTCATCGCTTTTTGAAGCAGCCATTGAGCGTGACGTGCTCTCCTCCACGGAATACAGCATTCACGTCAGCACGGCCCCCGGAAAGAAATACACGATTTATTATTCCGATGATCAACTGAGCGATGGCATAACGTGGCATCCCTTTGCCAACAGTGCCAACGGTATCGGCACCTGGAGCGAATCCGGCGACTCGGAAGGCAGCTTCACCTTTGTGGATGATATGAGTGCCGACACCACGGGCGGAGCGCCTGCCGGCGGACAACGTTTCTTCCGGGTTAAAGTACAAGCGCAATAAACCGTGAGCGGGAGTGAAGGGCGTCGGGCTCCGACGCCTTGGGCTTGTGGAGTTACTCCGGCGTGGGGATATTTCGACGTTTAGCTTTGTTGGCTTTGGCGCGTAGGCGCGCGAGCCGCGCGCCGTCCAGGAGAGAGGGGGATGCGATGGGTAACCTTGCGAGCCGTTGTTCTCAAATGACTTTTATCGGCGGCGTTAATGGTTGGAAAACGTGCCCTGAGGGCACCGCGCCGTCCAGAGACGGAGATCGGCGTGAAATCACACCGCACGCTCACTGGGGGGCGGTGTATTTTTCCAATGATTGGAAGAGTTTCTGCACGGTGTTTTGATCGCCTGCGGTGCGGTATATTTCCACCGCCATTTCCAGAAAATTGACATAGGCCTGTTGCAGGGAAGGGTTATCGGGGGCGTCCTGGATGGCTTGCTCATAGGCGCGAAGGGTGTAGGGAAGAAGCGCCGGGTTCGGGGGATACCAGTCCGCTTCATCGGCATCCGGCGTGGTCTCGCCCAGGGTCATTACAGCCATGGATTGGTAAATCAACCGTTGCAGGCGGGTGCGCATAAACGGGTCGGCAAAGGGCAGGCCCTGGAAGGCCCAGTAGATGGCCTGTGTTTGCGGGCGCAGCCAGTCCAGCGGACCGTATTGCTCTTCTATCGCCTGCATGAAGGCGATGTTCATCCGGTAGGGCGCCAGGCGCTCCGGCGCGGGGGGATGAAGATAATCCGGATGTGGCCCGCCCAGGGCTTTGCGCATGGCCTCGGCCCATTGCTCTTTGTAATAGATATGCGCGTTGTCGGTGAAGGAACCGATTTTGTGGGCAAACATCCAGGCCAGCTCGTAGTAGAGATCCGGTTCATGCGGGTTGTAGGCGAGGCCCTCGTCACGCAGCAGGGCGATGCCGCTTTGCACCCAGCGCCAGCGGTCCTCCGGTCGGTTGAAATAGATGCTGATGTTGTAGGCCAGATTCCAGGCGCTGAAGGCCCATACCTCGGTGAATTGGGGCTCCAACTGGGTAATCCAGTTGGCCAATTGCACCATTTCGAAGTAGCGGCCCTCCTGCTGCATGCGGGCGGCGCGTATCCAGAGGGCATCCGCCACGAGCCCGCGAAAACCGCCCAGCACCATGGTGATGAAGGTGACGCGCGGAGAGGCGGTTTGAACGGCGGCGTTTGGCGCGGCGCGGCGTTGCGCCTCGTGAAGGCGCTGTTGGAAAAGGGCCGAGGCGCCCAGCAGAATCAGGATGAGCAGGGGGAGGGCCGCCCGGCGTATCCAGCCTGCGATTCTATGTGTGGTATGCGTCATGATGATTTCACCGGCAGGCCGATTTCGCGGCGTTTGAGTGTGACGGCGCCGAAGAGGGCCAGCAGTCCGCTGTAGAGCGCCAGTCGGATGCCCAGCTCCCGCAGTACGACCAGCCAACCGATTTGCTCGCCGCTCAGCAGCATATCCATCACCGGTTCGCTTTCCAGTGGACGTACGAGTTGGTGCAGCAGCCAATACAAGGGGCCCACGATCCAATTCCAGAGTGCATGCTCGGGATTACCCGTAAAAACACCATACTCCATGCTGAGCGATTGCAGATAGGCGCCGATGCCTGTGAGCAGTATCAGCCAGCCGGTGAATACCACCGCCACCGGCTGCGAAAAGAAACATCCGGCGGTAACGCCGATGGCCGTCCAGAAAAGCAGTTGAATCAGCAGGACCAGCACCATGCGCAGATAATTCCCGTAAAAGGTTCCACTCCGAACCAACAGTTCCGGTACGGATTGCGGAGGGAAAAGGATGGTGTTTTTTTGCGTATCCGTATTGGTGTAGCGCAGCACGATCCCGCCCTCGGGCGAGCAGATTCGGGCAGGCAGACGCAGGGTGAGCGTGATGCCGCGCGATTGTGTGACCGGCCTGGTTTCCAGCACCTGCCCCTGCGCATCCAGCGCGTCCCAGCGTCCCTCCGTGGACAGGGCATCGAATCCGGGCGCCATCACGGCATAACACAGCTGATAAAACGGAACGCGACGCAGGGCCGGCGGTACCTGAAAGTGCCAGGTTCGCTGCTCGCCGGCGTCCACGCGGTTGGCTTGAATTTCCAGCGCGTTATACAGCTCGTGCAGGGCCTCCTTTTCCGAGAGATTTTCGGGAACCTCTCCGGCACGTTTTTTGGCGGTGTAGATGGTTCGTGCTTCCGTTGAAAGCGAGGTGTCCGGGAGAGGTTTCAGCCCCGTGCGTGATACCAGCACCTCTTCATTCAGGGTCCGGCGTTCCTCCGCCGTGATTCCATGGCGGTCGAGTGATTGGATCAGCATAACGGGCGCAAGAATCGCACAGCCGGCCAGCAGCACGGTCAATAGAATGGAAAGGCCCATCCATTTGCCCATCCACACACTCAATGGACGAACGGGTTTGGTCAGAACCAGATACAGAGGGCGTTCCGCCAGGTCACCGGAAACGGCGGAGCATCCGGTCCAGATGGCGGTAAGGGCCAGCACGAAACGCACCATGCCGAGAGTATAGCCGATGGTCAGGCGGACGAGTCCGTCGGGCGTGCCGTCGCCCTTCAGCGTAAAGGGAAGAAAAACCGTGATGAAGAGCAGGACCAGCGCGGGAGAAAGCACGAGCTTTGAGCGCCAGGCGCTGCGGAGGGTCTGCACGGCAATGGCCCACGCGGCTCTCATGGCGTGGCCCGGTCTCCATCGGCATGATCCGGGGTCGTTGGCTTCTGCTGGAGATACGGGGCGACCACCCCGGCATTCTGTGCGCCGGAATATTCCTCCCGATTATTCTGTGCCTGACGTACCACCTCGAGAAAGAAGCGTTCCAGATTGATTTTCGGTCGTTCGACCTCCGGTTCCGTTCCGAGCGCTTCGCGGAGGCGTGCGAGGAGTTGTTTCATGGCCTCCGGGGGCAGTTCGGGGAGGGTAAGCTGATAGCGGGTCTTGTCTTCGAGCAGTTCATGAATCGGACCCATTGCGCGAAGGCTGCCATTGTAGAGAATGGCAATGCGGTCACACACGTCTTCCACATCGGCGAGCAGGTGCGAGGAGAGGAGAATGGTTTTGCCGCGTTGTGCCAGGGCGGAAATCAGATCCTTCACCTGGCGGCACCCCAGCGGGTCGAGTCCGGAGGTTGGCTCATCGAGAATAATCAGATCGGGATCGTTGATGAGGGCCTGTGCCAATGCGATACGGCGTGCCATGCCTTTGGAGAGTTCGCCCACCGGGCGCTTGCGGGCATGTTGCAGGCCGATCATTTCGAGCAGTTGCTCCACCCGTTCGCGTCGGGTGGCCGCATTCATCGGAAAGAGTTTGCCGAAAAACTCGAGGGTTTCTTCGCAGGTCAGATAGGGGTAGAGATAGGATTCTTCGGGGAGGAATCCGAGACGTTCCCGCATGGGAACCTGGTCGGGGGATTCTCCCAGCACCCGCAGTTCGCCGCTGCCGGGATGCAGCAGCCCGAGGATCATCTTCAGGGTGGTGGACTTTCCGGAACCATTCGGACCGAGCAGGCCGAACACCTCGCCGGGACGCACCGAAAAGGTAATCCCGCGCACCGCCCGTACCCGGGGACGGCGCCAGAAATCCCGAAATGTTTTGGTCAGCTCAACAGCCTCGATAATCGGCTCAAAATCCATGATTCAGTGTACACTCCTGATCGTGAGGGCCGCCCCTGCTTGCGGGCGAAAGGCCTTCGTTGGTTCAGTTCCTGGCGAACGGGCGCGATTATTCCTCCTTTTCAGGGTTTTATGCACGGATTTTTTCATAAAAAAGGGGGTGGACAAGCAAATCAAAACAGGTACTATGCGCATCCTGATTTTGCGTGGTGGGGTAGCGAAGTGGCTAAACGCGGCAGACTGTAAATCTGTTCCCTCTGGGTTCCTTGGTTCGAATCCAAGCCCCACCACCATTTTTCTTTCCGGGCCCGTAGCTCAGTTGGTCAGAGCAGGGGACTCATAATCCTCTGGTCGTAGGTTCGAGCCCTACCGGGCCCACCATTCTTACCTTGGCAAAACGCTGAAAATATTGGCTTTTTTCATTGTTTGAGAAAATTGCTCTTCGCTGGCTTTTCTTGGTGGTATGATCAAAGCGAAAAGGGTCGCAATAAAGAATGTGAGCAACCTAATGGGAAATGGCTGTCACCCATTTGAGGGCCCGCGAAAGGATGGGCCGTTTCCGCTGCAGGTGAGAAAGGATCGTCTCCCGCACTCCGAGATAGGTGGCAATGGCGCGGAACACATCGTCGCCCATTTCCCGCCCGGAAAAGAGTTCCTGCTCCCGCCGGGTAAAGTCCAAGCCGGGTTGAACCGTCGAAGAATTGAGCGATGATCCCATGTCATAACCACTCAACAAAAGGCGTGAAGTTCCCTGTTTCATGGTGCAAAGGGATTCAAACCACAGGAGGCCCGGGGTGACGGAATCAGCCTTTAGCAGGATCAGTAATTTGCGCTCGTGGGTGAGCAGTGCGTTGATGTCTTTTTGAGAGATGGATGCAAGGGAAAGGTAACGGATTTTTTGAAGCAGAACGGCATAGCCTGCTGGATATTCCCGATCAACCGGCAGTTTGAATTTTTGCTGCATGGTGATGACATAAGGGGCCGATTCCCCGATGGATATAGCCAGTTCTTTGAGTTTCATGATAGTATGCGGTCCCCTCGTTGTTGTTATGGCCATGCTGTTTATAGGGCAGAGCCTATTATATGCAAGGGGAGGAGATATGGAAACCGGATTGACAGATATGGGGTACAAAAAATAAGCTGTAACTTATCCAGAGAGAGGGCATCAGGCCCGCCATTGAAAGGCGGTGACTTGATGTCCTCACCTGGATTCCAGCTATGAAAATGGATTCGCTGTGATCAAAATTAATCCCTGAATTGTTCTGTTGAGTGGTCTGATTCCGTGTGAGTGCAGCACAATGAAAATGGTTTCCGCGCAGTCCAATCCACCGTGCGAAGCGTGAAGAATCCAGCAGCCTGCGCAGCAGGAAATACATCTTCGTCGCGGTAGCGACGGAGATGTGCAGGCTGCTGTGCAGACTGCGAAATTTCCAATCGTTGGAAACTTTTTGAGGCGTTACGGTGTTTTGAGTTCATGCCTGATGTTATTGGAAAAATACGGCTTTACATGGTGGGCTGTGCGAGAGGATAAGAGGGTTGTTTTTTCCAAAAAAAATAGAAAGAGGCGGTTTATGAGTACGGCACCGAATTGGTTTTACTGGGCGGCGCTTTCGGCGGTCTTTGCGGCGCTGACGGCTATTTTTGCAAAGGTGGGCATTCAGGGGGTGGATTCGGATCTGGCGACGCTGGTTCGGACGGTGATCATCACGTTTGTGCTGGCAACGTTTGTCTGGGCTGCCGGGAAGTGGAGTAATCCGTTTGCGTTGCCGGGCAGGACCTGGCTGTTTCTCAGTTTGTCGGCGCTGGCCACAGGGGCATCCTGGGTTTGTTATTTTCGTGCACTCCAAATGGGGCCGGCCTCGCAGGTGGCGCCGGTGGATAAGTTCAGCCTGGTGTTGGTGGCGATGTTTGCTTTTGCTTTTCTGGGCGAACGTCCGAGCGTGCGCGAGTGGATGGGTATTGCCATGGTGGCTTCCGGCGTGTTGGTGCTGGCCTTCAAACGCTAGCCATCCGTCGGACGGCAGGTGTTTTTAAACCCGACGTTGCCGCTTCACGCGAAACGGGGAAGGGGGCGTTCAGGATTTTCGGGGGGTCACGCGCATGCCGTCCTTGAGGGTGGAGTCGGGGGCGATGATCACGGTGTCGTCGGGTTGGAGGCCTTCGAGTACCTGGGCCTGTGCGTCGTTGACGATGCCGAGTTTGAGGGTGACCGTTTGGGCGCGCCCGCGGAGGATGCGGAAGACCTGCCACTGGCCGTCGTCGCTGCGGAAGAGGGCGGTGCGCGGAATGATGAGGGCGTCGGGTTGCGTTTCGGTGTAGATGCGGACCTGTACGCGGTATTCCAGCCCGAGTTGCTGTTTGGCGTGGGCGAGGTGTTGCAGGGCTTCGGGATCAAAGGCGATTTTCACGGCGACGCGCTGTTGCTCGACGCCGAGGGAGGAGAGCTTGGTGAAGGCCTGCGGCTTGACGCGCAGGACTTTTCCCTGGATGGGGGCGTCGCCGATGGTTTCCCCGAAGATTTCCACGGGGTTGCCGGGGTGAATGGTTACGGCTTCTTCCGTGAGTACGTCGGCGGTGATTTGGAGGTCATCCAGGTTGCCGATGTCCATCAGGCGGTCGCCGGGCTGCATGACCTGTTCGTTCCAGAGGTAGCGTTTGAGGACGACCCCATCCACCGGGCTGACGAGTTGGGTGCGTTTGAGCTGACGGTTCACATAGATGGGCATGAGGCGGCATACGGCGAGGAGGGCCTGCATGGCAAAGGCGTGCGAGGTGCTTTCCTGTACGTCCACATCGGCTTCCAAAAAATCGCGTTGCGCTTTTTTTGATTCGAGTTCGCTGGTTTGTGCGTGGGCGAAGAGGTTGGACTGGGCGTCGCGAAGCCACTCGGCGTAGTTCTTGCGTGCTCTGCCGGCTTCGATCTGGGCCTGCGAGGCCTGAACGGCGTTGACCATGGCGGTGACAATGGCCTGACTTTCAAAGAGGGCGTCCTGAAGGTCGTCTTTTTCGAGGGTGACGACGATTTGGCCGTTGGTGACGGGCGTTCCTTCGGCGAGGGTGATGGGCCGTACTCTCCCGGCCTCGGGCATGGTGAGGTGGTAGACATGCGGCAGGGTGGTGCGTGCGCGTTCTTCCACGTAACGGTGAATTACGCCCTGGGTCAACCGGGCGGCGTGTACCGGCTTGGATTTGCACCTTCCGGCGGCCAGGCCGCCGAGTATCAATACGACCGCGGCAATGATCAGTACGGGTTTGATCCATTTTCTTTTCTGTTTGCTCATAGCCATGTCCTCCGCCGTTGTTATTCCTTCATGCTTAACGCTTCGCCCCAATCCATTTTCAGGATGCTCCGGCGCACCACGAGCTGTGCGCCGAGTACAAAGAGAAAGGCCAGGACAAAGGTGTTGATCCAGGTGACGCCCCGCACGTAGGTGGGGAAGATGAAGGCGTCGTTGGCGAATTGCGAGCACATGCCGTAGAGCAGCAGATAACCGAGCGGCATGCCGACGACGGTGCCGATCAGATTCAGCAGCAGATTTTCGCGCAGAAAGATCGTGCCGACGTCCATCGGGGTGTAGCCCAGCACGCGGAAGGTGGCGATTTCCCGGTTGCGTTCGGCCAGGGCGATCAGCGAGCCGTTCAGAATGGAGCCAAAGAAAATCACGGCGGCGAAAATGACGAGCATCACCGCCATGCCCTGCATGGAGGCCTGGAACTGGCGGGTGATGGCCGCTTTCTGTTCCCGAATGGAATGGACGGCCTGGATGCGCGGGCTTTCTTTGAGACGGCGGTAGAAGGTGTTGAGTTCGGCGGGCGTGAAGGCGGTTTTCATCTGGATTTCCGAGAGGGCATCGGATTCACCCATCAGGTGATTGAGATAGGTGTAGTCGGCATAGACGGCCATGCCCAGCATGCTGGAGATGATTTTGACCACGCGCACCTCGTGCGGTGTGCGCAGTCCGCGTACGGGCGTGAAGCGGAGGAGGTCGCCTTCGTTCAGTTGCAACTGATCGGCCATGCGCCGGGTCATGAGGAGTCCGACCGGCGGGACGGGCACGGCCTCGCCGTTGGCGCTGTGCGGAACGGTGAGTGTTCCGCCGGACGGCAGGCCGGTGATGACTCCTTTTTTCCAGTGACTGCCCTGCTCGAAGGTGCCGGGCACATGAAATACCGCTTCGGCGTGCAGTACGCCCGGCATGCGCCGGACTTCCAGTTCCGCATCGCCGCCGGCTTCATCGCGGAAGGAGAGTGTGAAGTCGCTCTTCACAATTTTATCGAATTGGAAGGAGATCATTTTATTCATGGAGTCCACCAATCCCATCGCGACCACCACGATGGAGGCCCCGAGTGCGGCGGCCAGAATGCTGATCAACGTGCGTACGCGGTTGCGCAGGACGCCGCGCAGAATCATCTGCCAGCGGAAGTCGAACTTCTTCCAGAGACGGGGAAAGCGTTCGAGGAATACGGCGCCTCCTGCGGGCGGTGCGGGCATGCGCATGGCTTCGGCGGGATTAAGGCGTGCCACGGTTTTTACGCCGTGCAGGGTGCCCAGTATGGCGAAGACCACCGAGATCAGCATAGCCGCAGCCATGATGCCGGGGTAAAAGGTGTTGGCCAGACTGGGGAATTCAAAGACGGCCTGATACATGTGCGTCATGTAGCCGCTCATCCACCAGCCGATGGCCCATCCGCCGAGGCCCCCGGCAAAGCCCACTGTTATGCCGAACTGAATGTAGTGCGTGAAGATAAGGCGGTTGGAGTAACCAAGGGCTTTCAGGGTGCCCACGATGGTGCGCTGTTGCTGCGCGATGCGGGTCATCAACACGTTGAGTACCATGGCGGCCACGGCCAGGAAGAGGGCCGGCATCC
>JAQVYB010000057.1 GCA_028708815.1 Kiritimatiellia bacterium | reverse complement strand
GATTCAGCGGTTCGCCCGCCACGACCACATATTTCAGATGGCTTAGGTCGTAATGAGACATATCTTTTTTAATGAGCAGGCGGTAGACGGTGGGCGGCGCGCAAAAGGTGGATACGCGGTACTTTGCGCATTTAGCGAGCATGTTTCCGGCGTCGAACTGGTCGTAGTCATAGGCGAATACGGCGCTTCCGCAAATCCACTGGCCATAAATTTTGCCCCAGACGCACTTGGCCCAACCGGTGTCGGCCACGGTGCAGTGGAGTCCGTCGTCCTGCACGTTCTGCCAGTAGCCTGCGGTGATGATATGCCCGAGAGGATACGCAAAATCGAGGGCGACCATTTTCGGCATGCCGGTGGTGCCGGAGGAAAAGTAGATGAGGGAATTGTCGCGCAGGGCGGGCGCGTCGGCGCCGGTGGGGCGGGGGAATGTGTCAGGAGCATCCGCTATACATTTTTCAAAGGGATGCCATCCGGGGCGTTCAGCGCCGATGGATGCCTTGATCGTGAGCGCGCCGCCGGTGGCGGCCTGGGCCTTATCGAGATCATCCATGAGGCGTGCATCGTTTACGCATACGGCCATTTTAAGTTGCGATTTTTCGATGCGGTAAATCATATCCTTGGAGGTCAGCATGTGGGTGGCCGGTACGGCGGCGGCGCCGATACGGTGCAGGGCGAGCAGGCAGATCCAAAACTGATAATGCCCTTTCATGATCAGCATTACGTTATCGCCTTTTCGGATGCCCAGTTGCAGGAAGGCGTTGGCGGCCTTGCGGCTTTCGCGGCTCAGGTCGGCAAAGGTAAAGAGGCGGTCATGCCCGTGATCGTCGCACCAGACCAGTGCGCGTTTTTCCGGTTGCTCGGCAGCGTAGACATCCACCACGTCGAAGGCGAAATTGAAATCAGCCGGTGTGTTGATTTTAAAGTGATCGAAATACTCCTCGTAGGAGGTGAATTCAGTTTTATCGAGAAAGCGAGACAGCAGATTCATGGGTACTCCCGTAGCAATGAAGATTAAAGGATGATCGCCAGGAAACGGGCGGGTTTGTTGTCGAGCGCGCACATGGCGTGCGGACAGGACGAATCAAAATAAATGCTGTCGCCGTGTTCGAGGTCGATTTCCTGATCCCGGATATAGAGGCGCAGGCGGCCTTCGAGCAGGTAATTGAATTCCTGTCCGGGGTGAGCGTTTTTTGTTGGCGTATCACCAGCCGGTTTGGGGTCCACCGTGACGAGAAAGGGCTCCGCTTTGGCGTGAATGAAATTGGAAGCCAGGTTCTGATAACGATAGGCTTTTCGGCGTTCTACGCAGACGCCCTTGTCCCTCCTGGTGACCGAATAGAAGTGCATTCGGGGTTCTTCGCCGGTGAGGAGCAGGCCCATGTCCACGTTGAATATCGAGGCGAGTTCGAGAAGAATGCTGGCTGGAATATCCGCTTCGCCTGATTCGTAGTGGTTGTAATCGGCGGTAGAAATACCAAGGCGTGCGGCTACTTCTTCGACGCGCAGATCCGACAGCTCGCGCATTTCCCGAATCCGACTGGCTATTTTTTTGATTTTTTCCTGCATGACTCGGTCCCTTCTGTTTTCAGCTAAAGAAATGTGAATACTAACCCAATCCGCCTTCGGCTTTCCAGTGATTATTCACCTGTTTTTCCGACAGTAAAAATACGTGCAAGAGGGCTTCTGGAAAAGCATACCGTTGACCACCCGTCTGGCGCATGCTGAATTATGCCTGATTGAAAAAGTCAGTGTTCCCGATAATAGAGGCGGACGGTGGCCCAACTGGTGCGGGCTGGATTGAAGCCTTCAAAAAACAGGGTGTTGAAACCGGCGGTGGGAAGTTGTTCGTTTTCTTCGGTGTGATTTTTTTCGCGCTGTGGGCCATTCCAGTCGAAACGGGTACGTGCGATATGACGTAAGAAATAGTCGGGTTTTTTTTCGCGTTCGAGGAGAAGGACGGCGCAGGGGCCGGGGGTCTTCATGCCTTCGAGCATGACGTCATCAGGGTCGGGTCGAAAGTCCCAGCGTCGGTGACTGTAGAAAACCACGCCGGGCTCGTTGAATCCGGTGGCGTAGAGTCGGGTTTCCGGAGGGAGGTTGTTTTGGATGTAGGCGCCGACTTTTTCGGTGACAGAGGCATTGCGGAGCGTTCGGCCCGTGAGGGTCAGGGCCAAGGCGAGAAGCAGCGCCCCGTAGATCAGGAGGGCATGTTTCCCGCGTTTCGGGGTAAGGCCCATCACGATGAGTCCGGCGAGCCCGAGGGATGCGGCAAAGAGAAGTCGGCGGATGGGCAGGTAGATTGTCTCGAAGGGATAGAGGAGAGCAAAGAGAAAAATCAGGGAGGCCAGGATGGTGGGAACGGTTAGTACGGTACGGAACCAAAGGTGCGTCCAGCGGGGGAACCGGCTTTTTCCTTCGGCGAGTTGTCCGAGGAGGAGGAAGAGGGCGGCGAAGGCAGGCATGACGTAGTGAGGAAGCTGGGTGAAGTAGAAGGAGAAGAAGAGGTAGGTGGAGAGTATCCAGGAACAGAGGTAGGCGTTGCGGGTGTTCCAATGCGTGCGCAGATGGGCAAAGGCGAATCCGGCGCAGGCAATCCACGGGAAGAGACTGATGAAGGCGGAAAGAAGATAATAGAAAAAAAAGTGACCGAATCCGGCCATGGTGCTGAACCCGCGTTCCATGACGTGTTCGCCCATGCCTTTCTGCCAGAATAGGCCGTGGGTTTTGATCAGGGCGGGGATGCCCCAAAGGCCGACGATGGCCAGGGCGATGGCGAGTCCGACGGGGAGTTGGAGCCGCCTCCAGGGGAGTTTGCGGCGTCCGAGAAGAAGGCGGTAGAGGAGGAGGGTGAGCAGGGGGATCAACCAGGCCACGGGGCCTTTGGCCAAAAACCCGAAGCCCAGGGAAAGGTAGAGCATGAAGAACCAGCCGCTGAAGCGGCGGGGGGGCCTTTCGTCGTGAAGCAGTTCGAAGAGTGCCCACATGGAGAGGGCTACGCAGAGGACCATGGGCATATCGGCTACGGCGCTTCGCCCATGCATGACAATCTGGGCGCAGGAGACGATTCCGCACCCGGAAAAAAGTCCGGTCCGTGGTGAGTACCAGCGTTTCCCCATGAGAAAGACCACCCAACCGAGCAGGATGGTGAAGAGCACCGAATGGATTCGTGCGCCAAACTCGGGCGTGAGAGAAGGCAGGTGTTTGGAGAGGAGGAGTCCTGGCGTCATGAGCCAGTAGGTCAGGACGGGTTTGTCGAAGCGATAGTCGCCGTTGAAATAGGGTACGAACCATTCGCCACCTTCGATCATTTCGCGTGTGGCCTCGGTGAATCGGGGTTCATCGCGATCGATCAAAGGGATAGCACCGGTGCCCGGCAGGAGGAGGAGCAGTGCGAGGGCGGCAATGATCAGGAGGCCGAATCGGCGTGCAAAGCCGTTGTCCGGCGGCATGTTGCCCAATAAAAAAACAGGATTCTCAGCCATGATCTTTCTTTTTTTCCGTTGTCGAGTCGCGGTCAGGCGCGGAGATGGACGACAAGATATTAAATGTGAAATAATACGCAAACACTATTGATAGATTTCCGGTGCGCGGGTATCGTCGGTCTAATTCCATATTTGGAGAGGAAGAGATTATCGGGCATGCACAAAGAAATCAAACTCACGATTACGAAAGAACTGAAGGAACTGGTTTACGTGAAAACGGAAGTGACCAGGTTTTTGGATGTGAATTACCTCTCTACGTCGGTCTCTTATCGGGCCAGTTTGGTGCTGGAAGAGGTGCTTTCGAATGTGATCAGTCAGGTGGATGAGCAGGAAAAGAGGCATGCCATTCGCATTTACGTTACCCTGCGGGATCGGGAACTGATTCTGGACATTTCCTGGCATGGCACGGCATATAATCCGATTCTTCCCATCCAATCGGAAGAGGAGGCGCTGGAAGATTTGGAAGAACAACAACTGGGGGCGCATGTCGTACGCAAACTGACCAAGTCGGCACATTATTTCCGCAGACGGGAGACTGACGAGAATCAGTTGGTCATTACCATGCGGTCCGGACTTCACTGAACGCCATGAGAATCCTACTTGTCGCCCCTCAGCCATTTTATCAGGAGCGGGGAACGCCGATTGCGGTTCGCTGGGTGGTGGAAACTCTTTGTCGGGCGGGCAATCGGGTGGATCTGCTGTGTTTTCCGGGCGGTTCGGACGTGGAAATGGAAAGGCTTCGAATCGTACGCTGTCACGCCCCGCGCGGGCTCGGTGATATTCCCATTGGTTTTTCCTGGAAGAAACTGGTGTGTGATTTTTTTCTGGTGCTGCGTATGCGTTCGCTGCTGCGTACGGAACGATATGATGTGGTGCACGCGGTGGAAGAGGCCGTGTTTCCGGCCCTTCTTTTGCGGGGGCGAAATCAGAAGTTGGTATATGACATGGATTCCTCCATGCCGGATCAGCTGATGGAGAAGTGGCCGGTTCTTCGCGTGTTGGCCCCTCTCTTTTCGCGTTTTGAGGGGTGGGCGGTGCGCTCGGCGGATTTAATCCTGCCGGTGTGCGATTATCTGCGACAGAAAGTGGATGCCTTTCATCCGCGAGGAAGGGTTTGCGTGCTGCATGACCGTGCGATTGAGGACGAGGGCGGCGAGACGGAGGCGGAAGCCATTCGGGATCTGTTGAAGGTGAAGGGAATCCTTTTTCTCTATGTGGGCAACCTGGAGCATTATCAGGGAATGGATTTACTGCTTGCGGCATTCGCGGGTCTCTCCTCGGAGTCTCCTTGGCATTTGGCGGTGATCGGTGGGCGGGAGCGGGATGTGAAGCATTATCGCAGTGAGGCGGAACGGCTCGGGCTGGAGAATCGAGTCACCTTTACCGGGCCGCGCCCGGTGAGACGCCTGCAGCAGTATCTGGCGCAGGCGGATGTATTGCTCTCCCCGCGCATCAAAGGAGGAAACACCCCGCTCAAAATCTATTCCTATATGTTGGCTGGAAAGGCAATCGTGGCCACCGATATTCCGTCGCACAAGCAGGTGCTGGATGCGGAATGCGCGATCCTGGCCGCGGCGGAACCCGAGGCCTGGACGGCTGCGTTGGACGACCTGCTTCGCCATCCGGAAAAAGGTGCGTTGCTCGGGGAGCAGGCGCGCCTGCGTGCTCTGAAACGGCATACCCGAAAAGCCTATGAAAATACGCTTTTATCGGCCTATTCATTTGATATGTTCATTGATCTTTCAGAGGAATCAGCGGAATGAATGAGAACAGGTTGAAAGCATTATCCGATCAGTCGTTTGACGTATTGGTGATTGGTGGAGGCATCCATGGGGCGACGGCCGCGTGGGCCTTGGCTCGTCAGGGTTGTTCCGTCGCGCTGGTGGAGCAGGGGGATTACGGCTGGGCGGCTTCAGCCAACAGCCAGAAAATCATTCACGGCGGTCTGCGCTATCTGCAGCAGTTGGATATACCGAGGATGCGGGCTTCCATCTCGGCGCGCAGAATGAGCCTGACGCACCTTCCTCATTTGACGCATCCGGCCCGTTTTCTGGTGCCCACATCCGGCTTTTTTATGCGGAGCAAGGCGGCGTTGCTGGCGGCGATGACGGCGAATGATTTCATTAGTTTTGACCGCAATTTCGGCGTGGATCCTTCGCGTCATCTGCCCTATGGCTCGCTCAAAGGCCGCGATTTTCTGCATCAGGTGGCCGAAGGACTGGTTCCCCTGGGTACCGGAGCGGGAGTCTGGCACGATGGTTTTGCAGAAAATACGGAACGCTTTACGCTTGCCTTTCTCTTGTCGGCGCAGCGTTTGGGGGCGGTGACCCGTAATTATGCGAGAGCTTCGCGTCTGATGCTGGATGGCGCACGAATCGTCGGGGCGGAAGTGCGGGATGAGTTGACGGGCGAACAGGCAGAGGTGCGCGCGCGCGTGACGATCAATGCCACCGGCGGCTGGCTGGATGCCCTGCTGCCGGGTTGCTTCGGCTCGATGAAACGTAATTGGCCCTGGACCCGGGCCTACAATATCATTGTGCGGCGGCGTTTTTTCGGTTCATACGGTGTGGGGTTGGAATCCATCGCGGAATATGTGGATGCCGACGCGGTGCTCAAACGCGGCAAGCGAAACTATTTTTTTGCGCCGTGGCGCGAGGGCACGATCATCGGAACCATGTACGCTTCCTATCGAGGTGATCCCGGAAAGTGCGGTTTGACCGCAGAGGAAATCCAGGCGTATCTGGATGAGATTAATACGATTTATCCGCCGGCAGAACTGGCGTTGTGTGATGTGACGTTTGCTCACGCGGGCATTCTGCCTGCGCGTCCATCCCGTGTTGTGCCGAACCCTTCCGATCCTGCGAAAGATACCGAGCTGCTGGATTATCGGCGCCTGGCTGGTTTGGATGGGATGTTGCTGATTAAAGGGGTAAAATATACCACGGGTATCCAGGTCGCGGAGAAGGTCGCGCGATATGTTATGCAGATGCTGGGCGGAAAATATCAACGGGGAAAGAATCCGCCCGTCGTGGGCGGGGAGGAATTGGTAACGCCGGGGTGGGTCGATGCGCGTCTGGAGGGGTTGACGTTTGATGATCGCGTGCTCGCCTATCATGCGCAGCAATATGGTACGCAGGCCCATGAGGTACTCGGGCTCTGCTCGGAAAATCCGGATTGGGCTGAACGGCTGAACAAGGACGACGCCGTGCTTGGTGCAAATGTGATTTACGCGGTACGGCATGAACAGGCCTGCCACTTGACGGATGTGGTTTTTCGACGGACCGGCCTGGGCTCGTTCCGCTATCCGGGGGACGAGGCGGTGGCCTCTGCCGCGTCGCTGATGGCTGCTGAATTGGAATGGGATACCAAACGGACGGCAGAGGAAATTCGGGGCGTCGAGGAGGAGTATCGCCGTTTGGGAGTGGAGCATGTGTTGTCATGAATAAACGAAGTTTCTTAACGGTTGGATTGCTGCTGGCCCTCGCAGTCTGGGCCATATCCGGCGCGCGCGCGGAAGTACTCTCGGTTCGTCCCGGTGAGGAGTCGGATGCGGGAAAGTTGGGCTATGGATGGAGTTACCCCGAACAACGGAGTGACGGAGCGTGGTTCCGCTGGATGGAAAAGCGGGAAGGGGAGATACACCTGACAATTGTCGAGCCGATGGATTATCAGTTGGCGGTGGAACTCATGCCGCTGGTTGCCCACGAACGCATCCAGCATTTCGGTCTCTATGTGAACCATCGTTTTGTGCGGGAATGGAAGCTGGAATCTCTTGGACGCTTTCAATGGTTTGAGACCGCACTGCCGGAGCATTTGTTTCGGGAGGGAACCAATACGCTTATACTCCGTGCAGGCTACAAGGAGTCGCCCGACGCCGACCCGCGCACGCTGAGTTTGGCCGTAAAACAGGTGATACTGACCAGTCATGAATGAAGCGAACAACAACGTGCGGCAGCTGGGAATCATAGCGGGACGCGGTATGTATCCGATCGTTCTGGCGCAATCGGCCCGCGCACAGGGGGTCGAGCGGATCGATGTGATGGCTTTCAAGGGCGAGACGTCCAGGGCGATTGAGGTCTATGCCGATGCCGTTCACTGGTTGCGTGTCGGGCAGTTGGAGAAACTGCTGAATCTGGTGAAGGCATGCGGTCTTTCGCAGGTGGTGATGGCGGGCCAGATCGCTCCGCGCAATCTGTTTCACGCTCGCCTGGATAAGCGGATGCTCGGTATCCTTCGTTCGCTTCCCGCGTGGAATGCGCACACGATCTTCGGCGCGGTGGCGGATGAACTGCGTGGCGTGGGTGCGGAACTCATGCCGGCGGGTCTGTACATGCAAAGCGCGATGCCTGCTCCCGGCGTGCTGACGGCACGCGGGCCGACCCCGTCAGAAGAAAAGGATATTGCCCTCGGACTGCAGGTTGCACGCTGGTCGAGTCATTACGAAGTCGGCCAGACCGTCGTGGTGAAAAACGGGGTGGTTCTGGCGGTGGAAGCCTTTGAAGGAACCGACAAGGCCATTCTGCGTGCCGGACGGCTTGGCGGAGACGGACTGGTGGTGGTGAAGCTGGCCAAGCCTGGACACGATATGCGGTTTGACATTCCGGTGGTTGGGTTGAAGACCCTGAAGATGCTGAAGCGTGCCGGTGCCACTGCGCTGGCGTTGGAGGCCGGCCGTTCCATTGTACTTGAAACGGAGCGCGTGGTTCAACAGGCCGATCGGCAGAATCTGGCCATACGAATTTTCAACAAGGAGGAATTGATACGTCATGACGATCAACCGGAAGATTAAAGTGGGCGTGGCCGGGGTAGGCGCGCTTGGGCAGCATCACGCGCGGATTTATACCGAACTCGAGCAGGCGGACATCGTTGGGGTCTACGACGTGGACCCTGCCGCTGCGCAAGTGGTGGCCGATCGGCACGGGCTCAGGGTTTTTCAATCATTGGAAGAATTCTCCAAGGCTGTAGAGGTGGCCAGTGTGGTGGTGCCGACGGACCGGCATCGGGAAGTGGCGGGTTACCTGCTTGAGCGGGGCATCCATTTGCTGGTGGAAAAACCAATTGCCGCCACCACGCAGGAGGCGGAGGAGCTGGTGGCGCTTGCCCAGAAGGAGAACTGTATTCTGCAAGTGGGGCATGTGGAGCGGTTTAATCCGGTCATGCAGTTTTTGGAGGAACAGAGCGGGGTGCCTAAATTCATTGAAGCGCACCGATTGGCATCGTACCCGCCGCCGCGCGAGGGTCGAGCACCGCGGGGCACCGAGGTGAGTGTGGTGCTGGATCTCATGATTCACGATCTCGAGGCGATCCTGCATTTAGTGCGTTCCCCTGTGAAGGAAATACGCGCCGTGGGTGTTCCGGTGTTGAGCACCACCGAGGATATCGCCAATGTTCGTTTGGCGTTTGAAAACGGTTGTGTGGCCAATATTACGGCCAGTCGGATCAGCCCGGAGCGTATGCGTAAGATACGCCTTTTCTATGAAGATGCTTATGTCTCGCTTGATTATCAGAATCAGGCGGGCGAGATGTACCGCAAAACAGCGGCGGGCATTGAGCCGTGTGAGGTGCCGATTGAGAAAGGCGAGCCGCTGGCGTTGGAGTTGGGGGCCTTTGTGGAGGCGGTAAGGCGGCATAATGAACCGGTGGTGTCCGGAGAACATGCCGCCGAGGCGCTGAAACTGGCGGTAGCGGTCATTGGGGTGATTCAGCAGGGCGGTTCATGAAGAAAAATCTGCTGATTGTGGCCGGAGAAGTTTCCGGTGATATGCATGCCGCACGCCTGGTGTCGGCCCTGAAGGAGCAGGCGCCGGAGGTGGAGTGTTGGGGCATTGGCGGGCCGCGCCTGCGTGCCTGCGGAATGCAAACGGTGCATGATGTGCGCGAGATGGCGGTGATGGGGCTCTCCGAAGTGCTTCGCCGTTACTTTTTTTTCCGGCGTGTTTTCCATGAAATGATCCGCTTGGCAGAGGAGAAAAAACCGGATGCGGCACTGCTGGTGGATTATCCCGGTTTCAACGTGCGGTTGGCGGAGCAACTGCACCGACGTGGGATCAAGACGCTCTATTACATATCGCCGCAGGTCTGGGCGTGGCATCGTTCGCGCATTCCGAAGCTGGCGGCCATTCTGGATCGGCTAATGGTGATTTTTCCATTTGAAGTGGAGGTGTTTTCCGGGACAGGTCTGGCGGTTGATTTTGTGGGGCATCCGTTAGTAGAAGAAGCGGAAAAGACCCGGCAGGATCCCTTGCTTCGGTTGCCGTGGGCGGGTGAACGGCGAGTGGCGTTGCTCCCGGGGAGCCGTCGGCATGAAGTAAGTCGCATTCTGCCCTGTATGCTTGAGGCGTCGGTGCTTTTGGAGAAGAGGTTTCCCGATGTGTGCTTTATCCTGGCAGCCCCCTCGGAAGAAATCAGGGACGTGGCGGAACAGGTGATGTCGCTGCAGATGGTCCGTCCGGCACACGTCTCCATTGTGGTGGATGAGACGCGGCAGGTCTTGCGCCAGTCCCGCGCCGCCATGGTGGCGTCCGGTACTGCTACCATCGAAACAGCCCTTCAGCATTGCCCGATGATTGTGGTGTATAAGACTGCCTGGCCGACCTATCTGATGGCACGTTGGTTGGTCCGTGGCGTGAAACACATCGGCATGCTCAATATTGTGGCGGGACGTTTGGTTTGCCCCGAGTTTATTCAACATCTTGCACATCCCGATGCCATGGCTGCGCAGATGGCTTTGCTCCTTGATGATACGCCTGAACGCAAGGAGATGCTGAACGGTCTAAGCGAGGTACACGAAGCGCTGAGCGCATCGGGGCAATCATCGCAGGCTGCCGATTTGGTGTTGCGTGAATTGACCGTCGATGGAGAGCGCTGAATCATTACCCCGTGGCGTCGGTTAAGGAGATTATTCCGCTGTGGGCGTCAGGATGATTTCAGCGGGGAGCGTGTCGAAAGTTATCCGTTCTGAAGGGTTTGTTTTCGGTGTTTTTCCGTTGATGGTCAGTGCGCCGCCTGGCGGGAAATCGGGGCGCATGAGGACGAATCCTTTCGGAGGCCTGGCATCTCCATTGAATTCTATATGCAGAACTCCGTTCGATGATTTTTGCCATTTACCGGAGAGGGTGCCGTACCAGGTGGGGAAGTCTTCGAATGCCACGGTTTGGTTTTCAGTCAGCCAGGCCGGATCGATTCCCGCACCCAGGATCAGCTTTTCATTTTCCTCATAGAGGAATAGATTGCGTATGCCGTGCATGTATTCGGCGCAGACCCAGGTGTGCGGCATATCGCCGATGTAGCATGGGTAGCGTTCATCGCTGTGTGCGACTTCCGCGAAGTGCCTCCAGGCGGCGGGGCGCATGTGTTTCAGTTGAAAACGCAGCAGCGTCAGGGCTTCATTCTTGCGGCCCATGCGCAGAAGCGCGCCGATGTTACGCATTTCATAGGGTGTGAAACGATAGGTTGCGCCCGGTTTGAGTCGGATGGAAATATCGTCGAAGAGACGGTCATAGGTGGCGTTGAGCTTGTCGGGCGGAAGGTCGTGCAGCAGGTCACAGTAGATGATGGCTGCGGCTGTTGATGTAGGGTCGAGATCGGCCAATTCCACGCAACCGGGCATATAGTCGATGTGGCGCGCTTCGCCGAGATGTTGGATGGAGGCCAGGACACAGGTTTTAAAGTCATCCCGTTCGCGCTTCATCCAGTCGAGCAGATCATCCCGGTTGAGGATGGCGGCCATTTCCATGCCGTCTTCCCAGCCCTTAATGCCCCAGAAGTCATCCCAGAACGAGTGCTTCATATAATATCCTTCGTGGCTGGTGGATTCGGGAAGCAGTCCGTAATAGAGGTGCTTTTCGGAGAGTTCGTCGCGATATTCTTCGGTCAGGCGCTGGGCACGCAGGTTTTCCAGAAAGTGGAGAGCCTTCAGGACATGCGGAAAGATGGTCTGCAGGAAGGAGCGGTCTTTTGTGAAACGGTAATACTGCATGACGAGCCAGATAAACTCGCCCTGACTGTCGTATTCGACCAGACCTTTTTCCTTTTCTTCCCAGAGCGGATCTTCTGCTTTGGAATCGATGATGGGCGGTATTTCGCCGGAGTCGAGTTGGTAGGGGGCGTACCATTCAATAAAGTCGCGGGCGGCCTGGGTGTGGCCTGCTTCGAGAAGAGCCACGGCGGCTATGGCCCCGTCGCGCATCCATGATTTGTTGTATGAGCGGGAGCCGGGTTGCAGCGCGGGACCATTCTGTGTGATCAGGTTGTAGGCAATGCCGGCGAAAAAGGCTTCGGCAAGTCCGGGTTCAGGGACGGTTAAACCCACGCGGCAGATCTCTCTGCTCCACTGATCGGCCATTTGACTCCGCAGGCGTGCATAGGTCGTCGCAGGCGAGTTGGGATTGAGTACCTCGGGCGTTGCGGCCTGATGAAGCGGGAAGGTAATATAGGTGTTGGTGGAGGCGTCGGGCTTCAGCGCGAAGTGGAAGATAAGCGCTCCGGCTGCGAATCCATCGGGCTCTTCGAATTTCGGCATGGCGTTTGAATTTGAGTTGATGGCTGCACGGACGATGCCGCCGATGTCGCCGTTCTCATTGTTAAAGCAGAACGTGTCCGGAGGTGGCGTACTGATCAGCAGGTTGGTTCCATTCACGGCGAGCGTGCCATTGGAGAATGTCATGCAGCGTATCGGAGAGAATCCGCCGCCGCCCTGCCAGGGAGGGTAAATCTGATAAGGTTCAACAAGAAGAAACAGCTTTCCGTCTATGGGTTGGCTGCTCTTGTTGGTCAGCGTGTATTGAGCATAGGCAGAGGCATTTCCCGGTTCGCCCTGAGCGAAGAGGTCGATCCGCAAAGAGAACAACTCATGCTCCCAGATGACGGATGGAAGCGGCAGGCGACCGTCCAGCAGTTCCGGACGAATGGTAACGTTGTTACGCGTGATGAGCGTATCATGAAGAGATACGACGGGCACTACGGACGGCCCGCGTTTCAGGGGTTCGATGGATCCATCTTCGCAGATAAGGGCCTCCTGGTCGTCGTGTTTGATACCGACGAGAGTCCAGTAGGCCTGCTGGTCAAACAGCCAGCGCGGGGTGTATCCACGATCCGGGGTATTTGTTTTGCGTCCAGGCGTATCGGGAGGCAGAGGAATAATCTCCATGCCGGAAAGAAGTATTGTTCCGGCATAATCAGCACCACTTACGCCGAATTCGATGGTTTTCAGTTCTTTCAGATCAACGTCGGTGTCGGGTCCCCACATGCGTATGAGTTCGGCTTGGTCAATCACCAGATCCTGCCAAAGTCCAACCGAACCGAAGCGATACCATTTTTTCATGAAGGTGTTTCCGCGCGGATCAATCAGTTTGAATTCGACATGATTTTCCGGCTCGCTGAATTGAAGGCGAACCCGGAGTTCGAATCGCTCAGGCAGCGTTAGCGGTATTTCACGCGCGGCGAGAGCGAAGGAGTGTGTTTTGCCTGTGTTGTAATCCAGGCGAAACACAGGCTCTGCGTTGGGCTCACCGCAGGAAGAAAGCGTCAGGGTGGCGCCTTGGCCGACGTGGGTGGTCCATCCTGCGGGTACGGAATGGGGGTTCATCAGTGAAATCGCCTTGGTTTCGGTCTGCTCTTGAAGGATGCTTGTCTCGTTATTCATTCCGGCACCCTCCGTGGAAAGAAGATTCAGTATCAGCAGGCAGAGGAGAATAAAGCGTTCGGCATAAGCGGTGAATAGTCGCCTTTCGATTGGGTCTGTGTTCATGGCGCGCTCCTTTCTTCGTGAACGGATGTTTTTATGGATTGGCCCCATCTTTCTGCGGCGGGCTGGTCGGATGCAACTTCTTTGAGAATGTAATGTTTGTACGTGGTTTGCCCTGTTGCCGCGCAAGATGAGGTGAGAATGTCCCTCCATGATTCCAAAAAGAGGCGAAAAAAATGGTCTCATCAGGGCGGGGCTGCTGCTGGATGCAATGGAAAAAGGGGACGCATCCCAGCAGGTGGTCACTCTGAAAAAAGAACTGATTTTACGTGCATCCACCGGGCCATTGTTTTGGATCATTGTGAACCGTTCCCACAAAAACCGACCTGAAATAGGATGACGACAAACTTGACATCTCCAAGTGGTGAGAGTTGAATGATTCCCGTTACATTAACATTCTATGTGGCTGCACAGCAGGAACTGAAAACTCACTTGGAGACGAAGATATGCACAGATTATCAGAAGTAATGCTGGTTGTTGTTCTGCTTCTTACGCAGGGCTATGCGTGGGGCGATGAGCCTCGCGAGGTACAGATGGCGCGTAAGCAGTATAATCGCGAGATAACCCCCGCCACCCAACGGTATGTCAACAATCTTAATTTGATTAAACGCAGGTGTGTGCAGAAAAACGACCATATTGGTGCCGAGGCGGTGGATCAGGAGATTGCGCTGGTCAGCAACCATATTAACCGGGAGGGACCGGTTGTTGAGAAAAAAGATGAAACGAAGAGTGAATCCGTTGCGGGAAAATCCTTTTTCTTTTATCCCCCGGATAAGAAATGGCTCAAGTTGTTGTATTTCCAGCCCGATGGACTGATTATCGGCGCCAACAATCCCAACGAAACCAGTTGGGAGCAGCGTGGTGCTAATTTGCTGCTGATAGATTCAAAGGGTCAGATTTCCGCCACCTATAAATACGTGAAGCGAAAGGATGGCAAGCTGTACTTTGAACATGGGGCCAACGGAGAGGTCTACGTCGTTATCGAAGAAGCCAGACCCTGATTTTTTCACCACACGTTGCGCTGGAGAATACAGCGATTGCAGAAAAGAGTACGTGGTCAGATCACGGACTGGAAGTCTGCGCTGAGTTCGTTCGGTGAGGGTTCGTATGAAGGGGTGTGGATTCGTGATTCGTTCTTCATCGTGTCGCGCTTGCTTCGTGTGAGAATATTTTCTTGCTGGTCACGGAGTAATTTGTCAAAAAGTCAAAAAAGCCGTGCTTTTATGGGTCCGTTGTGGCAATTTCCCTGATTCCGAAACCGGAGTCGCTCACTTGTAACCTGTTGAAGGAGTTTTGAACGTGAATAAGAAAACAGTTCGTGATGTGGATTTGAAAGGCAAGAAAGTGTTGATGCGGGTGGATTTCAACGTGCCGTTGAAGGATGGGAAAGTAGATGACGATACGCGCATTACTTCGGCTCTTCAAACCATCAACTATGTTCTGGATCAGGGGGCCTCGCTGATTCTGATGAGTCATTTGGGTCGCCCCAAAGGAAAGCCGGATGCGCAATTCAGCCTGAAACCTGCGGCGGTCAGGCTTTCGGAACTGTTGGGACGCCCGGTGGCTTTTGCCTCGGATTGCGTAGGGCCCGAGGTGAAAGCGCAGGCCGATGCGATGAAACCGGGCGATGTGCTGCTGCTTGAGAATCTTCGTTTTCATGCCGAAGAGGAAGGCAAAGTCAAGCCGGCGGATGAGGCAACCGATGAGCAGAAGGCGGCGGCCAAGGCGGAGATGAAGGCGAAACAGAATGAGTTTGCCCGTCAACTGTCCGAACTGGGGGAAGTGTATGTGGACGATGCTTTCGGTACCGCGCACCGTGCCCATGCCTCTATGGCTGTGGTGACCCGGTATTTTAAGGAAAACGTGGCCGGGTTCCTTCTGGAACGGGAGATTGAGTATCTGGGCAACGCGGTGAGCAATCCGAAACGTCCGTTTGTGGCCATTATTGGCGGCGCCAAGATCAGCGGAAAAATCGACGTGATCACGAATTTGTTGAGCAAGGTGGATGCGCTGCTGATCGGCGGTGGTATGGCTTATACCTTTTACAAGGCCGAGGGCGTTAATATCGGAAAATCCCTGCTGGAAGAAGACAAGGTCGAGCTGGCTAAAGAGATTCTGGCTCAGGCGAAACAACAGAACGTTAAACTCCTTCTCCCGCTGGATAACATTGTGGCGGACGCCTTCTCTGCCGATGCCAAAACGAAAACGGTGGATAAGGATGGGATTGAAGATGGCTGGATGGCGCTGGATATTGGCCCGAAGACCGCCGCGCTGTACGCCGAGGAAGTCGCTGAAGCGAAAACGGTGGTCTGGAACGGTCCGATGGGTTGCTTTGAAATGGCCCCTTTTGCCGGCGGCACCTATGCGGTAGCCGAAGCATTGGCGAAAGCGGATTGCGTGAGCATTATTGGAGGCGGCGATAGTGTGAGTGCCGTGCAGAAGGCCGGTCTGGCCGACCAAATGACGCATATCAGCACAGGGGGCGGTGCCAGCCTGGAATTTCTTGAAGGCAAGGCCCTACCGGGGGTGATGGCGTTGACGGATAAATAACAGCAAAAAAAACGGAACACAGGAGACTTTTCATGAGAAAGAAAATTATTGCAGGCAACTGGAAAATGAATATGACGAGCGATGTCGCACGGGATCTGGTGGACGGCATCAAGGCGAAGCTCCCGAATCCGCTGAATGCGGATGTGGTGGTGTGCCCGCCTTTCACGGTGCTGAAATCCGTGGCGGACCGGATTGCCGGCTCGGCGGTGGACTTGGGTGCGCAGAATATGCACTGGGAAAAATCGGGGGCCTACACGGGAGAGGTTTCACCTGAGATGCTGCGCGATGTGATGTGCAACTACGTGATTCTGGGCCACAGTGAGCGGCGCGCATATTTTGGCGAGACCGACGAGATGGTGAATCGCAAAGCCAAAGCGGCCCTGGCCATGAATTTGAAGCCCATTATCTGCGTAGGCGAAACCCTTGAAGAGCGCGAGGCGGACAAGACCAAACAGGTGGTTGAAACGCAGGTGCGCGGGAGCCTGGCAGAACTGGGCGCCAAAGGCTGGGCGGATGCCATCATAGCGTATGAGCCGGTCTGGGCGATTGGTACGGGTCGTACCGCTACGCCGGAACAGGCGCAGGAAGTGCATGCTTTCATTCGCAGCATTGTTCGGGACATGGCCGGCGCGGCCCTGGCCGATGCCATGCGCATTCAATACGGCGGAAGCATGAAGCCCGACAATGCGAAAGAACTGCTCTCCCAGCCGGATATTGACGGTGGATTGATCGGCGGAGCGGCGTTGAAGGCTGATTCCTTCCTGGCGATTGTTCAGGCGGCGTGTTAAACCCTACCGGAGAAAGTATATTATGATCATTGTGAAATACCTTTTGATTTCGATTGAGGCGATTGTCAGTCTGCTGCTCATCGGAATCATTCTGTTGCAGAAATCCAAAAGTGAAGGGCTGGGCATGGCCTTTGGTTCAGGCATGGGGGAAACCCTGTTTGGCTCGCGCGCCGGAAACGTCCTGACGAAAGGTACCGTGATTTTGACCGTGGTGTTTATAGTGACGACGATCGCGCTGGGCATTGTCTTTTCAGGCGATACCCAGAGCAAATCGCTGCTGGGAGCGCCTGAAGCCGTCCCGGTTCAGCAGGCTGCGCCGATGCAGTCGTCGCCGATGGCGCAGCAGATGCCTGCGGCTGTTCCAGCGCCAGTGGCCGTCGCTCCCATGGAGGCGCAGCAAGCGCCGATGGACGCTGAAGCCGCTGAATAACCGATTCTCCAGATAAGAACAACACTTGAACCCAGGGCGGAAATGCCCTGGGTTTTTTTAGGAACAGCATCTGAACCCAGGATAGAAAATGCCCTGGGTTTTCTCTTGTCCCTCTCGAAAGGTGCAAAATTGTATGTTTCTGTTGAGCGAAACGGCCTGTTTCCGGCTCACAATAATCAACGCGCAGATGGAGAAGTTCGATGACGCGGATATTTTCAATTGTAACGCCTGCGGATATGGAACCTGCGAGAAAATGGCCATTGCCGTTTTCAATGGGTTGAATCGCCCTGAAAACTGCCACCATTTCATCGCTGCCCGAATGGAACGGCTGTTGGAAGAAAACAAGGCCCATGCGGAAGTCGAAGCGAAGAGTGCGGAAGCTGTAAGGGCTGTGCAGGAATATCAGGAGCGGGAGGTCAAGAAGTTGGAACGTTGTCTGGAGAGCCTGGCGAAGGGGAGTCTGGGCTTTACGTTCGATGTGGATGCTTCCGATGAGGTGACCCGGGATGCCGCCAAGACGTTCGAAGAGATAAAAATCAATCTGGATCAGGCGCGGGACAGTGTGCGGTTTGCCGTGGAGGACATCACTGAAGTGGTAAATGCGGCCATTTTGGGTGATTTGGCTCATCGCGGAGACGTACAACGTCATAAAGGAGCCTATGCAGAAATTATCGAGAATGTGAACGCATTGATGCAATCCATCGGCGAACCGTTGGATGATATCTGCCGGGTATTGGAAGAAGTGGCCGCCAACGATCTGACCCGAAAAGTCTCTGGCGATTATCACGGACAGTTCGATGAACTGAAAAAGAATGTCAACCGGGCGATCGGCAATCTGGATCAGGCATTTGGAAAGGTAACCGAGGTGGTTCATCAAGCGGTTCTGGGTGCCCGGGAGATCAACGATGCCAGCCGCTCGCTTTCGGAAGGGGCCACCACGCAGGCCTCCTCTCTGGAAGAAATCACCTCCTCCATGGCTGAAATTGCCTCGCAGACCCGCACCAATGCGGAGAATGCGCAGCAAGCAAAGAGTCTGACGGAGAATGTGCGCAATGCAGCCGAAAAAGGCCGTACGCACATGCAGGACATGATGAAGGCGATGAATGAAATTAACTTATCCAGCGAACAGATTGCCAAGATTATCAAGGTGATTGACGACATTGCCTTCCAGACAAATCTGCTGGCGCTGAATGCGGCGGTGGAGGCGGCGCGTGCCGGACGGCACGGCAAAGGATTTGCCGTGGTGGCGGATGAAGTGCGCAATCTGGCAGGACGCAGTGCCAAGGCGGCCAAGGAAACGGCAGATCTGATTGAGACCTCGGAGACCACGGTGAATAATGGTCTCAAGGTGGCCGGTGAAACCGAGGAGGCGTTTAAGGAAATTGCCGGAGGCGTGGTGAAGGCGACCGATCTGGTGGGAGAAATTGCTGCGGCATCGAATGAACAGGCGCAGGGCGTTCAGCAGATCAATATCGGGCTTTCCCAGGTGGATGCCGTGACCCAGCAGAATACGGCGCATGCGGAGGAAACCGCCGCTGCGGCGCAGGAATTGAACGGCTCCGCAGAAGAACTGATTGAACAGGTCAATCAGTTCAAAACCACGAAACAGGAAGAAGGGACGGACGAAGCGGATTATCCTTCCGCGCGTAGTCATGCCAAGCGGGCTCTTCCTTCCGGACGTTAAGTCTGCCCCGCCGCAGTTTGGAATAGCGTTGGTATCTGACCACGGAACCTTTACGGTTCCGTGGTGAAGGCAAAGTCGTAGATCAGCCAGGCCTGCGCGGGGGCGAAGGAGGGCCCTGTTGCACGGATGGTCACGATGGCTTCCGACTGTGGTTCAAGCCGGACAGGCCCGAAGGTGACCTGACGTAATTCGCCTGCGGGCAGCTCGGCCTGACCCAGCGGCGAATTATTGGCTGTCAGGATTGTTTTGTAACGGACGCCCTGTTGACCCGCTACGGCGAGATGCAGTTGAAGGCGACCCTGAAGAGGCGTGCCCTTCAGATTCAGCAGGCGGAAGGAAGCGGTTGCGCCCTGCATGGCGTGGGCATATTCGGCCCAGAGTCCTTGTGGATGCGCGGCGATGGTTCTGCATTGCCAGCCCTCGAAGTCGAAGTATACGGGATCACTCCGTTCTTGTGCCAGGGCGATAGCATCCTCTTTGGTGTTGTAAAAGATGTCGATAGCCCAGTCGTTCCGGGTCAGTTTTTGATAGGGTTCCCAGATGAAGATACCGCGATCGACAAGGGTTTGGATGGCCGGGGTTCCGACAAAGTCGTGTTGCCTGTAGTAGCGGCGAGGGGCGTGAAAGGTTCCCTTCGGTATGGGGCCGGGGAGATGATTGACCGCACCGATATAGGCCGAGACCGGGAATCGGCGTGCGAAGTTGCTCTGGCGTTTATCGAGTTCGGCGATTTCCTCTGGAGCGGTGCCGAAAATATAAGGAGATACGGCGATCAGGGAAGGGGTATCGAAGTAGCCGGGCACCCAACGCAAGACAAAGCCGGAGGACCACATGTAGGGTGTGCCCGGTTCAAGGTGCTCGTTGAGCCATTGCGCGGAGGCTCGCCAGTCGGAGGGCTCTTTGCTTTCGATGGTATACATCGGGAACAGGTAGGCAACCAAAGTATACAGCATGACCAGAACACCACCGAACCAGAACAAGATCCGACTTCGGGAGAAACCAAGAACCCGGGCGGTTAAATCAGTGATTGCCCGCCATCCTGCGCAGAACATCAGGATGACCAGGGGGGCCGCCGGCGTGAAGTAGCGAACGGAGAGATACTTGGATCGGTGGGTGGCCATGGCCAGCAGGAGGAGCGTTAGGAGTGTCACTCCGGCCCAGAAACGTTTTTCCCATCTGCGGCTTCTGCTGAAGGTGAACCAGCCGATGCCTGCGGCGAACAGGATCCAGGCCAGGAGGGCAAAAGCGGGCCGTTCGCCCAGTAACATTTTGCTGACGGCATCATTCAGAATGACCGGGATGGCGTAAGGTGATCCCATTTTGTGTGCCGTGTTTGGTGTCATTGCGAAGCGCAGGGCAAAGGGCAGGGCGGTCAGGCAGGCGCAGGTCAAAGCCAGGCCGACCCGGAGGAATGAGGCGGCAATGGAAGACTGTTTCCGCAGAAGAGCAATAATCCAACCCAGCAGAGTTAGAGTTGCGAGGGCTGCGAGAAGCGGCAGGCAGCCCAAGTGAGTGTGCGCCAGCGCGGAGAGGGAAACGATGGTCCACAGGAAGCGGCGTCCCTGTTTTTCACCACCTGAAAAGAGCCGCTGGACTTGGAGAAGGGCAAAGGGCGCGAGAAAAAGAATGAGCGGATAGCAATAGACCTCGCGTGAATAATAAACGGGAAAGAAAAGGAAGGCCATCAGCAGGGCGCAGAATAGAGCAAAGGTGTCATCCAGCAGGGCGCGCGCGAAACGATAAAAAAAGTAGATGCCGGTGACGCCGAAGCAGACCGCCGGTAATCGCGCAAGAAACGGATTGCGGGTGACTTCATCAAAAAAATATTCGGTGCCTTTGAAAAAAAGATGCCAGATAATAAAAGAAAGAGGCTGTTGCGCCGCCCAGACGATGACATCCCATAAACTGCGCATAAACATCCCGAAGGGCAGAGCGGGATTGGCTATTTTTACAAAGCCGATTTCATCCTGCCAGAGCGAGGCCCGCCCCAGGAAGAGTAGACGCACCAGCAGACCCGCCGCCAGAATGAGCCATATCCATTTTGAGGCAGGAAAGTTAGGTGACGGGGAGGCGTCAGGTTTCCCGGTGGTTTGGGTCGGGGCATTACTCCGGGACGTTCGGGGGTGGCCTGTATCGCCCGAATTTGATCTGTCATGTGTTCTTTTTTTGTTGCGTGACATGGCGAAGAATCTCCCGGATGACCGATTTGAAAAACTTCCAATCATTGGAAACTTTTTTGCCCGTTTTTCCAATCATTGGAAACTTTTATTTCGTTTTTTCCAATCATTGGAAACTTTTTTGGCTGTTTTTCCAATCGTTGGAACTTTTTTAATGGTTTCCAGCGGGACGTTTCCAATGGTTGGAAATATGGTCGGCGGCGTTGGAGAGGGATGGGGCGATGTGGTCGGGGATGGCATCCAGTTGGATGAAGCGTTCGATCTGTTCGATTTTTAATTTGGTGAGCAGGATGGTTCGGCATCCGGCGGCTTGGCCGGCCTGAATATCCACGAGGCCGTCGCCGATCATCCAGCTTTCGCGCAGGGAGAGGCCGCGCTCGCGGGCGGCTTTGAGAATCATGCCCGGCTTGGGCTTGCGGCAGTCACAGGGGCCGACCAGGTCGGCGCGTAGGCCTTCGGAGGGATGGTGCGGACAGAATTCAAGGGCGTCCCAGGCGGCGTCTTCTTCGCGCAGGAGTTCGGCGAGTCGGGCGTTGACGGCATCGAGTTCTTCCTCGGTGAGGGTTCCCTTGGCGATGCCGGGTTGATTGGTGACCACGATGATTTCAAAATGCAGGGTGCGGAGTCGGCGGATAAGTTCGGCGGCGCCGGGTAGGAGGCGCAGTTGTTCGGGGCGGCGGGGGGAATCCATGATGCCGTGCGTCTCGTCGTAGACCATTTGGTTCAGGGTGCCGTCACGATCGAGGAAGACGGCCGGTTTTTCATGGGCCGATGGATTATTCATCGGCTTGTTCCCTGCGGAGGAGGGCGTCGAGTTCGGCAAGTCCCTCGGGTTTTCC
>JAQVYB010000056.1 GCA_028708815.1 Kiritimatiellia bacterium | reverse complement strand
GTTTCCTGCGGAGGAGGGTGTCGAGTTCGGCAAGTCCCTCGGGTTTTCCGATTTCGTAGAAGCGCTGTGCCACTTCGAGGGCGGCGAGTTGGCGGAGGTCCACGAGTCGGCTCATGACGGTGGCGAGATCGAGCGGGAAGGGACCGGAGGCATAGGGTTCAAACACCTCGCGGCGGAATACGGAGAAGCCGTAGTCAATACAGTCGGCTTCATCCTTTTTCGCTTTCTTGGAGTAGAATACGACGCGATCACCACTCAGCCGGACGTTGCTGGGATCCCATTGATGGTTGTTTCGGTGAACGCACATGAGGGCGGGGAGCGCAGAGGCTTCGTGAGCCGCATAGGCCGCGCTGAAATCGAAGGGGAGGTAGGAGTCGCCGTAGAGCACGCCGAATACGGGTGCGAGCAGGGAGCGAGCCTGCACCATGGCGCCGCCGGTGCCGAGCAGAGCGGAAGGGTCTTCATGTGCGTATTGAATGTTCAGTCCCCAGGAGGAGCCGTCACCCGCAAAGGCTTCAATCTGGTCGCCGCGATAGCCGATGCAGAGAAGTACATCCGTGATGCCTGTTTTGGCGAGGAGGCGCAACTGGTGGTCCAGAAAGGGGCGCCCGGCCACTGGAAGGAGGGCTTTGGGGAGGTCATGGGCCACGCTTTGAATGCGTGTGCCCATCCCGCCTGCCAGAATGACCGTTTGCTTCATGGCTCGTGCCTCAGGAGGTGACTTGCGTTTCAAAGTCGTCGAATCCGGAGAAGTCGGCCACGACGCGTGATCCCTGCATGGAAGGGAAGTAGGAAATCGGGGGCATTTCCTGTGCGGCCATGAATTCATCGAGTGCGCGACCGTTTTTAGGACAGTAGAGCATGACAAATCCGCCGCCGCCCGCACCGATGATCTTTCCGCCGAGAACGCCGAATTCTTTTTTGACGTGCTCGTAGAGTTCATCGAGCACGGAAAGGCTCACATTTCGGGAGAGGCGTTTTTTGTTTTTCCAATGCTCATCCATCAGGACGGCGAAGCGGTCGAGGTCGCCTTCGCGAAAGGCCTTTTCGATGTCGCGTCCGATTTCCTTGATGCGCAGGAGACTCTCGACTACGCGGGCGTGGTCGGGCGATTCGGCTTGGCGAGCCGCACCATCCTGCTGACGCAGGACGGTGTTGGCGGAACGCTGAATTCCGGTGTAATACATGCGGGCCTTGTGGGCGAGTTCACTGGCCGTATGAAAATCAACCGGTACGGAGCCGACGTTGACGTTGCCGTCGCGTTCGATTTCGAGTGTGCGGAATCCGCCGAATGCGGCCATGAACTGGTCCTGTTTTCCGACCGGTTCTTTCAGAATGTTCATTTCAATGTGGCAGGCTTCTTCCGCGAGTTGCTGCACGGGTACGATTTCGCGCTTATAGGCGCGGATGGCGGTGAGAAGTCCGACGAGATAGGCGCCGGAGGAGCCGAGCCCGGTCTTGGCGGGCAGGTCGGCCTGGCTGTTGAGTTCGATGAATTCATTTACGTTGTGGAGTCGCAGGGCTTCGCGAGCGAGCGGGTGTGCGATTTCATCGAGGGAAGAGACGGTTTCGACCTTGCTGTAGCGGATGATGCTCTTGCGTTCGGTGATGGGTAGGCGGTGCATCGAGATGTACATATACTTGTTGATCGTCATGGCAAAGATGTAGCCGCCGTGCTGCTCGTAGAAGGAAGGCAGGTCGGTTCCGCCGCCGCCCAGGGTGATTCGGAAGGGTGTTCGGGTGATAATCATGATGGTTCTCCGTGGGTTAGACTATGTAGAAATTGCTTTTGCAGGCATCGCTGTAAAACATCTTGACCGTATCGAGGGAAAAGTCATCGAGGTTGCGTCCGAGATTCTTCGCTTTGGCGAGGAGTTCGGGTGTGACGGTGATGATGTCGCATCCGATTTGGTCGGCCTGGATGATGTTGAGCACTTCGCGTGGGCTGGCCCATAGGAGTTCGGCCTTGGGGAGATTCGTCAGCATTTCTTTGGCCTCGCGCATGAGAGGAATGGGGTCACGGCCCGTATCGGCAATGCGCCCGGCAAAGACGGAGACGATGGAAGGGATCTCCGGCGAAAGGGCGGCGGCCACTTCTTTGACCTGAGAAAGCGACATGATGGCGGTGACGTTCAGCTTGACCCCTTCCGCCACCAATTCCCGGATGACGCCGGCGGTGGATTCGGAACGGGTGTTGGTGACGGGTACTTTGACGTATACATTTTCCGCCAGATTGTGCAGGACCATCGCCTGTTCCTTCATGCCCTTCATTTCATCCGAGAAGACCTCGAAAGAAAAGGGGAGGTCGCGTACGCGGCTGAGGACTTCTCTGGCAAACATCATGTAGCCGGAGACGCCGGCTTTAGCCATCAGCGTGGGGTTGGTGGTGAAGCCGCTGACGATTCCGGAGGCCTGCGCCTCAAGAATCGAATCCATGTCCGCGCCGTCTGAAAAGATTTTCACCTTGAGAGATTTCAGCGAGGGCCATTCGGGCTTTTCCTGCGTGATGCTGTTTGAATCCTTCTGCATGGTCTATGTTTCCCTTTCTTCCGGTTACTGAGCTTTGGCGACCGATTCCCATTTGGTCGGTGCAAATTTGATGTCGGGGTGTGATACGATAAGATGCCAGACGACGCCCTGGAAGGCTTCGGTCTGCGGGGTGACGGCTTCGCTGTTGACCACCGGCACGATCACGCAGGCATCGGCCTTTTTCGCCGTATAACCTCCATCGCGCCCGACAATACCCAACACCGTCGCGCCGATGGATTGGGCATAGTCGATGGCCTCGACCAGATTCGGGCTGACATTTCGTTCCCGGTCGCCCCCGCCGACTGACATGATCAGAATGGCATCCTCGGCGGTGAAGCGGCTGGCTTTCAGCCAGCCGACGAATACGCCCGCCCAGCCTTCATCGTTGATGCGAGCGGTCAGTTCCGAGACATTGTCGGTGGGCGCGTAGGCTTCGATGCCGGCGAGTTTGCGGAAATCATTCACCGCATGCGAGCAGTTCGCGGCGCTGCCTCCAACGCCGAGAAGAAAGAGGCGTCCGCCGCGTTCGCGCAGGGCGGCGAGGTGTTGGACAACGCCGGCAATGGCGGCGCGGTCGAGGCGTTCAATAATGGTGGTGCTGTCGTGCAGAAAGTCCGAAATAAAATCACTCATGATGCGCTCCCTGATTGTTGATAGATGGATTCGACCACGCGCAGCGCGGCGAGGGCGTCGTCGAGCCCTGCGTCGGGGGTGCGTTGCAGGCGGATGTCTTCCGTGAATTCGGCGAATTCGATGTTCCACGAGGCATCGCCTCGCGGATATTCCCAGCTCATGGTATCGGGCGGGCCCATTTCGGGCAACATGCGGTAACAGGTCAGTTTTTCGATGCCGTAGCTTCCGCCGAGGCCGGTGATATGCAGCTTGGCGTTGCGCCCGTAGATTTCAAAAGAAAAGAGGTTTTTCCATTCGGAGCAACTGACATGGAGGAAGGCGGTTTGACGTTCCGGTGTGCGCAGGAGCATGAAGGCGTTGTCGTCGGCCGGGGCATCCCAGTAGAGGGTTTCGGCGCGTCCGGTGATTTCGGTGAATTCACCAAGGAAGCAGCGGGAGAGGTCAATGAGGTGAACGCCCTGATCGATGAGTTCGCCACCACCGGAGATTTCCGGCTGCATGCGCCATTCATTTTCATAGCCGAGGCGTCCGCCGTGTCCATAGGCGGCGCGGATAAACATCATGGGGCCGAGAATGCCTTCGCGGTGCAGCTCACGTGCCTTGATGAACGAGGGATGATAGCGGTGATTGAATCCGACGCGCACCAGCCGGCCGGTACGACGGGCCACCTCGCGCACGCGCTCCAGTTCGGCGACATTCCGAGCGGCGGGCTTTTCCACGAGGACATGGCATCCGGCTTCGAGGGCTTGGATGGTGCATTCCGCCAGGGCATTGTTCGGCGTGGCGACAATGACCACATCCACATCATCGCGGTTCGGCAGTTCCTGCGGGGCGCATACGGCGCATCCGAAACTTTGGGCGAGGGCTTGTGCACGGGCTGCATCGAGATCGGCGCAAGCGGACAGTTTTGCTCCGGCGAGTGCCGCGGCGCGTTTGCGCCCAATCAGGCCGCATCCCAGGATACCCACACGCAGTGTGCTCATGATTCCCCCCAGTCAAAATTGCGATCTTCCGGAACGATTCGGCGCAGGGTATAGACATCGCTGTTCATCAGTTCTTCGCGGAAAGTTTCGATTCGTTGCCAGGGATCCCAGACTGAACTGAAGAGTTTGCCGGTGATGCCGTGCGCGGCATCGGATGCGAGAAAGACGGCCAGAGCCGCCGCCTTTTCCATGGATGCCCCGCCGTTTTCTTTTTGCTGGATGGCCTTGTTGTAAAAGGTGTTGCCCACGCGCTCGGGTCCGGCCTTGAGTATTTCATCGAGCAGGCGCGTATTCAGTGCGCCGGGCGCGATGGCGTTGACGAAAATTTGTTGAGCGCGGTATTCCTCGGCGAGGGTTTCGGCGAGACGAACGACGCCCGCCTTTGAGGCGGCGTAGGCGCTGATGCGGGGCAGAGGGCTGGTGGCACCGCCGCCAGAGAGCTGGATGATGCGTCCGCTGTTCTGTCGGAGAAAGAGGGGAATGACGGCGCGTGCCATGGCCGCGGAGCCGAGGAGATTCACCTGAATGGCCTGGACCCATTCCTGCCAGTCGATTTCATGCAGGTTGCCGAGGGGGCCGTAGATGCCCGCGTTGTTGACGAGTATGTCGAGACCGTTCCATTCTTTTTCGGCGAGGGCGACCACCCGATCGATGTCGTCGGTGCGGGAGACATCGGCGGAGATGAAACATGCGCGGTTCGTGCCGTCGGCAGCGTTGAGCGAATCGGCGACGGCGCGAAGGGGTGTTTCGTCGCGCGCGCAGAGGAGGATGGAGGCGCCTTCGCGGTGAAAGGCGCGTGCGATGGCCTCACCAAGTCCTCGATTGGCCCCGGTGATAACGGCTCGTTTTCCGGTCAGTTTCATGATCTGCATCCGCCGATGGTTAGGTAGTTCAAGTGGTCGTTTTTTCCGAGAGTTTGGGCGAGAAAGCGGGAGGCGTCGATGACGGTTGCGCCGGGCGCGAGGGCCTGCGCGACGGCGTCGGCCGGCAGGTCGCGATAGAGGGGCCAGGGGGTGGCAATGACGAGCAGGTCGCAGACCCGGCAGGCTTCGAGGGGGTCGGCGTGGAATGAGATGAGACCGTCGAGTTCATTCGGTAATTCGTTGAAGGCGGGATCGTGTGCGCGCACGGGGAAGCCGTCCTGCCGGAGTTTGCGGCAGAGTTCCACGGAGGAGGAACGGCGCAGGGTGTCGGTGCCGGGTTTATAGGTGAGGCCCCATACGGCGATGGATGCGTCGCGCCGGTTTCCAACGATGGACGAAATTTTTCGGTGAATCCAGCCGCGATGATGGTCATTGCTTGGACGAATGGCGGCGATGAGCGGTATGGTGAGGTTGTCGCGGGCGCCGATGGTGTTCAGGAAGGCGACATCGCGTGCGAGAGTGCCGCCTGCGAAGGCAGGGCCGGGAGAGAGGTATGCACCGGGGCCGATGCGTTGTTCGCTTTTGAGTGCTGCCTCGACTTCCTTGGCGTCCGCGCCGGTGACTTCGCAGAGGGCGGCCAGTTCGTTGGCGTAGGCCACGGAGAGGGCTAGAAAGGAATTGATGGCGTGCTTGGCCATTTCCGCCGATTCGGGCGACATCCAGAGGATTCGGTCGGTGATGGGGGCGAGCGCTTCGGAAATGAGAGCACGTGCTTCTTCAGAGCGAGCGCCCGCCACGATGCGGTCCGGATGCAGAAAGACCTCCAACGCTTTTCCGAGGCGAAGGTTTTCGGGTGAGCAGGCGAAGTGCAGGTGTTTATTCAGTGGGGCTGCCGCCTTTTCCAGTTGGGCGATGCTGCCCACCGGCATTTGTGAGGAGACCAGCACCACGGCTCCCTCACGCAGATGCGGCAGGGCCTCCTGAATGCGGTGAAATACATATTCCGTATCCGCCTGGTCGTCGTCGTTCACCGGGGTGTCGAATGTGACCCAAAGCAGGTCGGCGTCGGCCAGTTCGCTCAGGTTGCAGGTGAACCGGAGGGTGCCGGCGTCCAGGCCCGCTCGAATCGTTTCCGAAAGTCCGGGTTCGGCGATGGGCGGTTTGCCGGATTGAAGGTCGGTGATGAGCGACTCATCGAGGGCCAGGCCGATGACGCGGTGGCCTTTTTCCGCCAGACAGGCCGCCGTCACGCAACCCAGATGCCACAATCCGTAGACGCCGATCTTCATGGCCTTATTCTTTCTCCGTTTCGGCGGTCATCGCGTTTTTTTCAACCTTCTTTGCCAGCAGATATTTCGGGCGCATGCGCACCTCTTCGTAGATGCGGCCTACATATTCACCCATGATGCCGAAGGCAATCAACTGTAAACCGCCGAGGAGAGTCACGAGCAAAATGATCGGAGCAATACCGGTGGCCATGCCGGTGCGCGTGAAGAGTTTTTGTCCCACGTAGATGACGCCCACGACCAGGCTCAGAAAGGCCGAGGCAAATCCCAGCATGGTGGCGAGGCTCAGCGGCTTGGATGAAAAGGCCACGACGCCGTTGAGGCCGATGCGCAGCGAGCCTGTGATCTGACTGTATTTCGAGCGTCCGGCCTGGCGTTCGTCGCGATCGTAGAGTACGGAGGTTTGGGTGTAACCGACATAGGCGACCATGCCGCGCAGAAAGCCGTGGGTTTCGCGCAGGCCCTTCAGCTCGTTCACGACCTTGCGGTCCATGAGGCGGAAATCACCGGTGTTGCGCGGGATGGGCACTTCCGAGATGTGATTGATGACCCAGTAGCCAACCCAGGAGACCAGGCGTTTGGGAAGCGTCTCTCCCTTTCGTGAGCGGCGTTGTGCATAGACGACATCGTTGCCGTCGCGCCACTTGGCGACCATTTCCCGGATGAGTTCCGGCGGGTCCTGGAGGTCCACGTCGATAACAATGACGCCCCGGCCCCTGGCATGGTCGAGCCCGGCCATGGTGGCGGCGGGCTGACCCCAGCGGCGCGTCATGACCAGCAGTTTAATGCGCGGGTCGCGATTCATCGCTTCGAGGATGATCTCTTCGGTGCGGTCGCGTCCCGGATCCATGGCGAAGACGATTTCATAATCTGCCGTGATGGCGCCCAACACCTGTGTCATGCGTTCCAGAAAAGGTAAAATGGTTTGTTCTTCCTGATAGACCGGCACCACGATGGAGAGGAGCGGGGTCGGGTGGTTGTCGGCGGCGGGTGGTTTGGTTGATTCATCCTTCATGATGCGGCTCACTTCCGTTCAAAGACCCAGGGATTCGACTCGAAAAACTCCAGTGTCCTGACCACGGCCTCGCGGATGGAGAGGCGGGGCTTCCAACCGGTGGAGCGGATGTGGGCGCAGTCGAGAAAGATAAAGGGACTGTCACCCACCCAGCCGCGTTCGCCACCGGCATAGTCAAGGTGGGGTGTGAGGCCCATGAATTCGCAGATGACACGGATGGAATCGTTTACTTCGACGTATTCATCCGTGCCGAGGTTATAGATGCTTATGCCCGGCTGGTCGCGCAGGCCTTTGAGAATGGCTTCTATGCAATCCTGCACATAGAGGTAGGATTTGCGTTGTTTTCCGTTTCCCAGGACGCGCAGGACCGTTGGATCCTGTTTGAGGGCTCGGTAGAAATCGAAGACGTGTCCGTGACTGTATCGTTCCCCAAGAATGGAAACGAATCGATAGATGGTGCCCTGAAATCCATAGCCTTCGCAGTAGGCCTGAATGAGGCCTTCGCAGGCCAGTTTGGATGCCCCGTAGAGGGAGGTTTGAATGGGGAAGGGGGCGTTTTCCGGCGTGGGGAAAATGGTTGGTTCGCCGTAGATGGACCCGGTGGAGGAAAAGGCGATTCGGCGTACTCCGTGTTCACGCATGGCCTCGAGGACATTGAATGTGGCCAGCGTGTTCTGTTCCAGATCTCTGCGCGGGTGGTTAAGGCCGAAGCGCACGTCGGCATTGGCTGCCAGATGAAAGACGGCATCGACGCCTGCCATGGCGTCGGACCAGTCGCCCGGTTCGAGGAGATCCACCTCCCGCAGGTCAAACGCGGGATGATTCAGGGCGGATTGAATGGTGTCGCGAAATCCGGTGGAAAAATTATCCAATGCGAGGACGGAATGCCCCTCCCGGAGCAGGCGATCCGTCAGATTGCTTCCGATGAAACCGGCTGCGCCGGTGACCAAACACTTCATTCCAACACTCCAACCTTTTCGTTAAAGAAAAAAAGAAACAGCGCGCACGGCTGTCTTGGAGCGTGAAGCTAAAGGAAGGGTATGGAAGATTCAAGTCTATTCGAAGTTCTCTTCGTTGGGATCTTCTTCGTAGTCTTCGTCGTCTTCGTTGTTTTCGCGGGTGCGGGGTAGTGTGCCGTGTTCGTTGAGATAGCTGATGACGGTCTCTGGCAGTTTGCCTTCACCGGACCAGTGCACTTTGGATGAACCACCGAAGCCTTTGGATAGATAGAAGTCCACCGACATTTCAGGGAGAAGCATAAACGGGGGTTTGCGTCCGGTACGATCCATGAAAACAGCGATTTCCTCGGGCAGAGGGCCGATACCATTGAACTGAATGTATCGTCCGCCGCCCACGGCGTAGAGTTTTTCGCCGTCGAAATATGAATCCGTCTGCCGGGCGTCTTTTGTTTTTGGTTGGCCGGACTTTGTTGGGTTGGCGGGGCTCCGGGATGTTGCCGAAGCTTTGGGCTTGGCGGTGGCCTTGGATTCGTCCTGTTTGACGGCCTTCGCTTTGGGCGCCGGTTTCTTTTTGGGCTGCGCTTTTTTCGTTGGCTTCGTTTTCAGAACAGTTTTTTCCTTTGTTTTGTTCATGCCCATAGTCTCCTCGGCTTTGCTTTCAGATAATATCAAAGGTGATCTATTTTGTTTATAGCGCTTTATTCGAACTTTTCCGGGGCGGAATGCAACCTTTAAAGCAGGGAAGAACGAAAAACCGTTACGCTGCGTGGTTCGACCTTGACGGATTTTTGTCCGGCCCGCCAGGCGGTAGAGCGTTCCTGTGTGGTCAGTGCCATGTTCCAGGAGTGGGATTTCAACTCGGGGAGATGGTAGGTTTGCAGGGCCTTTTCATCTGCATTGAAGATGATGAAGAGGTCTTCCGTTTCATGGTTTTCTGTCGTATGGAGTCGGCAGGCTATACTGGTTCCTGTGTCCCAGTCCACGGGTTTGATGTCGAGGCCGAACCAGCGCACATCGGGTGTTTTTACGGAGTCGATTTTGTCATTCAGGAAGCGGGTTTTCCGGACGACGGGATGAGTTTTAAGGAAGGCGATGAGCTTGCGTACGAAGTTGAATAATTCTTTGTTTTTCTCCAGGAGGGCCCAGTCCACCCAGGAAATCGGGTTGTCCTGACAATAGGCATTGTTGTTGCCGTTCTGGGAGCGTGCGAATTCATCGCCCGCGAGCAGCATGGGGACCCCCTGGGAAAGAAAGAGGGTGGCGAGCAGGTTTTTCATCTGCCTGAGGCGCAGGGAGCGAATGGTTGGATCGCTGGTCGGACCTTCCACCCCGTAGTTGAAGCTGCGGTTGTGATTTTCGCCGTCGCGGTTGTTCTCCATGTTTTCGAGATTGTTTTTATGGTTGTAACTGACCAGGTCGTTCAGGGTGAACCCGTCGTGACAGGCGATGAAGTTAATGCTTTTCTGAGGGGGTTGGTTGTTTTTTGCATAGAGGTCGGGGCTTCCGATGAAGCGGGTGACCAGGGTGCGCAGATCGTGTTTGGCCCCGTTCCAGAATTCGCGTATGTCATCGCGGTAGCGTCCATTCCACTCGGACCATCGGCGGTTTGGGAAGGAGCCGACCTGATAAAGCCCTGCCGCATCCCAGGCTTCGGCAATCAGCTTGGCGCCGCGCAGCGCGGGATCTTCGGCAATGGCTTCCACGACGGGTGGATTGGCCAAAGGCTCGCCGTTCTGGCCGCGGGAGAAAATGGAGGCCAGGTCGAAGCGGAAGCCGTCCACATGCATCACCAGGTGCCAGTAACGCAGGCAGTCCAGAATAAAATCCCGCACCACGGGATGGTTGCAATTCACGGTATTGCCGCAACCCGTATAATTGCAGTTTTTTTTGCGGTCGGCTTCGGTCATGTAATACACGGAGTGATCAATGCCGCGCATGGACCAGACCGGGCCGTTTTCATTGCCCTCGTCGGTGTGATTGAACACGACATCAAGAATCACCTCGATCCCCGCCTTGTGGCAGGCCTTCACGAGTTTTTTGAATTCGCGGATTTGTTCGCCGCAGATGCCCGATGCGGCAAAGCGGCCCATGGGCGCGAAAAAGGCACGCGTGCTGTATCCCCAGAAGTTGCGCAGGTTTTTCCGTGCCCCGTTTTCCAGCAGATATTCCATTTCGTTGAATTCGTGAATGGGCAGGAGTTCGAGCGAGGTAATGCCGAGTTTTTTCAGATGAGGAATTTTTTCCATCAATCCGGCGTAGGTTCCGGGATTCGAGGTTTTGGCGGAGGGATGAATGGTATATCCGCGTACATGTGTTTCGTAGATGACCGCTTGATCCAGAGGAATATCGGGGGCGACATCGCCCGCCCAGTTGAAGGCCTGATTCACGACTACGCTTTTCGGGAAATGAGTGCCGTTTGGTTGGAGCCGGCCTGGAATAATGCCGGAAGCCCGGCCCCATGCGGGTTCTCCGGCAATCGCCTGTGCATAGGGATCCAACAACCACTGATCGGGATTGAAAAATGCGGCTTCCGGGATGTCCAGGTCGGAGGCCATGCGGTAGAGGTAGCATTGCCCCGCCCGTACCCCGGGCACAAAAATGTGCCAGACATCACCCACGCGGTGTTTTGCGGGGTCGAGTTTGATTTCGCGTGCGGGTTTGGCGGCGTTCGGCTCGTTAAACAGCATCAGCCAGACTGATGTGGCATGACGGCTGAAGATGGTGAACTGCGTGCCTTTCGATGTTGGGTGAGTGCCGTATGGAATGGGAAGTTCCAGATTGCGTAACCCCGACGTTGATCCTTTTTGCATAGTGCCCCTGCTTGATTTTCGTCTATAAATAGATATGGCGATGCTATATAGTGAAAGTTGTCGGAGTTGTAAACAGGGATCAGGAATTTCGGTGCGGTCGGGTGGTGTATTTTACTCGCTGGCCGAAGGTACGCAGGACGCGGGAGAGGCCGCGATAGGTGGAGGTCCCCGCTGACCGGGTGACGCGAATGGCGGCCGATCCTGCCCGGGTGGCCGAACGGGTTCCGGCGAACGTCGGCTGGATAACCAGCGCATCCATGGTGTTGATGGTGTTGTCCACGGATACGGCAATCCCCTGAATCAGGGTGTTCCAAAAGCCGGGATCGTCTTTTTCCTCCGTGCCGGCGGAAAGAGCAATGCGCGTTTTGAGGTGGGGGAGAACGTCGCGCGAAAAGATGTTGCGTACATCTGTGAAAAACCCACGTGCCTGGCCGGCGATGGAGGTGACGGCCTTTTCGCGGCTCCAGGGACGGAACGAGGCGCAGCGCAGGATGGCGGCATGGCCTGTGGCTGAGGTCAGCAGACCGGCGCCGAGCCCCTGGGAGATATCGTCCATGGCCCGTCCGATCAGCGGGACATTGGCGAAGAGCCCTTCGATCAGGGTGCGTCCCATGTTCAGAATGTTCACGGCCACCACGGTACGCAGGGTATCGCGCAGAATCAGAGCCTGTTCGGTTTTTTCGGGCCGCCCGTCAAAGATGTCGGCAATACGCAGCACCATGACGGCATTGCGATAGAGGACGATAAGAATATCCATGCTGTGATAGGGGCTGAGGGCCACCCCCAGCATGATGTCGCGCACGCTGCGGCGGACCTCGGCCTCCGCTGTATCCTCCAAGCGTGTCAGCAGAGGTATGATCGTTTCTTTTTCAGCCGTTTTTATTTCGCGGATGAGGTCTTCGCGCAACGGATGTGCGGAAAGAACATCCTCGATCCCTGCGACCGCTTGATTAAGCGGAGCGGTTTCTTCCGGCGTCAGCAGGGGGTTGGTGGCCAGACGTTTCATATAGCGAATGAGATAACGTGCGTAGTCGCGGAGTTGTTTGAACGAGGCTTCGGGGAGGTGCTCGGGCATCGCGGGCGGTTTAAGGGCTTTGGGGATGCGGAACCAGCGCAAAAACACGTAATGAAAGGAGTAGAGAACGAAGCCTGCGACGAGGAGAGCGAATCCCCAGCCCACCCAGGGGTGGATACGATACAGAAAGGCAAAGCCGCGCAGGACCTCGAGTACGGCGATGCCGGTTAAAAGAATCCCGGCCAGCAGGGTGATGCGGCAGGCCATGGTCCAGATGCTTTTGATCATACGGCGGTGCTCCTTTCGGGTATTCAATCGGCAGGCGTCCGGGAATACGCCTCTCAGCCACCCCTGCTTATCATACCCGCCTTGCCGAATTCCACCGAAAAAAGTTTCAATCCTCCTATACGCAGGTTGACTTGCCGCTCATTCTCCCGTAGATTCTGCGCTCATGAACTTTTCACCTTTGCGATACGGTTTTATCTGTTGTTTAGTGGGCATTTTTAGTGTTGTTACACTGACGGGCTGTGGACGCGATGCCGCCAGCCTGGACAAACAGGAAGAGAACGATCCCGCCCTTCGCCGTGCCCGTGTGCGCAAGAAGGCGCAGGATATTGACGGTGCCATCGATTTATACAACAAGGCGTTGGACCGCAAGCCGCAACTGGCTCGAGCGCATTTGGAAGTGGGCCTGCTTTATGACAGTTATAAAGAGGATTATAACCGGGCTATTTATCATTATCAGCGTTATCTGGAGTTGCGTCCGGACAGCGAAAAAGAGCAGTTAATCCAGGATCTGATCCGTCGGGCGAGGCTTTCTTATGCGGTTTCGCTGCCGGATACGCCACCCGGTGCTATTGAGGAAATCGCGGAACTTCGCAAGGAGAATGCTTCGCTGAAGGCGCGTTTGGCTGAGTTGGTGAGGGTTCAAGGCGACTCGGCGGCAACCGCAGTCGTGGAGAGTGCCGCCCCGCGTGCAGCAACCCTTGAGCCGCACCGGCAGGAGGTTTCGCCGGCACCGAAACCCGCCCCCGCCCAGCCGCCGGTTCGTACCTATCGTGTGCAGAAGGGGGACACCCTCAGCAGTATTTCCGGCAAAATGTATAACGATTCCAATGCATGGCGTAAAATTTATGACGCCAACAGAAATTCAATGAAATCACCATCCAGCCTTACAGTAGGCCAGACGTTGATCATACCCCAGTGAGAACAGGAGGAAATCCGATGCCAAACACCGATTTTTTTGATGACGATTTGATTCAGAAGCGCGAAGGAGCAAAACGGATACGGATGGGCGCAGGGGACGAGGTTCAACCGGCCGGGATCCCCGCCGCACCGTCCGATACGCTGCCCTCACGGAATGTGGGAGATTTAAACCTGACCCGCATGGCACGGCATCGCGAGGAGGTTGAAGATTCGGTTGCAAAAACCACGGAGGAACTCGAGCGGCTGCGTCAGCGGCAGGAGGCTTTGGAGCGTGAGCGCCGGGATCTTCAGGAACTGCGTACGCGGCAGGATGATTTCGAGTCCGGGCGTCGGGGCATTATCGATCGACTCGGCCAGACGGTTCTGACGTTGGAGCGGGATGAAATCCGGGCGGCACAAGTGACGGATTTGCTGGGTAGCACGCGCCAACGCTTCAAAACCATGTTGGCCGAACTCGAGAATCTGGACCCGGAACCCTGGGAGGAGAATAAGATCAGGGATGAACTGGGAAAGGCTCTGGCGATTATAGAGGATGCCCGTCTCGAATACAAAAAATCCATGTCCAAGATTGAAACAATTCGGGAGCGGAACATCTCGTCGGACCAGAACGAGCCGGTCCTTTTCGAGGAACCGGTGATTCGTTCCTCGGAGCAACAGAAGTCCTGGGGATACTGGCTGAAGGTGGGGTTTGCCGTCAGCCTTCCGCTTCTGGGGATTGTGATTGCCATTGCCATTACGGCCTTTGTGCTGTTGGCGCGCGGGGTCATTTGATTGGCGGGGTGAGTTCATGGTACTTCCTTTGCTGAAAAGAGACCGCAATCCGCTGGATCAGAAACTGAAGAACATTGAGAATCAGTCGAATCTGATTGAAAACAGCATCAAGCGGCTGGAGCGGAACATGCGGCGGAATACCCGTCAGGGCGAGCGGGCGCCTGTCCCGACCGAGCCGCAACAGGACGCGTTTCGCGCAGATTCCGTTCGTCACGACGTGTCCACGCGGAGGCATCATCCCGCGGAAAAATTAAGCAAGTATCTGGCCACCGGCAGCTTTCAGGCGGCGGGTACGCGGGAAGTGCCGGCACGGGTACGTCGAAATCGCCGGCTGTTTTTCACCGTGCTTGGCATAATGTTGCTGATCCTTTTGTTCTGGTTTCTGATGTCGTGAGCAGATTCTCACGCCCGCTTTCACCATTTTTTAATGCTTGCGTTTTTGTGCAGAATGGCCATCTTACTCGCCTTTCTTTACGGCATAAATATGAGGTTAATATAGATGAATGTACCCTTTGTAGATATTGTTCGAAATCTCGCGCCTTACAGAGAGCAACTGAAGCAGGCCGCCTGTGAAGTGATTGATGGCGCACACTTTATCGGCGGGCCGGACGTCAAGGCTTTTGAACGCGAAATGGCGGCCTGGTTGGGGGTGGAGGAGGTTTGTGCAGTGGGGTGCGCAACCAGCGGGCTTTTTTCCGCCTTGCGCGGCCTGGGCATCGGACCGGGCGATGAAGTCATTACCACGGTGCATACCGCCATTCCGACTTCGGAAGCCATCACGTTGACCGGAGCGCAGGTGGTGTTTTGTGACATCGAGGCCGAACCGGGCTGCTATAACATCGACGTGGGTGCCATCGAAGCGAAAATCACCTCCAGAACGAAGGCCATCATTCCGGTTCATCTTTACGGGCATCCGTTTCAACTGGATCCGGTGCTGGAAATTGCTCGGAAGCACAAGCTCTATGTGGTGGAAGATTGTGCGCAGGCCCAGGGAGCGAAGTATCGCGACCGGTATGTCGGGACCTACGGAGATGTGGCCGTGTTCAGTTTCTTCCCTTCGAAAAATCTGGGCGGCTTTGGCGATGGCGGCGCGGTGATTGCCAAAGACCCCGCCGTGTTAAAGAAAATCCGCATGGTGGCCAATCATGGGCGTACCAAAAAATACCAGCACGAGCTGGAAGGCATCAACAGCCGATTGGATACTATTCAGGCGGCGATGCTGCGTGTTATTCTGCCCGGGCTGAGTGCCTGGAACGAGGCGCGTCATGCGGCGGCAGAACGATATAAACAAAAATTAGCCGGCATCCCGGGGCTCATTCTGCCTGTGGAGGCGGAAGGATGTTTCCACATCTATCATGTCTTTGTCGTGGTCACGGAGGAACGCGACCGTTTTGCCGAGTATCTGCTTGCTCAAGGCGTGCAAACCGGCGTGCATTATCCGCGCGCCTTGAATTTGCAGCCGGCCTATGCGCATCTTCATCAGGGGCGGGGGACCTTCCCGCGTGCAGAGTATGCCTGCGAGCATATGCTCTCACTGCCGATGTTTCCGACCATCACCGAGGCGGAAATTGATTATGTGTGTGAGCAGGTCCGTCATTTTTTTGAGTAATTCAAAACGGAAGGAATAAGGCCGATGCAATTGGAGAAGGATCAGGACAGGCTGGACATTTCCGTGGTGGTTCCGGTGTTTAATGAAGAAGATAATGTGGCGACCCTTCTTCGCGAGATCGATGCAGCCGTGAAGCCGCTCGAAAAAACCTACGAAGTAATTTATGTGGACGATCGCAGCACCGATCAGAGCCTTGAAGTTCTCCGCAAACTCAAGCAGGAAAATTCATCGGTACGCGTGTTGAGGCACGGCATCAATTCCGGTGAAAGTGCCGCGAGCCTGACGGGTATGGCCCATGCGCGGGGGGATGTGATCATTACGATGGACGCGGATTTGCAGAATGACCCTGCGGATATTCCCGAGCTGCTTCGGAATCTTTCGGACGATGTGGCAGCGGTGTGTGGGGTTCGGCGCAAGCGCGAAGATGATTTCGTCAAGCGCATCTCATCGAAAATCGCGAACCGCTTTAGAAACTCGGTCACGGGGGACCGCATTGCCGATGCGGGGTGCACCTACCGGGCCCTCCGGCGTTCGGCCCTCCGGGATATTCCCGTTTTCAACGGGCTGCACCGCTTCCTGCCCACGATCTTGCGCATTCAGGGCTTCCAGGTTACGGAGATTCTCGTTCATCATCGTCCGCGTACCGCGGGTGTATCCAAATACGGTGTGGGCAACAGAGCCTGGCGCGGAGTGGTGGATTGCTTCGCGATTCGTTGGTTCAGAAAACGCAGCGTTTCCGCGCTGCGTTACGATGGTGAAGAATAGGGCCATGCGGCAGAATGTGATCAATGATGGCGTCTCCGCTGCCGGGAAGGAATCCCTCCAGGACGGAGAGGCGGCGGGTGCGCCGCTGATGAAGCAGGTGATCAAAGCCGCGGCAGTGATTCTCTTTGTGTTGGGCGGGATTTACCTGATTTATCTCTCACCGCTTCGGACGTATCTGCATGAGGTGGGGAAGGTGCAGGATACCTTGCAGCGTACCGGCATCTGGGCTCCGGCGTTGTTTGTGATGGTTTCTGCCGTGCTGATCTGTTTCGGTCTGCCCCGTCTGATTGTCTGTCCGATTGCCGGTGCGGTTTTTGGTTTTGCGTGGGGGCTGTTACTCTCGCAAATGGGTACGCTGCTTGGTTCGTACGCGACGTTTATTTTTGTGCGGTGGGGAGGGCGCGCTTTTGTGATGCGACGTTGGCCGCTGCTTATGGAGTTGACCGGCGTTTTCGAGCGCAAGGGTTTTGCCTCCGTCTTTTTGGCCAGGCAACTGCCGGTGGGGGGCGTTTTTGTGAATATGGTGCTTGCCTTGACCCCGGTACGTCATGCCCCCTTTTTACTGGGCACGCTGGCGGGTATTCTGCCGGAGGCGATTCCAGCCACCTTGCTGGGGGCCGGGGCCATTGAGCTGATGGGAAATCAAGGCATCTGGAAAATCGCGGTTGGGCTTCTCGTTTTAATTACGGTATGGATTCTATTTGCACAAGTGGCGCGAAAATCTAAAATGGTCTCGCTTGTTTTGAAACGGGCCAAGATTCTTCTCGGAAAGAAAGGCAGTCAATCGGATGAAGAAAAGTGAATTAAATGTTGCAACCATCGGTTGTGGGCGAATCTCGGAGAAGCACCTGGCCTCCTATCAGACAGAGGACGTGGGTGGGCGTCTGGTGGCGGTTTGCGATTTGGATGCGGAAAAAGCGGCGGAAAAGGGCGGGAAATACGGTGTTCCGTGGTATACGGATTATCATGAAATGATCAAGGCCCACCCGGAGATCGAGGTGTTGGATGTCATGACCCCTTCCGGCATGCATGCCAAACACGTCTTGGATCTGGCGCCCTATGGCAAACACATCATTACGGAAAAGCCGATGGCTCTGCGCGTGGAAGATTGCGACGCAATGATCAAGGCATGCGAAAAACACGGTTGCCGTTTGTTTGTGGTGAAACAGAACCGCTACAACCGAGCCGTGGTGGCCGCGCGAAAGGCGCTTGAGGAGAACCGCTTTGGGCGCATGGTCATGGGTACGATTCGCGTCCGGTGGCGTCGGGATCAGGCCTATTACAATCAGGCGGACTGGCGGGGAACCTGGGAATTGGACGGCGGGGTGATGTCGCAGCAGGCGACCCATCATCTGGACCTCCTTCAGTGGTTTATGGGGCCGATTGAAAGTTTGCAATGCCGGACCGCAACCCGCTTGATGGATATTGAAGTGGAAGATACCGCTGTGGCCATCCTTAAATTCAAGTCCGGTGCGCTGGGCGCCTTTGAAGCGACCGTGGCGACGCGGCCCGAAGATTTGGAAGGCTCTATGAGCCTGCTTGGAGAAAACGGAAGTGTTATTATCGGTGGTCCGGCCGTGAATCGTGTGGATTATTGGAAGTTCATCGAGCAGCGTGAAGAAGATCTCGAAATACAACAGATGTTTTCACAGGAAGTGCCGAATGTGTATGGACACGGGCATCTTCCTTATCTGCGCGCGGCGATGAGCGCCCTGCTCGAAAACGCTCCCGGCCCGGTGGAAGGGGCCAGTGGTATGACCAACATCAATATTCTGACGGCGCTCTATGAATCTGCCGCCAGGGGAGGGGAGCCGGTTACACTGGAGACCCCGGTAACCAAGGCCCGGATCGGAAGAAAAGCGGTCTTGGGCAATCCTCGACAGGAGTGACCTATGTGGATTTCAACATCGCAGTTGGAAGAGGGCATGGTGGTTGATCGCGATGTCAAGGTGAATGAAATCATGCTTGTGAAGGAGAACACTCCGCTCACGGGAGCGCACATACGATCGCTGAATCGATGGAATGTCACTCGAATCAGCATTGTTGCCCCGCCGGATGCCACGCACCTGAAAGATCTTGAGGTGAAGACCGAGGATGAAAAACGCTTTTCTGATCAGCTTTATCTGAAGGCGAAAACCCGACTCGATCTCCTGTATAAAAACATGGAGAGCGATCCCCAGATGAAAATGATCAAAACCTGCGTACTCAACCACCTGGAGGAACGTTTCCGTGGCGAATAATAAAGAAATACTGCGGATGAACATTGAGAGGGTGGTAAAGAACCTTAATGGTATTCCCGTACCGGGCCATGTGCATCAGGCGATCAAACAGGTGGGCACGCACAACGGGTCCATTCTGGATATATCCCGTATTATCGAATCGGATGCCATGTTGACGATTCGCGTATTGCGTTCCATCAATTCGGCGGCATACGGGTTGCCCCGGAAAATTGCCAACATTCATGAAGCGGTTGCCCTGATGGGGTTTCGTCAGTTGCGCGAGCTGTGTTCGGATGTCAGCGTGTATACCCCGCAGCAGGAAGAAGAAGTCCGCTATGGGTATAATCGGATGGCGATTTGGTATCATTCACTGGGAACGGCTGTGGCCGCCAAGCTGATCAATGAGCAGATCACCGGGCGTTCCGATCCGACCATGTATATCGCCGGCTTGTTGAGCAACATCGGTCGCGTGGTACTCGACACCTTTTTCCCCGAACAGTTTCAGGCCGCCCTCAAACTGGCTTTTGATGAAGAACTTTCCCTGCGCCATGCAGAACGACGTATATTCGGTGTTTCCAGCGAAACCATCGCGTATTGGGCCGCCTGCGGATGGGAACTCTCCGAGCCGCTCTCGGATATGCTCAACGATCACTATGGAAAAGGCTCCGTCGGAAATTCCTGGGTGATTGATTTGGCGGGCCTGCTTGCCGAATCACTCGGTATGGGGACGAACGGGTCCCGCTTTTACGCGCCTCTCAAACCCGGCATTCTCCGAAAAAACGGAATCACCAAGCACACCACGGAAGGATTTGTGGAAATGCTGGATGATGCCTACCACGATTTGCGCTCCATCTACGGAAACAACGAACAAAACAACCCGGAAAAGCAGGTGAGCCATGATTGATAAAATACTGATTATTGATGATGAAGAAGTCTGGGGATCGCTCACCAAGCGTATGCTGGCTATTGAGATGCCGGGATGCGAGGTGGAAACGGCCAGCACGGGAGCGGAAGGCTTGGTCAAGGCCCGGGCGTTTCTGCCCGATGTGATTGTTTTGGACGTGATGCTGCCCGGTGAAAACGGATGGGAAATCGCAGCGGCACTCAAAAATGATGAACGTACGGCGGGGATTCCTATCATCATCGCCTCGGGTGCCGGCTCGCCTTTTTCCAACGAACAACACGTGGAACACGATCTGGTGGTCGACTATATTCGTAAGCCGTTCGACGTGGATTTGCTCCTGAACACCATCCGTAAAGCGCTGAATCAGTGAACCATTATCGCCTGACCCTATCCTATGACGGAACGGACTATGCGGGCTGGCAGGCTCAGGCGGGGGAAAACACCATCCAACAGAACGTGGAAGAGGCGCTGGCCGTGCTTTTTCGTGAGCCGACCCGCCTGCATGCCAGTGGCAGAACAGATCGCGGGGTGCATGCCCGCGCCCAGGAAGCGCATTTTTCCGCCGAAAACGCCTTCCCGCGTCCGCAGAAATTGAGACGTGCTTTGAATGCCTTGCTTCCCGACACGATTCGCATTCAACGCGCGGTTCCCGTGGAGGAATCTTTTCATGCGCGTTTTTCCGCGATTCGTAAAGAGTACCGTTACTTTATTTGGAATGGCGAAGTCATGCCGCCCTTTCTGAGAAATTACCGACTGCATGCCCGCCGGAAACTGAATCTGGATGCCATGCGCTCCGCTGCGGAACGGCTGCAAGGGACGCACGATTTTGCTGCGTTTACGGCCAACCCGAAACGGGATGTGTCGAGTACGGTTCGCATCCTGAACGAATTGAGTGTGAGCAAAAAGGGGAATGAGATTCAGCTTCGTGCGGTGGCCAACGGATTTCTGTATAAAATGGTGCGTAGTCTTGCCGGTGGGCTTGTCCGGGTCGGATTGGGCGAGCTCAAGCCGGAAGAGATGACCCGTATTCTGGAATCCCGGGAGCGTACGGCCCGCATTCCCACGGCGTTGCCTCAAGGGCTCTTTCTGTGGAAAGTGACGTATTGAGCTTATGCGAAAAGCCTCCTTAGTTTACCGTTTTCTGAAAGAATACCGTATCGAAAGTGTTCTGTTTTTACTCGGTGCGGTGTTGCGTGCCTATGGGGTTTGGGCCGGACGGTTCGACCCCTCGTCGGACCAGGGAATTGTCGGCCTCATGGCGAAGCATATTTACGAGGGACGTCACTTCCCGCTGTTTTTTTATGGGCAGGCCTACATGGGAAGTGGTGAATCCTATGTCAGCGCCCTGTTTATGCCCTTTTTCGGATGCACGATGCTTGCGGTGCGTGCCGGGGTGGCGTTGGTCTCCTTTTTACTGCTGCCGGTGATTTATGGATGGACTCGCGAGTGGGGTGGGCGTCGGGCGGCCCGATGGGCTCTTGCGCTCAGCGTGACGGGTTCCTCGCTGTATTTTCATTACATGGCCGGGGTTGGCTATGCCTTGACGCTCCTGCTTGGGACCCTTTCACTCTGGATCGCTTCGCATATCCTCAAGAAACAGGTGCGACAGGAGGCGGTGAGGCCTGTTCTCTTTGTGTTGTTGGGGTTGGTCTGCGGAATTGGTTGGTGGAGCAATTATCTGACGTTGGTTTATACCGGGACCATTGCCATTTCCTTCTGTCTGGTTTTCAGGAAACGGTTACTGAGTAGAGGCCCGATCACGGCCTTGGTATGCTGCGTGGTTGGTGCAATACCGTGGATTTATGTTACGCTGACTGATCCAACGACCACCGGATTGATTTCCGACATCACGTTCTCCACTGTTGTTCAAAGCGGAAAGGTCTATCTGGGGTTCTGTCTGGATCTCTTTGACCTGCGAAGCGGGCGCGGAGTTCATGCGGCGTTTCGCAGTACCGCCTTTCTCGTGTTGTTCTCCACCTATTTTGTGGTGATCGCCCAGCAAGTCAAATCACGTGGGACTTATTGGCTCTGCGGATTGATTCCGCTCTTGGGGGTCATTCTGCTGAATGCCGGGCTCTCCCTCATTTCCGGTCGTTTTGCCCATGTTCCCGCGCCGCGATATCTTTTGCCGCTCTTCCCGATCTGGGCCTTTTGAGCAGGCATCTCCACCGATTGGCTTCAAAAGAAAAGCCGGTGGATGGTCGGAGCGCTTCCGG
>JAQVYB010000055.1 GCA_028708815.1 Kiritimatiellia bacterium | reverse complement strand
CTTGATCCCATCACCGGTCAACGGTTGAATGCGGTCTAAATCATATTGCAACGCTCTGACCCCCTCCGGCAGCAAAGAAACCCTGTGGTCGCGAAAAGCCTGTCCTTCCCGACGATCCGTAAAATGGAATTCAAGGATTCGGGCACCCAGTGAGGCCGCAACCCGAAGAGCCAAATCACCTTCTGTATGATCAGAATATCCAACCGTCAAACCTGTAGCAGCGTGAAGGGTTTGCATAACGGCAAGGTTCGCCTCGCCATCAGGAATTGGATACATCGACGTACACTGAAGCAATGCCAGCATGCGATCATCAGTAAACACCGAATTCACAGATTGAATGAAAGCAACCTCCTCCAGCACTTCTGCAAGTGTGGATAGACCTGTGGCAACAATCATAGGTTTACCACGCAACGCGAACTCTCTGACAACCGGGCGCGCGGTTAGATCACCCGAACCTATTTTGTAGATAGGAATAAAGTCATCAATCCAGTCTAGGAATGAAAGATCCCAAACCGAGGCCATATATCCAACCCCTCCGTCCCGACACATCTGGGCCAACTCCAGATGCTGATCCTTCGTCAATTCAAATTTCTGAAAATGCCTGTTGCGATCTGGTGATTCCAGCGGGTTGACTAGTGTATCTCCACGGTAAAGCTGAAATTTCACATAATCAACCTGACAATCGACTGCCAGCGCGGTCATACGGCGGGCAGAATCATAATCCCCCTCGTGGTTCCCGCCAATTTCAGCGATAAGAAGAGGTCCGTGTTTTCCCTTCCATGGATCAGGTCTGTCCAGCGCCTGCGCGATGTCGGCGACATAAGCCAGAGGTGCAGATGACGCGCCCTCTCCCAAATGATCCAGAATAGATTCAATACGGGCAAAGTCATCTCCGGTATCCAGTGCCAATTGCAACCCGACGGCTCTTGGACAAGCGGTATTCTTATAGACAAACCGGCTGCCTTCATCAGGATGATCATAGATATATTTTGTCACATGTTCTTTGTCGGATGCATCCGTGAAATATCGTACTATTCTCCGATAGTAATCCACAGAAACGGCTTCGACACTCATCCCGAAAGGAAACGTTCGTCCAGGCACATTCGTCACAAAATCATACAACCCGGTTGCTGCAATCTGCACAATCTGATTCAGAACAGTTCCGTCAAGCAGCACATTATCCCCGTTGATCCGCACCGCATAATCAACCCCCAAAAAATCAGCGGCGGTCAAGAAACGATCCGCCACATTCTGCAACGATCCCCGAACAAACGGGATATCATGTTCCACACAATAACGGATGATCGGTTCATCTGATGAATCATTGGATGTGGCGACCACCATGGGATAATTGGGGTCTGCCTGACGAACTCGATCAACAATGTGCTGTAGCACACACCGTCCATGCAGTTTCATGAGAATTTTTCCCGGCAGCCGGCGCGAAGTATAACGACAAAGTATAACAATTCCTACCTTCATGATCGTTTCCCGATAACCTTTGCAGGGACTCCGCCGACAATATCATACGGCTTTACGTCTTTGCGAACGACGGCGCTCGCTGCGATGATCGCACCATCACCAATGGTAACACCCCTGAGAATTACGGCATGCGCACCAACCCACACATCTGATCCGATGCGGATAGGCGTTGTTTGATTCGGCTGCTGATTCATTTTTTGACTTCGCTCAATGCCATGATCACTATCGACAAGATGCACAAATGGCGCAATCATGCAGTCTTCGCCAATATCAATCCCGCTGGAAGCGTAAATCAGAGTATTGAACCCGATAGTTGTGTTCGCACCAATACGAACAAATGCCTTCTCGTTGCATGGACAAACATGCGATCCTGATTTAATAATGACGTTATCACCCAACGTGATCAATGACGGGTATCGAAGAAGTCGGGCCGAACGATCAATAATCACATTTCTCCCGAGTTTTGCGCCTCGAAAAGAGTGATACCATGCTCTACACCTTGCTAACAAAGTGAGCTTTGTGTGAATTCTTACCTGCTGCATGATTCTCTACTCTCCACATAGACCTCAACAAAACAAAGGCCATTCATCGGTTGAGCATTCGCACGGTGTTTATTATTCGTCATGTTTTAATTTACCTGACTCATCAAAAGTGCTGCAGCCAGCCAAGCCGTTTTTCATAAAAACTGCGCAAATCGTCCAACCCCTTGTCGAGATTAAACGATTCGCTGATTTTTTTCTTGGCTGCCAAACCCATTTGTTCGGTTAATTTTTCGTTGTTTAATAAGATTCTGACTGCATTACTAAATGAATCAATGCTCATATCCACAATAAAGCCATCGATTCCATGATCGATGATGCGCGCCGCCCCCTCTGCATGGGCAACAATCGGTACCAACCCAAGCTCCATGGCCTCTAACAGGGTGTAATTCAAGAAAAGCAATGTGGTTGGTAATATATATACCGCATGAGATTGCAATAATTCCTGTGGATTATCAACCCATCCAATCAATTGAACATTGCTGATTCCAGCTTGTTTGATTCGTTCTTCTGCGACTTCTTTTGTAAGGATGCCTGCCGCATCCAGAGACTCTTTTGCATTTCTTGCTCCGGCAATAGTAAATCTGACCGATGGAAATTCAGGCGCTAACCGCATGGCGACATCAAACATAATATCCGGCCTTCTGAAGTTTCTCCACGAATTAAGAAAAAGAATATCCCCCGCACTCCGTCTCCAATTCTCTGTAACCGGCACGCGATTGTAAAAAAATATTCGTTTTTTTGTCGATATATGCAGATCATCCAGCTGCTGCGGCATATGAAGTTGTTTGTAAACAACAACTTTTGACATTAGAAGCCCAATCCAAATCGTCAGTTTTCTCATTGGCCCATGCTTTTTCCAGTAATACAACTCCCCGCCACGGCATACGACGACAAGTGGAATACGCGTGACAAGCAGCGCAATATAATATCCAAAATATGCGATAAAGGACTGCGCTCCGTATAAATACATTTCAACATGCAATGGTTGGTGACTGAACAGAATTTGCCAGAACTTCACGATATCAACCGAAAAACCACCCCTTGGCACGTCATACCATTGAAGACCATACCGGGATGCAAACCGACCAGAACACTTATTGGCATCCATCGAGTAGATAATCGTTGAACTCTCAAGTTTCTTTCCCAGCAGCTGATAATGCCTGCCGATTTTATCTATAACCTGCTCCAGACCGACAACCAATATTGCTCGTTTACCCGCAGTATCCGCATTCGCGGAATCAAAATATCCCCGCTGTCTTATTTTCCTTTTTTTATAATTTAAGAGACATGAAATCCCGAATACGGCTGAACAAATTATTGATAGTATAATGACTGCCGGGAGTAGACAAAACAACAGCAGGCATTCAAGCACAAATCGGCCTGTTTGCAATATCGCCTTGTGCCCTACCTCGCTCATGCCCGTTCTTTTCCACGTTTGAAGACATCATACAGGATATCCCCTTTTGACAGTTCCTCCGGAAGGACGAAGTCCTCTTTCAAATCAAGGCATTGCAACTCTCCGTCGGCTTCCTGATACCGAAACCCGCTTTCTGGACAAACATAGACGTCATTCTTCTCTTTGTTGAGTAACCGATGACCATGGCGGCTCATCCACCCATGCTGACGGGCAGGATTTCCCATTACCAGAGCATAATCAGGTGCATTTTTAACAACCACAGCACCCGCGCCGACAAAGGCATACCGTCCAATCGTAATACCACAAACAATTGTTGCATTAGCACCGATAGTACACCCGCGCCTGAGAAGCGTTTGTTCATATAATCCACGCCGATTAACCTGCGCCCGTGGATTGGTCACATTGGTAAAAACACAGGAGGGCCCAAGAAACACGTCATCCTCAATAGTCAGTCCGGTATAAATGGATACATTATTTTGGATTTTTACATTATTACCTATAAGTGTGCCGCTATCGATATTAACGTTCTGTCCAATAATACAGCACTCACCCAATTGTGCTCCGCTCATAATATGGCAGAAATGCCATATTTTTGATCCAGCGCCGATAACAGCCCCTTCATCAACATACGATGATTCATGTACAAAATAGTTCATGCGCCTAACCTTTCAACTCTTCCCGCCATTACGAATACCGTAAATGACATCAATCGACTGTTTGGCATCATCCAAACCAAATCCGCCACCAGATAAAATATCTGCATAACTCTTGGTGTGAAGATCCGTGAATCCCTCACTGAATTCCAACTCGTCTTCTCCGATTTTGATGGAACGATAGGTTCTCTTGTTTTGATTTTTAGCTTCATCCGGCAGATCATGGCTATCCAAGCTTAAAAACCAACTGACTGTAGCACGATCAAGGTGTAGGATTCCCCTGCACTTGGTCGGTTCGTTCTGGATGACTTCATTTTTAACCGGACACCCAAAGATCCACGTCATCATGTCAAAAAAATGAATACCGATGTTGGTCGCCACTCCCCCTGATTTTTGAATGTCGCCTTTCCAACTATATAGATACCAACACCCTCTGGCGGTTATATAATTAATCTGTATATCGTATTTTCGGTCCCCGGATGCCTCAGCCATTCGCTTCAACTCCCGAATGGCTGGATGAAGACGCAACTGTAGAATGGTATATATGGTCCGGCCTGTTTCCTGTTCGATTTCCTGAAGTGCACCTACATTCCACGGGTTTAGAACAAGTGGTTTTTCACAAATCACATCAGCCTGATGACGCAAACCGAACCGAATGTGTGAATCATGGAGATAATTAGGCGAACAAATACTTACATAATCCACACCACGCCCTTCACGCCGCAGTTTCTCCAAATGCCGATCAAACCGTTCAAACTCACGGAAATAATCTGAGTTTGGAAAGTAACTGTCGATCACTCCCACGCTGTCACTCGGATCAAGAATGGCAACGAGATCATTCCCGGTTTCCTTAATAGCTTTCATGTGACGCGGCGCGATATAGCCTGCCGCCCCGATTAATGCAAATCGTTTCATATTCTGTTATTCTCCATTTTAATTCGATGGGGTCTACGAGTCGGGTCTCATCTCGGTATCCAGGAATAGATATTAAATGACTTTTCCCGGAAATGCGGCGTTAAGGGGTCGGGCCGTAATTATTTTTTACCGAACGAGAGTCGGACCGTGAAACCGGGTGTTCATATTTGTCTATCCGTTCATTCTCGCGTTCCTGAACGGCTTGTAACTGAAGGATGGCTTCCTGAACAGGCCAATTCATCGTTCATGGGACACGACGATAACCGGGCGCCCATTTGTCAATCGCCGGGGGTTCCTTCCCACCTCCGTGTGCTCCGTGACCTCCAGCGCAGCGGGTGGTAAATTTCTTTTGCACACTAATCACGTAAGATCTGAGCTTAACTGCCCAAGTTCTTGCGTTTCAATTTCAACCTTAAGAACTCAATATCTGTTTGATCCTCTGGTCGTCCAGCAGCTTCTTTTGACTTCAACAAATCTTCGTCGGATAGCTTCTTTACGCAAATACCATTTTCTGTTTTTGCTATCGACGCATTCGCTTCCGCCTTATTAAAATCAGGCAACCCCGGCCCACCCAAATGAAACTGCAAAATTCCAAACCGTGTTTGATAGGTCTGAATAAAGTTAGCGCCTCCGGGGCCTAAAGGCTCAAGTTCCATGTCCAGCTCATCATGTAGCACACTGTTGATCAAATCGATATTCTGTTTGTCATGGGGAGGAATAAAGACATCCCAGTCCATAGAAAACCTTGGAACGCCGGTCAAGCGTGCAGCCTGTCCTCCGATGACCAAATAGCGAACACTGTTTTCATTAAATCGCTGAATTATTTCGTCCACAAAACCCCTCCATTTCTTGCGATTTGCTCACGATAAGCTTTTTTCCACGAATTAAGCTCTTGATACGAACTAAAACATTTGCGTTCAAAAGGAGGAAGATTTGCGATTCTTGGCAAGGGCATGACAACAGGACAATCAACCCATAACTTTATTTTTGCTTTATAATCATCTTTTAACACTTTTTATATCCTCCCCCTTGCTTTCATCACGGTTCTATGTCAGTAGCGATCAAAATTTCGGTAGTGGCAGGTGTACCAACATTCTCGAAACCGATCTCCAACAACTGGCAATATTCAATAGCTTCCAATAAATCTGACAGATATTTTCGATCATCAACCGATGAGGCGAAGGGAACCTATATTTAATATTGCCGCATCTGATCAACCACACCGCTTACGTCCCTGCTATGGCCTGTTCCGAAGCTTCTTCGTTAACGCTTTTACCCTCTGTTCATTTGTCTCTCAGCAAAGCACCTTCCTGCATAAAAATCAGATCATAGCGTTACGGGGTCACAAAGCGTTTCGGGGTCAGACCGAGCGTTCCGGGATCAGACCGCAATTCTACACTTTTAAATAACGAGAGTCGGACTACGAACCCAGGTGTCATGATTTGTCCATTCGTTCATTCTCACGTTCCTGAATGGCTTGTAACTGGAGGATGGCTTCCCTATCCCGAGGCCTGTTCATGGCCTTTTTAGCTTCGATTAATGCATCCAATGCCAGCAAACGAACATCGTATCCATCAAGAGCAACAACAACGCTTCGTTGTTTCACCTCTGGAAAGTTTCCAATCCCTAAAACGTCACCCAGACAGTCCAACTGACCCATATCTGTATCCAGATAAAGATTCTTGAGTCCATGGCAACGTCTCCCCGTCAATTGTAACGGCAAGCGCTTCGTGGTCATGCGATGAACCGGATGAATTTCCGTCAAAGCGGCTTGGAGGCGTAATAAATTGTCGGGTGAAAAGTCACAGCAGATGTCAACATCCTGCGTAACCATGGTTCCCCCGTAGGCCACAACGGCATAACCACCAACGATAATGAAATCCACCCCATTCTTGCTCAATAGCTGCAAAATATCAGTTAGGTTTCCCATCCCGCTCCATGACCGACGCACGCAACACCATCATCGTCCGTAGGGCGACATCGTGTCTACGCAATCGTTCTGCCACGGACAAATTAAGGTTTGCACGGATCAAAGACATATCCATTCCATACGCTTCGGCGCGTTTCCAGTCCGTGCCGGGTTGGCCGAGATATGGATCAATATATTCTGTCTTTTTCATTTCACTCAAATGGAGATTGCTCGATCATGGCCATACGATCGGCAAGCGTATGCACTTTTGCCGGGATTATTTTTTCAGCAGTTCCCAATCGGCATCGGTCATGACTTTGACGAGTTCGTCAAATTTGATCTGAGGTTCCCAGCCCATTTTTTCTTTGGCCTTGGCGGGGTTTCCGAGGAGCAGTTCCACTTCCGCGGGACGGAAATAGCGCGGATCGATTTTGACCACGGTTTCGCCGGTGTCGGTGCGAATGCCTTCTTCGTTGACGCCCTCGCCTTTCCATTCGATCGCCATGCCGAGATGGGCAAAGGATTTTTCGATGAATTCGCGGACGGTATGGGTTTCATTGGTGGCGATCACATAATCATCCGGCTGATCCTGCTGGAGCATGAGCCACATGGCATATACATAGTCCGGGGCAAAGCCCCAGTCGCGTTTGGCGTCCATGTTGCCGATATACAAGCATTTTTGCTCACCGGCTTTGATGCGGGAGGCGGCCATGGTGATTTTTCGGGTCACAAAGGTGGGTCCACGGCGCGGGGATTCGTGGTTGAAGAGAATTCCGTTGCTGGCGTGCAGCCCGTAGGATTCGCGGTAGTTCACGGTTACCCAATAGGCATACACTTTCGCCGCACCATAGGGCGAGCGTGGATGGAACGGGGTTTTTTCAGTTTGGGGCACTTCCTGAACGAGTCCGAACATTTCCGAGGTGGAGGCCTGGTAGAAGCGGCAGGCCACGCCGGTTTCGCGAATAGCATCCAGGATGCGCAACGTACCCACGCCATCGACATCCGCCGTATATTCGGGAACTTCAAAGGAGACCTTGACATGACTCTGGGCACCCAGGTTGTAAATCTCGTCAGGCTGAATTTTTTCCAGCAGGCGATTGAGATTGCTGGAGTCGCAGAGATCCCCATAGTGCAGGGTCAGTGCAACGCCCTGTTCGTGCCGATCATGATAGAGATGCTGCAATCGTTCGGTATTGAACGAGCTGGAACGTCGTTGCAGCCCATGTACTTCATAGCCTTTATCCAAAAGCAACTCTGCCAGATAGGAGCCATCCTGTCCTGTTATACCTGTAATAAACGCCTTTTTCATATGTACTCCCTATTTCCTTTTTCATCATGGCTCAGGCTGCTCGCAACCTTGTGATTTGTTCTTTATCCTCATTGACTTCAAAATGCAAGACAGGCTTCGCCCCCGTCGATTCCCGGTTGAAAACCGCCTTGCCGATACCTCTTGTTTATCCCGTCCCCGGCCCTTTTTCGAAGATACATTTTCAGCGACCCATATTACGGAGAATATATCCACCATCCGGCTGCACATGCGGCGTGTTTCAGCTATTTCTGCACGTTTATCCCGTACTCTTTCCCATGACACAACGCTTGCAGCCGGGGAAGAACATATTGTGGTAAATCATTGCAGATTAAACGGAAATTGCAATTTGTATTGCGGCAAAAAACGGGCAGAAAATCCTCGGCGTCATACGGCCATCATCGCGCGCAACAAGTCGGCACGCTCGGTAATTTCTTCCCGGGAGAGTGCTTGGAGACGATCCAGGCTGAAGCCCTCCACCCCGAATGAGGCGACGACGTTTCCGAGCAACATGGCTTGACGCAGGCTGCGTTCATCGGTGGCCTTTTTTTCAGCCAGGGCACCCATAAAGGCTCCCGCAAAGGTATCGCCGGCGCCGGTGGGATCAACGACATTCTCCAGCAGATAGGCCGGAAGGATAAATACCGAATCCTTGGAGAAAAGAACACTGCCATGCTCGCCTTTTTTAATCAGAACGTAGCGCGGCCCCATCTGAAGCAATTCCCTGGCGGCCTTCCGCAGGTTTGATGCACCGGTTAAGAGACGGGCCTCGGAATCATTAACCGTCAACAGATCGACCCGCGCAATAACCCGGAGCAAATCTTCCCGGGCGATATTGATCCACAGGTCCATGGTATCCACCATAACAAACTCGGGCTTCCGAATCTGATCCAGCACATGAAGCTGCAAAGCCGGCTGAATGTTACCTAAAAACAAATACGGAATATCCCGATAGTTTTCCGGGATTTCTGGAGAAAACGATTCAAACACATTCAAATCGGTGGAAAGCGTGGTGCGGCAATCCATATTTTCTTCGTATACACCGGACCAGCGGAAGGTTTGTCCCTCCTGGATTTGCAATCCCTGCAAATCAATGCCGGAGCGACGGTAGAGGTCCATATATGCCTCCGGAAAATCCGTACCGACCACCCCCACCATGGCGGTAGGCGCAAAATAGGATGCGGCCACGCAGGCAAAACTGGCCGAACCGCCCAGGATTTCCACGCGGCGTTCCGCAGGCGTTTCCACGGTATCAATACCGATCGATCCGACGACCAGCAGTTGGCATGCTGTATTCTGCATTCTATTCTCCCGTATTACAAGGGGTTATGACAATTCTTCGTGGTCAGAGGAGGTAATCGGCGCGGGGGTACGCTGCACCAGTTCGCGCACGTTGATGCGCACGTTTTTCACTTCCTTGAGTCCGAGTTGCTCGTGAATACTGTCGGCCACCCTTTCCTGCAGCATTTGGCAAAGCTCGGGGATATGGGTACCGGCCACCACGCGCACATCGAGTTCCACATGAAGCGACCCGCCCTTGTAGTCCAGATTCGGCTGCAGGCTGATGACCTCGGAAAACTCATCGCCCGCGCGTTGTATGAAATCACGCACGGCCTTCATACTGATGGTCACGGGTCCGTTTGGCCCATTGAAGGAGATGGTTTTTGCAGGACGAGTGCTTCGCGTAGAAGTCAGCAGATACAACACCACAAGAAGGAGGAGGGCAATTCCTCCCATGACCACCATGAAGCGCTCCTGCTGCATCGTTTGCATCAAGGCGTCCCAGCAGGGCTGCCCGGCATTGGTTGCGCCATACAGAGCGAGAGCCCCCTGCAGCAAAACCACCATAAAAACCAGCCATTCAAAAAAACCATGCAGAAACTTCATCGCGACCATCCTTTCTTCCTTGTGCCTCAACAAAAAATGCTCAGTGGAGAACTCCATCGCGCAGGAAATTATCGAGGTAATGCGTGTTATACTGTCCCTGAACAAAGCGGGCATCCGTCATGATGGCCTGAGCCAGCGGGACTGTCGTGGAAACGCCCTGAATCATAAACTCATCCAGGCAGCGCGACATTTTACGAATCGCCTCGTCGCGGGTTTTTGCATGTACGATAAGTTTGCCGATCATGCTGTCGTAATGCGGGGAAACCCGGTATCCGGAATAGACATGCGAATCCACGCGAACACCCTTGCCGCCGGGGAAATGCACCCATTCGACCAACCCCGGCGACGGGGTAAAGTTTTTGAACGGATTTTCAGCATTGATGCGCAGCTCAATGGCGTGTCCGCTGAAGCGCAGATCGTCCTGCGTGTAGCCGAGGGGTTCGCCCGCCGCAATCCGAATCTGCTCCTTGATCAAGTCTATCCCGGAGACTTCTTCGGTCACCGGATGTTCGACCTGAATACGGGTATTCATTTCCATGAAGTAGAATTGCTGCGCCTTTTCATCATACAGAAATTCGATGGTGCCGGCGTTTCGATAGTTCACGGCGGAAGCGGCGCGAACGGCGGTTTCACCGAGCATCTGCCGAATCTCATCCGTCAGGGCCGGGCTCGGTGCTTCTTCCACCAGTTTTTGGTGGCGCCGCTGAATACTGCAATCGCGCTCGCCGAGATGAACGACGTTGCCGAAGTGATCGGCCAAGATCTGCACCTCAATGTGCCGTGCGCTCTCCACGTATTTTTCGAGGTAGAGCCGCGCATCCCCGAAGGCCCGATCTGCTTCGGAAGAGGCCGTCATAAATGCCTGGGCCAGGCTGACATCATTATGCGCCACGCGCATCCCTTTGCCACCCCCGCCGGAAACGGCCTTGATCAACACGGGATAACCAATGGCATGGGCCAACTTCAGCGCGTCTTCCTTGTTCTGAACGATCCCTTCGCTGCCGGGCGTGATGGGCACGCCGGCCGCCTTCATCGTATCGCGGGCCACGGCCTTATCTCCCATTCTTCGAATATTATCCGGAGACGGACCGATAAATTTAATGTTGCAGTTTTCACAGATTTCAGCGAAATGGGCATTTTCAGCCATGAATCCGTATCCGGGATGAATGGCATCCACATCGGAAATCTCCGCCGCGCTGATGATATTGGAGATTTTCAGGTAGCTGGCTGCGGAGGACGCCGGGCCGACGCATATCGCCGTGTCGGCCAACTGCACATGCAGCGATTGCGCATCGGGCTCCGAATAAATGGCCACGGTTTGAATGCCCATTTCCTTGCACGCCCGGATGATGCGCACGGCGATTTCGCCACGATTGGCAATCAGACTACGTTCAAACATAATGAGTTCACCTTGGGTCGTTGAGTTGCCCTGAGCCGCTTCAGCCCGCCGGATCGATTTTGAACAGCTCCTGCCCGTATTCCACTGCGGTGCCGTTTTCCAGCATGACTTTTTTGATCACGCCCTTGCATTCGGCCTTGATCTCGTTCATCACCTTCATCGCCTCCACAATGCAGACCACCGTATCCTCCTCCACGCGATCGCCCGCTTTCACAAAGGGCGCGGCATCCGGCGAGGGGGAACGATAGAATGTGCCGACGATAGGCGAATTGATCGACGCGAGGCCGGCCTCTTCATCCTTCGCCGCGGCTTCAGGCGCGGCGGGTGCGGAGGCGGAAAGCGTGGCGGCAGGCGCCATCATCATCTGCGGCTGGGCGGCCGGACCATATACCACCGGGGCATCGGCGGCCGCTTTGATTGAAACTCTGAAATCGGGCTCTTCCAACTCGAACTCCACCAGTTCATTGGCACGGACCAGTTCCACCAGCTTTTTGATTTCCTTGATATCCATAAAATGATCCTCCGTCCCGTGGTCGGCAATCTTCCGCCCGGGCTCCTTATTGCTTTTTTATATGTTCCACCAGCCCCTCAAGGGCCAGCACGTAGCCTTTTCCACCGAAACCGGCAATCTGGGCGATACAGACACCCGCTGTAAAACTCACCTGTCGGAACGTTTCGCGCTGCGATATATTCGATAGGTGAACTTCAACACAAGGCAAATCCACCGCCTTTATGGCATCCCGCAGGGCGATACTCGTGTGCGTATACGCCGCCGGGTTAATGATCAACCCTGCATACGTCCCCGGCGCATCGCCGATGCATGTAACCAGATCCCCCTCCTGATTGCTTTGAAAACAATCCACCTCGACCCCCAGCGCCACCGCCTTCTCCGTCAGGACACGATTGATGGTGTCCAGGGTATCCGATCCATACACATCCGGCTCCCGGCGACCGAGCAACTGCAGGTTGGGACCATGCAAAACCAGTATTCTCATATCCGTCAAATCCTTCGTTCACCGTCACGTTGAATGGATGCACCATAGCAGGGACAACCCGACCCTGTCCATGCGTTTTTTCCGCCCGCTCCTTTTTCCAATCATTGGAAACTTTTCCCCGCATTTTTCCAATCATTGGAAACTTTTCCCCGCATTTTTCCAATCATTGGAAACTTTTTGATCCGTTTTTCCAATCATTGGAAAAACCGGGAAAGGCACGCCGGCGACAAGGCATCCGGCGTTTACTCCGGGATGAAGAGTTTCTGTCCGGCTTGCAGGCGGTTTGGATCTTTCAGGGCATTTTCCCGAATAATCACGGTCACGCTGACGCCATAAGCCGTGGCGATTTCAGAGAGGGTTTCACCGGGTTTGACCACGTGCTCGTAGCCATATTCACTGCGTGCGCTTTTTTTCTGTCCGGCCGGCGCCCGGCTGGCGCCGGTCTCCTGCATCAGTTTGGCAATTTTCTGGCTGAGGGTATCCACCACGTCCTGCTTATCCTTTTCGCGCTGTTGGGCGAGCAGGGTCGTTTGACGTTCCAGGTCGGCGAGGCGCGTCTCGAGATCACGCGAACCCGTGCGCAGGGTGTCGTCCACGCTGGTACGCAGTCGATCCGAATCATAGACCAGGCGCTGCATTTCCAGTTCCAGGGCCTCAACCCGCCCGGCGAGCCGCCGGTTCTCTTCCCCTATTTGGCGCATGTTCTCCTGCATGTGAATCATTTCCCGGTTGCGCTGCTGGACCGTCTGCGTGGTCTGACATCCGGCATTCAAAGACAACACAAGGCTCAGGACCAAGGGCATTACAAAGGGTTTACCTATCCATTTCATACGGTCATCCTTTTCCTCTCGTTAACGGGAAAACATTTTTACGGCATTCACTCAAAATCTCAAGAGACGCTTTATTCTTTTTTATGTCGATACTGGATAATACGCACTTTTTCAACCGTAACCAACCCGCCCCCGTTACTCTGCTCAAACAATTCATTCACCCTGGGGAGAAACGCGTTGACGGCATCCTCCTGATCGGCAATTTCGATAATCATCGGCATATCCGGCGACAGATCGAGCAATTTGGCGGTTTTAATGCGGCTGGTGGGCCCATATGCGAGCACGCCCCGCCATGCCGTGGCGCCGGCCAGACCGGCCTCGCGCGCTTCCCGTACGATAATTTCGTAGAGAGGCACATGTTTCACCTTGTCGGACTCCCCAACGAATATCCGCAACAGCAACGCATCCGAGTTCGCTTTCATACGCTCCGCCTTTCCTCTCAGAACAACCTCGCGGCACCCTTGACCAGCAGCATTCCCGCCAACAGCATCAGCGCACAACCCAGCAACGTAACCAGGTAATACAACGCCGCATAATACCATTGTCCATCCTGCAACATACGCATGGTTTCATACGTGAACGTGGACATCGTGGTAAACCCGCCGCAGACGCCCGTGGCCAGCAGCAGGCGGACGGGCGGCGAGAGCATCTGCAGATCCTCTGCCAGCGCCATAATCACTCCCAGCAGCAGACATCCCAGCAGGTTGGCCCAGAGCGTACCATGCGGGAAGGTGATGGAGAAGCGCTGAGCCGTCAGGCTCAACGCATACCGCATGCCCGTGCCGATGAATCCTCCGGCGCCGACAATCAGAAATGGACTCCACGATTTCATGCACGCAACATAGCACACCCCATCGGAACGCCGCCACATTAAATGTGGCCCCGAACGCATCCGAAGGCACCTCTGCGTTTATGTGCAACGCACAAACGACCAATCAAACGATTGGCACTCCCGGAACGGCCAATCGCCGGACTGGCAAAAGGGGTACTGAATCGCAGATGCGCCCCGCATCCGATCACCCTTGAGGAGCCTCCAGCCGCATTGGATTGTGCTCCGCGATCCCCGGCGTACAGGCCCAGACCAGCAGCGCATGTTCCCGGCTGCCCGGGCGCATCTCGCAACGGGCGCCCGCCGCCTCGGCGATGGCCAACCCCGCCGCCACATCCCAAAGCATGATGTCGCGCTCGTAATAGGCATCCATCCGTCCCGTCGCCACATTCAGACACGACTGCACCGCCGAACCCACCATGCGTATTTTCAGAAAAGAGCGAATCTGCCCAATAAAGGCGGCGAGCGATGCTTCGCCGTAATTCATGCGTGCCGGAAAGCCGGTGGCGAGCACCGCCCGAGCCGGATCGGTCACCGTCGAAACGTGAATCGGGTCGCCCTCCGAGAAAGCCCCTACCCCGACGATACCCGTCACGAGCCGGTTTTCGCACAAATCATACACCACCCCGGCCACCGGACGATCCCCCTCGCACAGGCCCACCGATACCGCGCAGTATGGAATGCCGCGCAGATAATTCACGCTGCCATCGAGCGGATCCACCACCCACCGAAGCGCCGTGCGGGCGGCACCTTCGAGAAGCCCGGTTTCTTCGCTGAGAATGGTCAATCCGGTTTCCTTGAGTTGTTTCAACAGGATATCGTTCGTCACTCGGTCGGCGAGCAGCTTGACTTCCCGTCCGCCCTCTTCCGTACCGGTAACACGGGCGATTTCCCGCCGCTTGTCCTGAAGGTATTTCGCCGCTTCGCGAACGGCCACCGCCGCATCCAGCACCAATTCTTCCACGCTTTTCAGTTTCACCATTGCGCTCCTTCCGTCATGACGGTCAGGAGTATGTCACAGCCGGCACGGTTGACAAGCACTCTCTGAAACATGAAGAAAAAAGACGCTCAGTCGAGGCCGTAATACGGCTTCAACTGCGACTCGGAAGGCAGACTGGCATATTCCTCGCCGCGTGGCCCGATATACCCACTTTGCGTTTTGACCAACTGCACGCGGTTGATCGAGCCGTTCCCATTGTGCACGACCACCTCCTGCGTACTCATCCGGTTTTCGAGTGCGGTCAGCCGCTGACTGGTATAATCCGCGCTCTTGCCATACTGATTTCCAGCGACGCCCCCCAAGGCGGCTCCAATCGCGGCGCCGAGCACCTGATTTTCTCCATCACCCACATTGTTGCCGAGAATGGCCCCGAGAATGCCCCCAGCCAGCGCTCCACCCGCCGCGCCCTGCATCTGGCCCACGCCCATCTGATTCGGCGTGGCGCATCCCACAAAACCCGTCAACAACAACACCGAAACAACCCCCTTTACCATTCGCTTCATAATCCCCTCCTTCTTATGGATAGATGACACACGATAACGGCCAACCCAACCATCAGCCGTTGGTGCGTACAACGAACGATCTCTTTTATTTATTGCACCCCGCCGGACTTTTTTTCCACCAGTAGCGTGGGGCGCTCCGAGCGCCATGGACCATTCGCGGGCGGCATCCGAAACCCGTCGTATTGCTACGGCAGCGCGTTCATGCGGAACACCTGCCAGGCCTCCTCCTGCCGCGTAGTCCATGTTCGCGTTCCAAACAGAGCCTCCGCCTGACTGTTCGTCGCCCAGTTTTGCGCGGAGAGATTGTCGGACGACTCAATCGCATAACCATACGCTGAATCATCCCAGCTCAGCACGACTTCACCGGCATCATTACAGGCTGCCCCCAGAATGCGCGGGCGCTGCGGCACCAATTGAAGCAGACTGAACGAAAAACATTGAACGTCGTTTGTTTCGAGGCCATCCAACACAAAATAAACGTTCGTTTCATTTTCCCCACTGTACAATGGGCGCATCCAAAGCGCGGGCTCGATGACAATCTCCTGCACATCCGACAACTGCCGAATCGTATAAAGACCGCCATATTTTCCAACAACCTGTCGGTTCGTGCGCGTATGAATCACCACATGCCAGGAAGCGGCATCCACCGCCAGATTATTACTGACCATCAGGTCCACTCGAATCCTGGCATATTCCGCAGTGGAAACCTGCACACCCAGCACCCCGCCGGTCATGACACCAAAATCAACATAGACCGTCCCCGGTGATGGATACGCCGGCGGACAATCCGCGCACGTACTCACCAATCCATTCGTATACACGCAGCGCGTCACATCCTCGTCCGGTGGAATCGCATGGGTGACAGTCTGGAAAGGCGCGTAGCTCAGGCAGCCTGCCGCATTCGTAGGATTCCGCATAAACGCCGCCAAATCACCCACACTCACCCACCAGACATATTCATAATTCGTGGCAGTCCATTCCATGAATTCGTTAATCGCATCCACCGCCCAAGGGTTTCGCTGCAGCCACTGATTGGTGTTCTGCGCGTGCAGAAACAGCCCCATGGGTGCGCGATTACCCGTATAGCGCTGTAAAAAAGTATACTTCAGCGACTGCATACAAGCTTCATACTCATCCGGAGGATCCATGGCATCCGGCAAAACGATTCCGTTCGTATCAAACAGCGACCACACCGGAATCTCAAACAGACCCGGATAATGGCTGATGGCGGGCTGCACGGACTGCGCAGGCCCATTATCCAGCGTATACGGCCAAATCAGCGAAGAGGGCCCGCTGCTCAGCAGGCCGGGACGCTCAATGATGGACGCATCATAGGCGAACCCCTGCTCCTGCAACACGTGAAACGATGCCTCATTATACATAAGATACGGCGCACGAAATCCGGCAATCTCTTCCGGCGGGATTTGCGCCAACTCCGACAGTGTTCGGCGGCACCCGACGATTTCTTCGCGGAAGACCTTCAACGTCGTGTTGGTCGTGGTGCTGTGCGTCATCGTGTGAACCGCAATTTCATGACCTTGTGCGTGCAGCTTCTGGATGGAGCGATAGTCCACCACGGCGTCAAGCGAGACGAAAAAAGACCCCTTCACAGGCTGCCCATTCGGATTCACGTGATTAGTGAAAATCTGCCGCACCTGTTGATACACATCCGTACTCACCGAATCATCAAACGTCAGCAACATAATCTGCGGCATATCCCGGGCGGCGAATCCGCCGGGAGGCGCCGTTTGCGCGCACACACAATCCGGCGCAAGACATGAGGGAGGGCATTCATAGTCCGCCCTGACCCGAAACACACCGGTCACCAGCACGATGCCGGCGGAAGCGATGCAGAAATTCATTCTTTTTAACACAGGCTCTCCCTCCGCCGTAAGCTCACAGCGGCAAAATAGACCCCCGGAGGAGGTGCGTCAATCGGAAACACCCCGCCTCGACCTCGAATCAAACGGGAAATATGGCCTGCATTTTTTCATGAAAAATTACCTCAAAGCCATGCTCACCCGTGTATAGTACGACCATTATTTGCCTGTTTTCATAAAACAGATCGGCTGGGAAAAACCTAAGGAGCGATGGATAAGGCATCGCGGCGCAGTGGAAGGAGCATCCATGATTGAGCAGCAATATATTCTACTGGTCTTTGAAATTCTAGGTGGGCTGGCCTTGTTTATCTTCGGCATGCACATCATGACCGAAGGGCTTCGGAATGCCGCCGGAAACCGTTTGCGCTCCATCCTTGCCGGAGCGACGCGCAACGGCATTTCCGGCATCACCCTCGGAACCTCTCTCGGGTTCCTCGTGCAAAGCAGCGCCGCCACCGTCATGCTGGTGGGGTTTATCAATGCCGGCCTCATGACGCTGACCCAATCCGTACCCGTTATGCTCGGGGCCAATGTAGGCACCACGATTTCCATGCAGTTGATCTCCTTCAAGCTGGGCGCGTACTGCTTCGTCGCCATCACCCTCGGCTTTATCATTCAAATGACGGCGCCGAAACCGGGTGGAAAAGCCGCCGGCAAAGCCCTGATGGGCTTTGGCCTGCTCTTTCTGGGGATGAACATCATGAGCGAGGCCATCAAACCCTACCGCGAAGTCCTCGCCCCCATGTTGGCGCATGTGGACGGCAGGACCCTGTCCGGCACACTGATGGGCATCGCCGCGGCCACGCTGATCACCGGAATCATACAAAGCAGCGGCGCCACCATCGGCATGGTTTTTGCCATGATTCACGCCGGCATCATTACGGATCTTTCCGGCGCGTATCCCGTCATTCTCGGCGCCAACATAGGAACCTGCATGACCGCCATTCTCGGCTGCATCGGAACCAACATTGAAGCACGCCGCTCCGCCGCCTCACACCTGTTTTTCAACCTCTACAGCGCGGCATTCGGCGTATTGACCGCCCCGCTGATCTATCGCTTCATGCCGATGCTTTCAAACGACCTGGTGCATCAGGCCGCCAATGCCAACACCATCAAAATGGCCGCATCCGCGCTGGTCATTCTGCCAATCTATCCGCTGTATGCGCGGACGGTCCGCCTGCTCACCCCCTCCCGCACCGCTCCTCCCGAACCCAGCTTTCTGGACGACTCCCTGTATGCCATGCCCGAGCAGGCCATCGCCGCCTCCATTCTGGAACTGCGCCGCGTGGCCCGCCTGTGCATGCAGAGCTTGAGGTGTACGCAGGAAATATTCACCGATCCCGAACGCAAAAAAATTCAACGCATTCGTTTGAATGAAGAATCCATCGACACAGTCAAGCTGGCGGTGAATGATTACCTTGCCGGCATGACGTCCCACTATCTCTCCAAACGCCAATCCATTCTCATTCAGCACATCAACCGCTGTATGGCCAATCTGGAACGCATTGGCGACCATATCGAGCGGATGTGTGAATTGACGGAAGCCCGGGCCAAAGTCCCTCAGGCGCGATTTGAAGACGATGTTCTGGGGCGCATATTCGCCCTGTTTTCCGCCGCCGAGCGCGTTCTTTCCCTGGTAATTGATTCGCTGGATCCCGAGCGCAAGGACTTCCAGGAAATGGCCCAGAGCATTCTTTCCGCACGCGACAACTACATGCGCCTCAGTCTGGAATGCAAATCGCTTTTCAACGACAAAATCGCCTCGCGGGGCGTGGGCATGGCACCACTGGCCGGCATTTACCTCACGCAATTCATTGATGCACTGGATCGCATTGTAAAGCATTCCAAAATGATCGCACTGGTCGAATCGCAACCTCAATTCTGGATCAAACGCAAGAAGCTGCACCGCATTGCTGAAGAAGCCCCTGCGTATCAAGCGGCCCCGATTGAACCGGAAAAACAAACCGCCGTTCCGAGTGCTCCCGCAGCACCGGCAACCCCGCCGCAACCAGCCGTTAACCCGCTCGATAAAACGGACTACCTGGACAAACTTCAGGCCGAAGATTATCTCTAATAATCCGTCGAACGTTGAATACAGACCAATCCGTTGGAAAAACCCACGTTGAAATCCGGAGCGCTATCGAAAGAAACGTGATCGCCTGCTCAACGACCCTTTTTACCAACCAGCTTGCGCCGGAGCGCGCGGAGAGCACGAAGTTCAACCACTCTGTTTCACTAACATTGTTTCGAGCGTTTCTTCTTTCAGAGCTTCCGCCATCCCCTGGTCGAATTGCTGCAAAGTACGTTCCACCGAGGCGCTCAGGTGATCAATACCCAGTTGCTTCGGCGAAGAACCATGGCGAAGAATCGTGTAGAATATGTCTTTTATCTTTATACGCTCGGGGGCCCTCAAGAGAGCGTAACTGCCCGATTGTTCAGCCCGCTCAGTGAGCCAGCCGGTGTCCACCAGTTGGCCGCACACTTCATTCAGCAAGCGCACGGGCACCTTCCGCTGCTCGGCAAATTCAGCCGTGTCAAATGGCGGCTGATCGCCCTGAAGCGCGTCGCCGCAGCGCCCCAGCACAGCCAGAGCAATAGAAACCCGCGATTCCAGACTCGCCCCCTCCGAATACTGCTCGATGTGAATCGTGGATTCATTCTGAAAGGCAAAGGCCAGCTTGGCCCCCAGCAGCACAATCACCCAACTGATATACATCCACGCCAGAAAAATCGGGATCGAAGCGAAGGTCCCGTAGATGGCGTTTCGACTCGCCACGCCCACCTGAAAATCGAGATAGACCGCCTGCCAGGCCAGCAGCAGAATCGCGCCGAAGAGGCTGGCCACCAGCGCGGGTTTCTGGTGCACCCGCGTATTGGGCAGGGCTGTATAGAGAAGGAACAACGCCATCCACATGAGAAAATACGGAAGAAATTTCAGCAGGAAGGTATAGAGAAAACCCACCGCTCCAAAGCGGTCCATCATCGTTGGACTGTTTAAAAAAGCGGAGACCGTACCGGAAAAAGCGATGAGAACGGGCACGACGGCTATGATACTGATGTAATTAATGACACGCCGAATCGGATTGCGGAACTGGCTGATACCCCAAATTCGATTGAACGAGGTTTCTATATTGCTGAGCACGCCGGCCGCAAAGATCAGCAGGGTGATCAACCCAACCACCCCCAGTGCCGCAAAATTAGTCTTGCGTGCCACCTCCAGAATGCGCTCAACAAACTCCTGAAACTGAACCGGCATTTCATTGACCCATTCCTGCACATCCCCCATGCGCGTCTCCCCCACGCCAAGCCCTTGCAGCACGGAAAAAATAATAGCCAGCATAGGAATCAGCGAGAGCACCGAGGTGAAGGCCAGTGCCGAGGCATGCATGGGCAGATCATCATCGCGAAAACCACGTATCACCAATGCGCATACGCGCAACAGACGCACCCCCATACGAAAAGGACCCGAAGAGCGGGTGGCCTCGACCGTCCAAAGATCATGGAAGAGAAACTGCACCGCCATTTGCCATTTTTTTTTCAGATCAATCGCCATGTTCATCACACCTGTTGCAGCAGCATGTGCTGTCTTCACACACCACGGGATTCTTAATCAGCCGCTCATAGAGAGCCCACGCGGCAAGCAGTTTGGCGTCATACAATTCGCCCGCCTGCATCCGGGTGTAAAGATCATCCTCGGTCATATAGACCACCTCTACGCGCTCATCGTCGTCCTGACTTTGTTCAGCCTGCTGCTCCTCCAATTGGGCAAAATAGAGATCAATATATTCCTCGGTATAGCCAGGCGAAGGATAGACCTTGCCCAGATGAATCAGAGCCACGGGCGTATACCCCGTTTCCTCCTGAATCTCCCGCCAGGCCGCCTCTTCCGGCTCTTCGCCTTCTTCCCGCAACCCGGCAATCAGCTCCAGCACATCCGACTCAATCGCCTTTCTGAACTGACGAACAAACACAAACCGCTCGTCCGGAAGCGCAGCCAAGGCCGCCACCGCACTTTTGTGGCGGACAATCTCGCGGATGGTCCGTGTGCCGTTTGCCATCTCAATATCAAGCACCTCCAGATCGAGAATACGCCCCTGATAGATCTGCCTCGTTTTCAGTGTTTTTTCGTACATGAATAATCCGTCCGTTTGACATCGCCGATACAGGGCGGTATCTTACGACCTTTCCTAAATTTGGCAAGCGTTCGTTCGCAGGAGGTCGGCATGTTTACGCGGTTGGGTCGGGAGCAAATGGAGGCGCGGCAATGCGCCCCCCATGCCGCACACAGCGGCGAAACACTCGGGCGTCTCCATCCGGAAGAGCCCCACGCCTATCGCACCGAATTCCAGC
>JAQVYB010000054.1 GCA_028708815.1 Kiritimatiellia bacterium | reverse complement strand
GAAGGCATCACGGTCCACGTGCGACGGCACGACCAACCCGTCCATCTCATGCACCAGCACCGTCAACTCAGCAATGGAATATCCGGCAGCGCCGTGCAGATATTTCTCCACCTCCCCTTCGATTTCTTCGCGCACATTCACAATCACCTGATCACCAAAACGCACGGGATCGTTGCGGACGCACGGCAGCGAATCGTAGATCAGCCGGTCGAATTCCATGACGGCTTCGAGATCATCGAAGTAACAGAGGATGTGTGCCTCTTCCATCGTATTAACTTCCATGCCGAAGAGGTGCGCCATGCCGCAGCGGCGGCAGGCATCCCGCCAGGCCGGACTGTTGCGTGCGGTGTTGTGATCGGTCAGGGCCAATGCGTTAAGCCCGCATTCCCGCGCACGTTGTACGATGGCGGTGGGCGACATATCCAGCCCGCCGCAGGGCGAAAGGCAGGAGTGAAGATGCAGATCGGCCCGGAAGATCATGAATCAGGCATCCAGCAGCCGACGGAGGCGGCAGGAGGTTTCAAACTGATTGTCCGGCGTGCGGAAGAGATTGATGTCCTCCTGTGCGGCGGCTTCGGCCATATCGTCGGGCACGGGACGGCTGTTGCACAGGATAATGGCAGACATGCCGACAAGGGCCGCCACGGCCACCGTGTTTTTGTGCGACTGTATGGTAATCAGCGCATCGTTCTGACGGGCGTGCGCCATGACATCACTCAACAGGTCCGAGGTATATCCACCGGACACCTCGCTTTCAGGCGCCGGCAGGATGAGGACTTCAAATTCTCCGGTCAGGTCCGTGCACTTCATAATCAACCGCCCTCCTTTTGTTCGTTCAATCGGATCAACACACGCACTTTGGTTCCTTCCTCACGGCTGGATTCAATGTGAAATTCATTAGCCACCCGCTTGGCATTGGGCAGCCCCATACCAGCACCGAAGCCCATGGACTGAATCCATTCGTTGGCCGTGGTGATCCCTTCCTTCATGGCTTCATCGACGTTGTCAATACCGGGCCCGGTATCCTGCGCAATGATTTCGGTATAGGCCGGCTCGATGCGGCAGGTGATGGTGCCTCCATCGGAATGCACCACCTGATTCATCTCAAGTTCATAGGCAGCCACGGCCACGCGCCGGATGATCGACGCGGCCACTCCGCGGTTTTTCAGAAAGCGCTTGATATCGGTCGAGGCCTTGCCTGCATTTTCAAAATCGTACTTGCCCACATGATAGACCTTGAACATGTGCAGGTCATCGGTCTTCAGGTCCGTGACGGTGCGCGTCTCCATCCGGTCCAACTCAAGGGTCAGTTCATGAAGCAGAGCTACGTTGATGTCACGACTGGTCAAAATGCCGGTGATCTCGTTGTCCTTATTCAGCACGGGGAAGCGTCCAAAGGAAAATTTCCTGAAATAGGATATAGCGAGCGAGAGCGGCATGTTTTCATCGAGTACCACCATGTGCGTACTCATATGCTTTTCGGCCGGCTCTTCGATGGTGCCGTTTTCCAGGGCGTTAATGATGTCGTCTATACTGACCAGTCCGAAAAGGCGCCGATGTTCCACGATGGGTACGCCGGTGATGCGCATTTCCTTCATGATATTCTGGATACGGCGCAGCGTATCACGGCGCGTAGCCGTAATCAGATGGGTGCTCATCACCTCGCGCACCTTCAGGCGAATCAGCAGCTCCAAAATCAGGAGCGGCGGATTTCCGGAACCTAGGGCCACAATGTCCATGCGTTACAACCCCAGCAGCTTGCCCAGCACCACGCAACACTTAAACTTGTCGCAGGGGGTTCGGATTACGCTCAGTTCCAGTTCCTCGGCCAACGCGACCAGATCGTCCGGAAGGGTTTTGTTGTTCACAATGACCACCCCGGAGGCGCCCACCAGATGCGCCGTCTTGAGAGACTGGCGCGATACCAGCGATGTCACCAACAGAATGTTCTCCACATCCACCACCAGCACATCACTCATAAGGTCGCACGCCACGACAAACGAAACCTCGCATTGGTCAAAATTTCTGCCCCTGTAGAGCACTTCGCCCTCGAGAGCGCCCAGCACCTGTTGCATTGTTACCACGACCGTGTTCCTTTCCGTTTATTTCTGCTTTTCAGCAAAATACATTAGTGAAAACAACTTCTCAATTTCCAGCGCAATATTGATGTTGTGCACCTCGCACCGGTCCGACACGCTTTTCAGTGTCACCGGAGCAAAATTCAGGATACCGCGTATCCCAACGTTTACCAGCGTTTCCATGACCTGCGATGCCACGTTTTCCGGCACCGTCATGATCGCTACGGAAATCCCTTCGCGCTGCACATAGTCGCCCATGTCTGAAATATGATATATCGGCACCTGGCCTTCCTGCGTGACACGCTCCATGTTGATGTCAAAGCCCGCCATCACCTGAATCCCTTCGCGCGTGAAACCCGTATGATTCATCAGAGCCCGTCCGATTTTTCCGCAACCGACAATCACAATTTTCTGCACTTCATCTTTTCCGAGAATGTGAGCGAGTTGTTCAATCAATTCGTCAATCCGATACCCCCCTCGCTTATTGCCCGTCAACCCGAATGCGGAAAAATCGCGCCGTACCTGCGAAGAAGAAATACCAATGGCATCGCCCAGATTGTCCGAGAAGACCTTCACAAATCCCAATGTTTTCAGTTTAATCAATACACTTTTGTATTGTGACAGTCGTTTTACGATCTCAGTCTTCATATTAAACACCTCGCAGAGTCTTTTTATTGTCGCGTTTGTTCTTTTATTCCATCCTTTGTCACATATCAAGCTGTTTTATGTGATTATTTATCATAAATATTACAAAATTTCCCCTTGATTATCCTTTCGTTTCGTGGCAGATATGGCGGCTATCAGTTTTAACGTTTCACTGATTGGCGGAAAAGTCCCCGATCACAACCGTACGGGTGGAGGTAATAGATTGAATACCGCAACGACAGAACAAGAATCCGTCCTGACTCCCGAGATACTGGACTATATTGGGAAATGGAAAGACAAACCGGGCAACCTGATCATGGTTCTGCACCGCGTCCAGGAACACTTTGGCTACATCCCGCGCAGCGCAGCCTTTGAAGTGGCCGATCGGCTCTCCGTACCGGTGGCGAAAATCTATGGCGTGATTACCTTTTATCACTTCTTCAGAATGAAAAAGCCGGGACGCCACAGAATTCAGGTGTGCATGGGTACGGCCTGCTATCTCAAGGGCGCAGAGGCACTGATTGATGAAATCGAGGCCCTGCTTGGCACGGGCCTGAATTCAACCACGCCCGACAACGAATTCTCGATCGAGGCCGTACGCTGCGTCGGATGCTGCGGTCTGGCCCCGGTGATGATGGTTGATGGAAAAGTCTACGGCAACCTCCTGCCTGATCAACTCGCGGAGATTCTGGCCAAACACAAAGGCGACTAAGCGTGCACGCAACGCTGGGTGAACTCATGCTGGACCTCGTTCAAAATGCCATCGAAGCGAAAGCCCATACCGTCGGGGTTGTTATGACCACCGCCGGAAGCCGCTGCTCCATCCACATCAGGGATGACGGGTGCGGCATGGACGAAGCCACCCTCGCACGGGCTCTTGATCCTTTCTTCACCAACGGAGAAAAACACGCGAACCGTCGCTTCGGCCTCGGCCTCCCCTTTCTGAAACAACAGATGGAGACCGTGGGCGGAACCTTGGAAATACGTTCCGAGCCCGGGGCGGGAACCACCGTGGACTTCGCCTTCGACCGCACTCATCTCGATGCGCCCCCCTTCCCCGACATCCCGGGAACCGTGCTGACCATGATGAATTTTTCCGGCGATTACGAATTACTCTTCAAACGGCAAGACGGGGAAAGCGCCTACGAAGTCTCGCGCAACGAGCTGCTGGAGGCCCTCGGCGGCATGAACACGACGGACGAATTGTCCTTGGCCAAACAGTACCTCAGAGGATTGGACGAGGAGTTTACCACTTTATCTTAAGTTAAAAAATCACGGAGAGGAACGCATCATGAGCAAATTGACATTAGATGACCTGAGAAAACTGCGGGAAACCAAAAAACGCGAGATGTCGCAGCGCGACATGGAGACGAAGGACACGCAGGTAATCGTGGGCATGGGAACCTGCGGCATCGCCGCCGGCGCAAAGGAAACCTTCAACGCCATTCTCGACGAACTGGATCAGCGCGGCATCCACAACGTCGCCCTCAAACAAACCGGATGCATGGGCCTCTGCTACTCCGAACCCACCGTCGAAGTGATTCTCGACGGCATGCCGCCGGTCATTTACGGCAAGGTGGACGCCTCCGTCGGCCGCATGATCGTGGAGCAGCACATTGTCGGGCATCGCCTGCTGAATGATCATATTTTCGACAAACCGGCGGCAGACATACTGAAATAATTTTCCGGGATGGAAAGCACAAGAAAACAGGAGTTGGCACATGGCTTACAAACAATACATTCTGACCTGCGGCGGGACCGCCTGCGAATCCAATCAGGGCAAGGACCTCTTTACCGCATTAAATAAAGCCGTTCGCGAAAACGGACTGGAAAACGATGTTCAGGTCGTCAAAACCGGTTGTTTCGGCTTCTGCGAAATGGGGCCGATCGTTAAAATTCTTCCCGAAGAGACCTTTTATGTGAAGGTGAAGCCGGAAGATGCCGGTGAAATCGTGCGGGAAAACCTGGTCAAGGGCCGCCCCGTCGCACGCCTGCTTTATGATTCATCACAAAGCAAGGTCAACGCGAAACTTGAAGACATTCAGTTTTATCAGAAGCAGGTGCGTGTGGTGCTCCGCAACTGCGGCGTGATCAACCCCGAATCCATTGATGAATACATCGCACGCGACGGCTATCAGGCCCTCGAAAAAGCCCTGTTTGAATTAAGCCCCGACGGCGTCATCGAAGAACTGAAAAAATCAGGTCTTCGCGGGCGCGGCGGCGCGGGATTCCCCACCTGGCGCAAATGGATGTTCTCCAAGGATGTCGAAAGTGACCAGAAATACATCATTTGCAACGCGGACGAAGGGGATCCCGGCGCCTACATGGATCGCAGCGTACTCGAAGGCGACCCGCATTCCGTACTCGAATCCATGGCCATCGCGGGCTACACCGTTGGCGCCTCTCAGGGCTACATCTACATTCGTGCCGAATATCCGCTGGCCATTGAACGCCTGGAAATGGCCATCGCCAAGGCCAAAGAATACGGCCTGCTCGGCGACGATATTCTCGGCAGCGGATTCAGCTTCAACATTGAACTGCGCCTCGGCGCAGGCGCCTTTGTGTGCGGCGAAGAAACCGCGCTGATCGCCTCGGTCGAAGGCAAGCGGGGGATGCCGATTCCGCGCCCGCCCTTCCCCGCCGTCAAGGGACTCTGGGGAAAGCCCACCGTCATTAACAACGTCGAAACCCATGCCAACATTCCGGTGATCCTCCTGAAAGGCGGCGATTGGTTCGCCAAGATCGGAACGGAGACTTCCAAAGGAACCAAGGTCTTTGCGCTGACCGGGAAAATCAACAATTCCGGGCTGGTGGAAGTCCCGATGGGCACCACCCTGCGCGAGATCGTCTACGACATTGGCGGCGGAATCCGCGGCGGCAAGGCCTTCAAGGGCGTCCAAACCGGCGGCCCCTCCGGCGGCGTGATTCCGGCCCAGTATCTGGACACCCCCATTGATTACGAGACCCTTCAAAAACTGGGTTCCATCATGGGCTCCGGCGGCATGATTGTGATGGACGAGACGGACTGCATTGTGGACGTGGTGAAATTCTATCTGGAATTCACAGTGGATGAATCCTGCGGCAAATGCGCCCCGTGCCGAATCGGCGGGCGCACGCTGTTCAACATGCTCACCGCGATTACCAAGGGTCAAGGTTCTCCCGAGGACTTGCCCAAGATCAAAGACATCTGCCTGGCGATGCAGAAGGCCTCCCTTTGCGGACTCGGCCAGACCGCTCCAAACCCGGTACTGTCCATCATGCGTCACTTTGAAGACGAATTGCTGGCTCATATCAACGACAAACAGTGCCCCGCCGGAAAATGCAAATCTCTGGTGGAATACATCATTGATCCCGAAAAATGCATCGGCTGCGGCGCCTGCGCCAGAAAATGCCCGGCCAATTGCATCAGCGGAGAAAAGCGGAAACCGCATCTCATTGATCAGAGTCAGTGCCTGAAATGCGGCGAATGCGAAAAAACCTGCAAATTCGACGCCATCTCTCACCATTAAATCAACGAAAAAAAAACAGCACGAGGTTTGTTTTATGGAAATGCTTCAAGTCACAATCAACGGTCTCACGGTGGAAGTCGCCCCCGGCACCACCATTCTAGAAGCGGCAAAAAAAGTGCAGGTCAAAATTCCAACGCTCTGCCATCACCCCGACCTGGAACCCTGGGCGGCCTGTGGCATCTGCGTGGTAAAGGCCGAAGGCTCACCCAAGATGTTCCGCGCCTGCGCGACCCCGGTCACCCCCGGCATGAGAATCACCACCCATGACCCGGAAATCTACCAGGTCCGTAAGACCGTGATTGAACTCATCCTCTCCACCCATCCCGACGACTGCCTCCAGTGCCCCCGCAACGGCAACTGTGAACTGCAACGGCTCGCGGAGGAATTCGGCATACGCGAAAATCCCTACGAAAAACGCCTCCGCAACCTGAAGCCGGATGAATCCACCGGGTCCATTATCCTGAACCCGGAAAAATGCATCCTCTGCGGGCGCTGCCGTGAAGTCTGCCAAAACATGCAGAATGTCTGGGCCCTGGAATTCATCGGACGCGGAGAAAACACGCGCATTGCTCCCGCCGCGGATGTCCTTCTTGGAAACAGCCCCTGCATCAAGTGCGGCCAGTGCTCTGCGCATTGCCCCGTCGGCGCCATTTACGAAAAATCGGATGCACAACCCGTCTACAAGGCCCTGGAAAATCCGGATCTGCACACCGTGGTACAGATTGCCCCCGCAGTGCGCGTGGCCATCGGCGAGGCCTTCGGCTATGAGCCCGGCACCCTGCTGACCGGCAAACTCTATGCCGCCCTGCGACGCCTTGGATTCAATGCCGTCTTCGACACGAACTTTGCCGCCGACCTGACCATCATGGAGGAAGGCTCCGAATTTGTTGAACGCTTCACCAAACAGACCGGGCCTCTTCCTCTCATCACCAGTTGCTGTCCATCCTGGACCGACTACATGGAGAAATTCGCACCCGACTTTATTGATAATTTCTCCTCGGCAAAATCACCCCATGAAATGCTCGGCACCATGGTAAAGACGTATTACGCGCAGAACCGGGGCATTGATCCGGCGAAGATATTCAGTGTTTCGATCATGCCCTGTACGGCAAAGAAATATGAAATCACCCGTACGAGCGAAATGTTCGCCAGCGGCTACCAGGATGTGGATATCGTGCTGACCACGCGCGAACTCTCGCGCATGATTAAATCGGCCGGCATTGATTTTTGCAACCTGCCCGATGAAGAATGCGACTCCATTCTCGGTGACTACTCCGGAGCGGGCACCATCTTCGGCGTCACGGGCGGCGTGATGGAAGCGGCCCTGCGTACCGCGCACTTCCTGATCACCGGAGAAAACCTGCCCGGCATCAACTTCATGCCGGCGCGTGGTCTTGAAGGCATCAAGGAAGCCACGGTGGAAATAGCAGGCAACAAAATCCGCATCGCCGTGGCTCATCAAATGGCCAATATCGAGGAGGTATTGAAGCGCGTACGTCAGGCACGTGACAAGGGCGGCGAGCCCTACTATCACTTCATTGAAGTAATGGCCTGCCGCGGCGGCTGTGTGGGTGGAGGCGGCCAGCCCTACGGCGCCACCGACGAAATACGGAAAAAACGCGCAGCGGGCATTTATTCCGATGACGAACACTCCACAAAACGCTTTTCGCACGAAAATCCTGAAATTCAACGAATTTACAAGGACTTCCTCGAAAAACCGCTGAGTCACAAGGCACATAAATATCTGCACACGAAATATCAAAAACTCGAGAAATACCGTTTCGTCGATTCGGTGGTGGAAGAATAATTCCACGTCCAATTGAAAAACGCTCAGACACCCGCCGACGAAAACCGCCGGCGGGTTTTTTTTCACCCATTCAGAAACGGGTTTGCACCAAGGGTGTAAAGGGCGTGAGCCTGTAAACGGGCGAGCGGATACGGAGCTTGCCCCCCACGCCCTGTGGGAAGCCTCTTGTTCCATTGCTTAGGGAGAAACTCCCCCGCCCGATTCCAGTACGTGCAGGCGTATGTATTCCCGAGCATCCTGCCCCCCGGGATTCACCGGGTAATCGCGCCATTCCATATCCGGCTCCTCATCCGGGTTGAGGGCTTGAACAGCTGAATGCGGAGTGGTGAAGGGTTGCCACTGCAACAAATCGTCGGACGTTTCGAGGAGATAGGTGAGATCGTCGGCATACGGCCTGCATCGTATACGAACGAACGGTGCGGCGTCGGAAGCGGCAGAGCCCAATCCCTGCAACGGTGCCGGAGGAATCCGTTCAAATTTTCGGGGATTATAGCCAAACGCATATTCTTCAAAGTTACTGATGCCGTCGCAATCGGGATCCGCCTGATCTCCGCTTACGGAAGCGGCATGAGTTTCATTGGTGGTGAAGTGGCGCAGCAGCCAGGCCCGTCCGGAGCTTTCTGAAATATAGATCCGGCTCGAGGAGGGCGTGCCGACACGATAAGGCGGCGCCACCTGAACGGTAATTACGGCCGATTCATCTTCCTCCTGCGTCTCGTCGGCAATCGGTTGAAAGAGCAGTTCGACGAACTCTTCCCCGTCCGGAATAATGACCTCGGAGGGCAGTGCTTCGTAGTCTTCTCCATTCAAAGCCGTTCCGTCATAGAGCAGGCGCACGGCCAGGTCTCCGGTGCTTGCATATCCTTTGCGGCTGATGCGAAGAACCGAGTGCGCATTGGCATGCTCTGGAACAGAAGCAGGCCGTGCTGAGATGCGGATGGCGGCCAAACTGCTGATCGCCACGTCGCTGAATACGGCACGGCACAACGTGGAGGCCTGATGGCTGCAAACCGCGAGACCGAACAGGACGGTTTCGGGAAGGTTGGAAAACGTACCGCTCCAATGCGGCGTCCATTGATTGCCATCGAGTGAAAAACTGCTTTCAATGAAATCATTGTCACGCGTCAGTTTAAGCCGGCATGGAACGGTGATGCCCGTCTGATGATGATTCGTGGTTTCGCCGCCTGTTTCAAATCGCGCATGGGCGGCGGCTCCATGTACCGGAGAAAGCAGCAGCATGGCATAGCGCGAATCCGCCTCTTCGGTTTCACGGATCATGACGCCGGCTTTGGCCCATTCATGGGTCTGCTCCACCGACTCCAACTGCACAAGAATTTCCGCAGCACCGCTGACAGGCTGATACACATAATGGAAGGAATCGTTTGTTCCCCATATATCGCTGCCCGCCGCTTCAATGAGAAATTTCTTGGCATCCGAATTATACCCCGCCCATCCACTCGGCCCGGTGACTTCGATGTCAGCATTGGTCCAGCTCTCATCGACCGCCCCATACACATCGATATGTCGCACGCCGCTGGTTACCGAGATTCCGTTATCATCAACCGAGACGGCGGTTAAGGCATGACGGCCTGCCGGGAGAGCCGCCCAATAACAGTAATAAGAATCCGCATTATACCGAGATGCATCCGCCAGCCAGAGTCCATTATTATACAGGCTGACACGTTCGAGAGTGCCGTCGCCATCGTAGGCCTCAATTTTGATAAAGGCCGTTTGCCCTTCTTTATAGCTCACATATTCAGCGGGGCTCAAGATGTGGGCCACGGGGTTGGTGAATGCGGATTCCTCACGAAACAGATTGGTATAGACGCTCACATAATATCCTTCCGCGCTGAAGCGCCGACAGGCTATACCGATTGAAGCCCCGCCGTCGGCATTGAAATAATCCACGCGAAGACGATGATAGCCGCAGCCCAACCCTATTGATCCGGACAAACAGCGCGCGCCATGTACCCCATCATTGTTCACCACCACCTGATCACCAATATACAGACGGCTTCCATCATCGGACGTCAACTCGATCACATAGACGCCGGAAGTGGGCGCATACAAAAATCCTTCGTAGGCGATCCCGTAGTCTTCCCCTCTTTTGGATATGGAAGAAAGCGTAAGATCCAGCACACGCCCTTCGTGAATCGGCGTTTGTTCGGAATAATCCGGCAGGTTGGTCCATCCGCCCCCCTCATAATAACGGTAGAGCAATCCGTGAACAGGTGTGACAGGCGCCTCATCTGGCGCGCGGACATCCTGTACGTTGAAACAACGCGTCACCGAGGTGACACAGAGTCCTGAATAATCGGTGGCGGTGACATGGTAGCGGTAGACGCCTTCCGGGAGAGGCCCCCAGGCACAGCGATACACATTACCGGTTTGCAAACCGGCCGTTTGCGACCCTTCTCCGTCAAGCCATACGCGCACTTCCGCCAGATCCGAATCCGGATCCACAGCCGTCATTTCAAACCCAACGACAGAATCCGAGCTGTAAACCGAATCATTCCTCGGATAGCGCAGTGAGAGCGAAGGCCGATCACTCACAGGGCCCACAACAAAATGCACACGCCCGGTGCGAATTTCCTCCAGATCGGTGACGGTATACAGAATTTCGTCTTCTCCATAGTAATCGGGTGTCGGCCGATAGATGTAGTTGGTCGTTCCGCTCTTTGTGACTGTTCCATGCTGTGCAGACGAAAGGATAGACAGGTAGAGAGGCTCCTCATCCGGATCAGAAATCGGGTAGGAAAAGAGAAGCGAAGTGTCTTCCTGAAGAGACAGGTTGAGATCACCGGCCTCCGGCGGATGATTCCCCGGTTTACCCGTAACCGTCAGAAGAACCTCCACCTCCCTGGGTTGTTCGAACCCCTCATTGAGCACGCAGAAACGGGAGGTATACGTCGTTCCCGCCATAAGGCCTGCGGCATGAACGGTTCCGGTCAGAGTAGCGGTTTCTCCTGCATCAAGTTCACCGCCCGCCTCCGCCAAATCAAGCCAGGTTGAACCATACTGATTGAACCGTATCAACAGGCCCGCAACAAGTCCCGTTTGGTTATGAAAGACGGTCAGTCCGTTGGTATAATCCCCGGCATCCAGCCCCACCGTGCAGTAATCGGGTCGATCAACCCGTTTGTATTGATAATCAATCCGACCACTTCGATAGAGAATAACCTCACAGGTAACGTTGGACATGGCCAAGCCGTAATAAGGAACCGCCTCAAACTGGACGATGAATTTATCCCCGTCGAGCACCTGATAAAACACCTTGCCGGCATTTACGAGATACAAATCATCCCAGAAAGGCGCAATCAGGGGGACCTGAGGATATCCCCCCGTGCGCGGCAGGCGTAGATTGTTAAAGGCATGGTAATCCGTCAAACCCAGCGTAATGAATCCATTTCCACATACCCGCAGGATATCCCGTTTTTTCCCGTAAAAAGGAAAATCAAAACCAATATCTATCACATCACTGCTGACATCGTCACGCAGGCCTGTTATTTCCGTACCTGTCGTTGAAATATCGATCCAGTTGTAATCCGTTGATGAAATATACGAAGCATACCCAACCGCGTGGATGGAATAGTGCATCGGCCCGTTACCCGTATTGCCCAACTCCGTCGCAATGGATGCATCCGCATTCTTCTCCAGGGAAAGTTCGATGCGCTCCGGATCAAGCGAGAGTTCCGGGCGCCCCAACTCGAACAGCAATTCTGTATTCGCCGGCATAAGAACCGTCTGCGGAGTTCCGCCGGCATATCCATCGAGCTCCGCACGGATTTCGTACGATCCGTCCACCAATATAAAAGAAAAGCGTCCGTTCGGATCGGTGGTGGCCACCCCGCTAATCGCGCCTTCGTAGATCACGCGGACGCCCTCCAGCGGAAGAAAATCCAGTGCCCGCCGAACGCATCCGCTGACGCAGCCTGTCCGGTATACGGTGTTTTCATAAAGACTGGTAACCGTTCCGCCCGATGCATCCGTTAGCGCAAACAGGATTCGCGCCCGCTCGGGACTCGTGTGCCCCGGATCCACAGACAATGAAAAGGAATAGCGGTTTGAGAGAATCGTATCACCCGGAATATCACCCAACACAACCGTCTGCGGGGTCACTTCGATGCCGATCGAGTCCGTCGAAACCGACAGCACCGTACCGCTAGCCGTTACCATCCCGACGTTTTTTATCTGCGCCGAAAGCGTCGCGGTTTCACCGGGAGTCAGATAACCGTCACCACTCTCATCGTCAAGCCGGAAATCATAGGCCACCAGCATAGAATTCCTAATACGCTGCAGGGCTTCGCAGACATTCAACCGCCCTCCTGAAAGAGACTTGCCTGCAAGCGCCGGAATGGGATCCACCGAATCAAGAATCAGCTCCTTGAGTGCGGAATAACTTAGATTTTCAGACATGGATTTGATCAAAGCACAAGCCCCCGCCACATGCGGCGTAGCCATGGACGTACCACTTAAATATCGATACGCATTGCCGGGCGAGGCACTATTGATATTGACGCCCGGCGCGCTGAGATCCACCGAGACGGCGCCATAACAGGAAAAATGGGCCAACGTATCATTGTGATCGGAAGCGGCCACAGAAAGGACGTTTTCATTCTCATAAGAAGAAGGATAATGGGGATAGGAATCGTTATTGCTCGAATTGTTTCCGGCGGCCGCAACAAAAAGAATATTGCTTTCGGCTGCATCCTCAATGGCATCGCATAGTGCCTCGGAAAAACCTCCGCCTCCCCACGAATTCGAGGTCAGATCCACGCCGATCCGTGTGGAGTAATATACGGCATCCACGGCATCCGAGGTGGTTCCGCGGCCCGAGGCGTTCAAAAACTTCAACCCCACCAGGGAAACCCGCCAACAGACCCCGGCCACGCCGACGGCATTGTTCCCCACTCCACCGATGGTGCCCGCGCAATGCGTTCCGTGATACTGATCATCCATGGGATTATTATCCTCATTCACAAAATCCCAGCCGTGCCAATCGTCGATATAACCATTCCCGTCATCATCCACACCGTTGTGGGCCAGCTCGCCCGCCTCACCGGGATTGATCCACATATTTTCCGCCAAATCACCATGTTCGTAATCAATCCCGGTATCAATCACGCCCACCAGAATGTTGGTACTTCCCGTACCGATATCCCAGACCTGCGCCACATCGATATCGGCCCCCGCCGTACCACCCGACTGGCCGGTATTGTGCATCCCCCAGAGTGTTGTGAACAGGGAGTCGTTCGGCGTGTTTTCCAGCGTATGCAGGATATAATCCGGCTCCGCATAAGCGATGGAGGAAGACTCCGACCGGAAGGCCGAAAGCATCTCGTTCAGCGTGTCCACCGACTCACAGGAAAAGGACACCAGATACGACGACGGCGCACCCATCTTCTTTCGAACCGACGCGCCGTACTTCCGGTTAATATCCTCGAGTTGGCTCCGGTCAATATCCGACTTCAACTTGACAATGAGGTGATCCGCCACCATCTCTTTTCGAGAAAGCAGCACTTCCTCGCCCTGCGCATCCCGCCTAAAACGCTCCTCCACCCGAATGGACGGATATTTGAACTCCGACTCCTGCACCCGTATCCGAAGCCACACATTCGGTCCATCGCCCCGTACTTCCTCCAACAGCGTTCTTCCGATCAGGCCTTTATTGGGTACCGATACAGACCGCTCGACAGACATCGACGAAGAATCCGCATCCGCCGAAACCGGAACTTCCTTTTCAGCCACCTCTACCGCCAGGTCTGATTCCCGAATCGTGTTTTTCGCAGATTCCGGCTTAGACGGTTCTGTTTGCTCCGTCTGATTCGAAGAAGGACTTACGTTTTCATCCTCCCGGACAATCCGCGGGAAAAAAAACAAACCCGTCGCCAATAATAAAAATGCCGCTGAAAAAACCCACAGAATACGATGATGTTTTAAACGTTTCATGACCACTCCCTACAAACTTATTGGAACAACCCGGCCCCGTAATGCAACCGGTTACATCTCACGAAAAAGCCCTCTTTTCAAGCTATTTTTCAGCTCATCCAGAGAATACGCCATTGCAAAAGTGAACAAACCACCTTATAGGGTATACGTAGTGACAACCACGCTGCACAGGATACGGACCAAACAAAGCCATCAGGCACTATGAAAAACAAGCCGCAACACCTTTTTCTCGAAGCGGAACGCCTGGTTCGCAAACAATCTGAATTCGAGCCTGCATCCGATGGGTGGGGTCTGTTTACGGAACAGGCCCACTTCGGCGAACCTGAGGAGCGGCATGGATTTTTTCTCTGGTTCGACTCGTTCGGCTCACTGCTGAACTTTCTGCCCTACCACAGCCTGTTCTGGACCTGCTCCGACAGCACCGAAAAGGAAATCCGCTCCACACGATCCGAGGCGGAAGGACTGATCAACGATTTCAGGAAAAGCCGATCGAGTCAGAAGGATCTTCTGTTCCGCCTGAATAACATACTGGTTCCTTCGGGTATGGAGCTGGTCTGGATGGGACGGTTTTCAGAGCTGCTCTTCAGCATGGAGGAAATACCCCGACGCACCCGTTTGTTTTGCCGTCGGACCCTGGTGGACATGGAAGAACCCGGCATCGATCCGCTCAACGACTCTCCCCTTCCCGCCCGCTACCTTCCTACCTTTATAGAATGCCTCGGCGACTTCGGATTGGAAGGCCAGGGCTTGAACACCCCGCTTCCGCTTTCCGCCGAATACCCCGGCACAGACGCGGATTCCATTTCTACAACGCCCGGCATACCAGAATAAAATAATCCAACGCAGCCGCAAAACCATCCTCATGACAGACCAGAAAACGAGGGTGTTCATAACGACTCAGGAGCTCTTGGACAATGTCCTTCATATGCTCAGGGCTCACATCATACCGGTATTCCATTTCGTCCGAATGCATCACCAATGGTGGCGCCTGAATTATCCGATCGATCACAAAACCGTTTTCAACCATCAGATTCTTCAGCGAATCCAGCGGAATCAACCACTTTTCAGTCTGCATACGCTCAAACAATTCACTCAGACACAACGCATCTTCACTGTTTTCAAAAGCGGCCGCCTGAACGATAAAGAATTCACCCGGATTCATCTGCGAACGGATATGCCGCAGAAGACGCCGCTGACCAGCCATCCCGACATAATGAATGGTGGATCTCGTGAGATACAGCACCTCCTCCTCGGGCAAAACGAAGGAACAACGGTCAAAATCCAGCATGGAGCCACATACCGTTGTAATGCGCTCATCCGCAACCTGACTCAGTTGCTCTTGGGAGAGATCCATATCCACCCAGCGGCGCGCCGAACCTTCCGCACAGTCCTTTGCCAATGTCTTGATGATAAAGCCTGTTCCGCCACCCAAATCAACCACCACATCCGGCTGATGTTCCTGAATTACCGCATCCGCGGCATCGAGTAAAGGTCGCGCATATTCTTCCGATTGAAAATAGCCCCCGTATATTCTGCTCCAGAATGCCCCATGCACCTTCTTTTCCCGGATCACTTCCTGTTCTGAAATCCGGTCCTGCTGCTCATCCATATGCACCGCCTCTGCTGCAACGCTCTGCTAATCCTTCAAACCGAATACGCGAACAAACTTCTCCGAATCGAAATACTGCTCAAAGAGTTTGAGAATCTGCTCGTGCTTCCAACTGTCATAGAGTTGCAGCTTTGTATTGCTGAAACACTTGTAGAGCATGGCATCGGTCTGCGTGGTATCTTCCGTCACAAACAACGTCGGGATTCCCGAGCGCTCGAGCATTTGGCGCTGAACCCGTGACCGTTTGACCTCCTGCGCGCAGGTCAGGATAATCCCGGCGATCCGTCGCTCGGGTGGAATCGTGGCATTGTAATGCAGGATTTTGCGCAATCGGTTGATCGACCCGGCGCCGGACACAATCAATTCCTGTCCTTCATCCTGATGAAGATCCGGATTGTAATACACATTCGGCAGGGAAATGAGGCGCGTCTTGCTGCATGGTATTCTCCAGGACTCCTGCTGCGTATCGCCCACCGCTTCGGCAAACGGAAAACAGGTTTCCCGAATCAACGCCATGGATGGATGATTCAAATTGCGCACGGAAGGAAGAAAACCAAAGATATTCAGCAGGCCCCCGAATCCGTCAAAATGATGATTCAGAAACTTCTCCGTAATCAGGTTTTTCATCTGATCGCGCTTATCCGGCAGCACCTTGTTAAAGATCACCCCATCCACCAAACAGTTGCCCTGACGGAAAAAAGAAAGCTTCACATCCATTTCATCCAGCGCACGCCCCAGACCACCTCCCGCCAGATACACCACCCGCGCATTCAGCAGGCGACTCACCACCGCATTCGAAATGCGCACCACACCGCCCACGCCTGGATGGCCCGTCCCCTCCGCAATAATCACCCGTTTCGACGACATCGACTCATAGGCCTTTAGAATATCCTGTTTATACTGATCCGTAATGGATTTCGGCCCCATTTGCTCCAGATAAGCCTTCGTCACACCCGAGGCGATCCGCACCGGAGAAACCATCTTCAGATTCATATCCGTGAATTCACAGAATTTTTGAATGATGAAGGCGTCTTTGTCCACGCGCGTGCCATCCGGCAGCTTGCGCAATTCCTGACCCACCGGTTTGATGTAGCCTATATCCGCAGCATCCACAAACTTGCGTAGTTGAGAGATCAACCCCAAACAGACCACCGTTTTTCCGGCATGCTGCTGTTCCCCTGCGATATAGATCACCTGTGGTTTTTTCATGCCGTCAGGATAGAGCCCCGTAGCCCTGTTGACGAGAAAAAAGAGGCCTGCAAGCCGCTTGATGAAGAGCGGAGACATTCCTCCTTCCATACGGGCGGATCGGCGTTTTTGTGCATCGCACAAACCGCCCAACCAGACGATTGGCGCTCCCGAAAATGCCAATCATCTGATGGGTAAAGGGTATACATTATCGCAGATGCGCCTCCTTCCGACGGTTTACTCGGGAAAGAACTGGACAAGCCCCCCGCTATTTGTTGAATTCACCCCCTTCTTGATGAACAAATGGAATAGCTACAATGATGAACCCGGAAAAATCGTCCTCTTTTGATTTCTGGTATGCGGTAAACAATACCGAAGTGCTCCGCCATCCTGCGACGCTGCTGGAGACCTTCGGCAACACCATGGTCAACTATCATCTTCTGACGGAACCCATGGATGATACCGACAAAGTACGCATCCGCGAAGGGCGCATTGAAGCCTACAAGCCGCAAATCATCACCCCCTCCTCCTTCGGGGAGACCGCACTCGAAGGCTTCGGCGAAGAGGCGGAACACTATGCCGAGTGGCTTCGCGATCACGAGGCCGACCTGATGATCCTCAAATACGGATTCTCCATAAAAAAACAGGTCATCAACGATCACATCGTTTCCGAAAATATGCCCATGGTCATTGACCGCCTGAAAACTCATCTGGACAAACAGGACGATCCGCTGAGTGCACTGGTGGTTGGAGTGGAAGAACCCTGGGAAGTTTGCCTGCTCAAACTGATGGTCGAGGTGGTGCAGCGTTCCGCTCCGAAGCACGTCACCGACCTGCGCAACGATCCGGACGGGCGGCGGCATGAAATCGAACGAGCCTTCCTCGAAGCCTCCCGCGATGCCGCATGCATCCCGGAACTCAGCCAGAAACTTCACGATCTGGGCCTTTTTGAACAGTTCGAGGATCGTTTCTTTTCTCTGCTTCGCGCCAGGCGCTGAAGGCACGGCCAGGCGAAACCACCTGCAAGGCGACGGGAACTCAGTTCACCGGGGCATGTTCCCGCATCCAGCGCTGCACTTCACGTGCGGAAGGTGAGCCTGGCGAGAGCTTGAGAAACTCGCCGTAGTGAAGCATCGCCCGATCAACCTGGTTTGAACGATCGGCATAGATCAATCCGAGCAGCATATGGGTGTTCGCATGGTCCGGCGCGCGTTTCAACACCTCCAGCGCGTGTTTTTCCGCGGGGACATCCTGATTCAACTGGTGATAAATCAGGGCCAGATTATAGCGTGCATCAATCATATCGTCCTGTAGGCGCAGGGCATTCAGATAAGCATCCTTGGCCAAATCCAAATCTCCCGTAGCGAGATAGACCGAGCCCAGATTGTAAAAAGCAGGTGCGAAGGTATCATCATTCTCAATCGCCCTCTTGTAGTAATAAATCGCCCGATCCAATTCTCCTGCCGATTGATAATGCGTTCCGCGGTTGTACGCCTGAATGGCCGCTCGTTCCTTTCGGACCACCGTCTTGTTGAAGTTCAACTGCCGATCCAGCATCGGAGTCTTCTGTGGCGGCGGGGCTTCTTCCACCTGGTCCGTCCGCGCATGACGGGGGCGGGTGTCGGGCGTGGGCGTGGGGGCCGGACGCGGCGCCGGTTCGATCCGACTGTCGCGCGTGATCGTCACGGTTTGACGTTGCGGCACCGCTTCACGGGTACGCAGTTCCGCCACTTTTCTGCGTGCCTGTATAATGCGCACATCCTCCGGAAACATACGCATGAAGTCCTGATAGCCCTGAGCGGCCTTCTCGCGCGATCCAAGCTCCTCATACGCGCTGGCCAGCATCCAGTGCGCATCCGGATTGCCCCGATCCATCTCCACCACCTTGCGCCACGCAATCAATGCCGTATCATATTCCTCCGCCTGCGTGGCCGCAGCTGCCAGCGCCTTCATAATATTGTCGGAATCAGGCTTCAACACCGCCGCCTGCTTGAAACAATTCAATGCCGCCTTATGCTCATTCTTCGATGACAAATGCTTGCCCAATGCAAAATGCGCCGGGGCCTGATCAAAACAATCGCTCGCCGCCTTCTTCAGGGTTTCATCGAACAATTCCGGTCGATTCTGCGCACGCGCCAGCTTGGCGGCCTGGATATAGGCGGTGAAGGCATCTTGCGTGTTTCCCCGCTCGATCAACTCACGGGCTTGCTGAAGATAGGCGTCATATTCCGGGAAAGAGGGACGCGGAGTGGGTGTGGGCGCCACGGTGGGAATTGGGCGTGGAGTGGGCGTCGGCGTGGGTGGAACAACGGGTGTCGGCATGGGGGTCGGAGTAAGCGCAGGAGTCGGCGTGGGTGTGGGTACCGTTGTGGGGGCCGTTGTGGGCGTAGCGGTTGGTTGGGGCGTCGGCGTGGCCCGAGGCGTAGGCGTCGGAAGCAGGGGCGAACGTTCCATCAGGGCGCGGCGGGCGCGCATCACATAAGGCCCACTGTTTTCCAGTTCCAGAAAATGTCGGTAGTAGGCCTTCGCATCCTGCGGATTCTTCAGATAATCCTTCTGAATGGTCGCCAAATTATACAGTGCAGGGGCGTAAACGGGATTCTTCTCCAGCGCCTGCCCCAAATAGGACGCCGCCGCATCCGGCCCTTCCATCCGCAACTCCGCCAGGGCCAGCGCCGTAAGAATCCGGGCCGACTCCGGCTTGCGGTCCAACGCCTCATAAAGGGCCCTGCGCGCCGATGCCCAATCCCCCTGCCGCACGGCAAGTTGCGCCTGATATTCCAGCGCCCGCGTATCCTGCCCATCCATCAGTTTAGCTTCTTCGAACAACACGGACGCCTGCTCCATATCCCCGCTTTTGGAAAGCACGACCGCCAGGTTATACGTCGGCGTCACATCATCCGGATTCAGGCGCCGACTGTCCGAAAAAGCGTCTACCGCCTCAGCCACCAGCCCCAGCCGCCAATTCGCCACGCCCAGCCAGTTATAGGCATCCGCATTGAGTTCCCCGCCTGGATTTTTGCTGATCGCATTCTCAAGCAGCGCCTTGGCCCGCACAAAATTGCCCTCACGGAACTCAGCCAGCCCCTCGTTGAACTCCGCCTGGCCCGGCTGATCATAGCAGCCAATCAGCAAGGCCAGAAGACCCACTAACACCGCCGTAGAAAATGTCACCAATCTGCGCATAACAATCCGTCTGTTTCCCAACCTAAAAGAATTTTCAGGACGTTAGCTGTTTACCAGCCGTATAATCAAAGCAAAAGCGTGTTTTTTTGGCATTCGTTGCCGCGCTCACTCTCCGCACACAGGATCACCGGAGAGCCGAGGCTGGAGCGCAGCGTCAGGAAAGAGGCCACCGCTTCCAGGCAGCGCGAAAGAGCCGGACTTTTCAGCATACGGTGCAGCGCCATCGGGAAAAAAAACTGCCCGCGACGGGCGACAACCCGAAATCCCTGCGATTCAAACGCGTGCCGCACTTCCTCGTGCCGGAAGTCGCGCCAGGTGCGGGTGTTTCCTTCCAGCTTTTTCTTGGCCCCGAAAAACAGCGGGCCCAGCGCATTGAAACTCTGCGAGGTGGGATAATCCACCACCACCGTCTTACGCGCCACCCGGCACAACTCCCCGATCAAAGTCTCCCAACGCTCACAATGCGGAAGCAAACGGAACGAAATCGCCGCATCAAACGAACCATCCTCAAAGGGAAGTTCGACCACATGGCCGGTTTGAAAATTCAGGGCGCCGGAGGCAATCAACGGCGCGATACGTCGGCTGCACGACGCATCACTGCCCAACACCGTTACCTCACACCCCGCCTCCAGCAACGGCTGTGCGAGCTGGCCATGCCCTCCCCCTACGTCCAGCACCGTCTTGGCGCCCGAGCCCGCGAGCAACTTCAGCGTCAACCCCGATTGCACCCCTAGCATCCACGCACCCACCGCACCCGAAAACCGGGCGGCATAACCATCCGACGAAGTCTCGATGTCCGCCGTCTCCCGAACTGAATCACTCATTTTTCCACTCCTGCTTTCCGACGCTTGGAAGGGCGCTGAGCGCCCGTTTTCCACTTTTCCAACCATTGGAAAAACCGTCCAAAAAGTTTCCAACGATTGGAAAAACCGTCCGAAAAGTTTCCAACCATTGGAAAAATCATCCGAAAAGTTTCCAACGATTGGAAAAATCATCCGAAAAGTTTCCAACCATTGGAAAAATCGCAAAACCCTATTTTTCTCATTAACTTTCTTATTTTCAGAAAAGCAATACACCAGGCCATTCGATTCGGGCGCCTCTCCGATTTTGCTCATCGCATGAAGAGCCGATCAGACGATCGGCGCTCCCGGGACCGCCAATCGTCTGATTGGCAAGTGATGTACAAAATCAGTGATGCGACCATGCAAATCTCACGTCATGTTCCTGCTCATCCAGCCCTTCCGTACTGTTTCGCGTACTCTTTTTCAAAGGCCTTCAGCCGCTTGCCGGACAGTGCGATTCCATTCTGTTCAAGGGTTTCCAAGGCATACTGGATCCTGCGCAACGTCAAATCGCGCCCCAGGAATTCGAGGCTGTCGAACAGCGGCAGCGAGACCTTTTCCCCGGTCATCGCAACAAAGAACAACCCCAAAAACGTCTTGGTCTTTATGCCTTCTTTTTCGGCCACGGCGTTGAGAATGTCGTGCACGCGGTCCTTGGTCCACTGCCCCGGCTTTTCCATTTCCCACTGAACGATTCTGAAAAGCTCGGGGAGTTTCTCCTGTTCCACGCCGCACTCGACCAGGGCGGACGCCGGATAGACCAACTGATCGGCAAACAGGAAGGCGGCCTTGGGCACGAGATCGGAATAGGTTTCGAGCCGCTGCTGCGCGAGGGGAATCACCTTCAGCCAGGTATCATCGTTCAGCAGCCAGACCTTCATCTTTTCAAGAAGGGCCTCGGGAGAAAGCGCGCGGATGTAGCGTCCATTGAAATTTTTGAGTTTGACCAGGTCAAAAATCGGACCGCCCAGGCTGACGCGATCCAGTTCGAATGTGGAACACTAGTCCTCCCGGGAAAATTCCTCTCGCCCATCGCTCATGCTGTAGGCCAACTGCCCGAGGTAATTGAGCAGCGCTTCGGGCATGATGCCGGCACGCCGATAATACAGGATGCT
>JAQVYB010000218.1 GCA_028708815.1 Kiritimatiellia bacterium | reverse complement strand
TCAGCCAAAGATGTCGATGTGGAGAGGTTGCTTGCTTTGGAGCCGTTCAGGGTGCCGATGCGGGAGCCGCCGGAGTGGCTGGAGTACGAGGGACCTGGGGCTAGTGCCAGTGGGTTTGATCCCGAAAGCGAGGAATGCTCCAGGGCGGCGCTTGAGCTGGCATGCGCGGGTAGCGTGTTCATAATACCGTTCGCAGGGCAATTGATTGTGCGTCGCGACGAAGGGGCGGTGTCGTGCCGCGTGACGTATCGGCGTTCGCAGCCGATGCTGAATGAGCTTGCGACTCCCCCGGCTGCGCACGACGTACTGCGTGAGGCCGAAGCGTACGGCACAAGCGCGGAGCCCGCGCCTGCGCGGCGTGGGTCGAGGGTGTTTGCGCGAGCCGTTTTGGCTGCTGTGGCGTTGGCGCTGTTCTTCGTCGGGGTTTATTGGCGGGCGAAACGGTGCGGGAAGAGTGATGCAATCGTCGCGCCTGTTTGCGAGAATGCTGGGCGTGGGGAGCGATGCGGCGATGACTACCTGTGGCTGTTTGATGCGGATGGACACTGGCAAGGCGTGACCGGTTGTATGTTCCCTCTCGAAGGAAAGTAAGGACGGTTGACATGACTGAGGCTGAACGGTTTTTGGAAGAAAAGCTGAGACGTGGCGCGCAGACCCGTGAGACTGCGGCTCGACCTTCGGGTATGTCGGGAAAGGCGGTGGGCGGGGCTGTGGCGCGGGCGGGGTGGTTCACGACGGAAGGACGATTGAACCGCATGGGATACTTTCTGCGCATGCTGTGCGTTTTTCCTGTGGCGCTGGTCGGTAGCGTGTTGTGCGATCAAGTTCCGGCGCTCGGTATACCGCTGCTGGGAGCAACGGTGGTTGTGAATGCGCTGCAGGGGGTGAAGCGGTTGCACGATCTCGGGCAGTCTGGGTGGCTGATCCTTTTGTGTCTGGTACCGATCGTGAACGTGGGTGTTGGGCTGTGGCTTTTGTTCGGAAGCGGGGACAAGGGTGTTAACCGATATGGGGCGTCGCAGGACTGAACGCGATTCTAGGTGAGGAGCGGAACATGGGTAAAGTCGCGATAGTCGGGGTGGAGGGCAGCGGAAAAACCGTGCTGATGGGCGCGCTGTGCGAATGCTACAAGTACTCTTCGGATGATCGGCCGTATCTTATGGCTGAAAATCAGGCGGCGTTCATGTTCATGGAGCGCATCCCCCATTTGCTGAAAGTGGAGAGGGTATGGCCTGAAGCGACGAGCATGAGTGACATGCGGTTAATGCGCTGGAGCGTGCGGTATAAGAATGAGGTTCTGGATGAGATCGAGTTGCTTGATTATCCCGGAGAACTGTATCGAATCGCCTTTGGAGAACGGAAAGCGGCTGAGGCACGTGCAAATCGAGCGGAAGTCGACGAGTTTTTGGGACATTTGACAGAGGCTGAGGCTGTAATTGTTCTCTTGAACCTCGCAGATATCAAGTGTTTGGGGACTTCAGCCAGAAATATTGAAACCGTCTGGATCACAAGAGGCATTCTCGAGTTCACAAAAAAACTGCCGAATGTGCGGAAAACGTTTTTGGCGTTCACGCAAGCAGACCGGTATCTTAATGAGTTGGGCGACGAACAGAATTCTGGAGCGGCCTTTTTGAGTCAAGTGCCGATGATCAAACAGCTTTTTCCGGATATCGTTCCTGTTGTGGTTGCTGCTGTTGATGGTGTGGATGAGAATGGCAATCCCATGCGAGGGGCCTCTTTTGACGGTGTTTTTCCAATCATGATGGCCATCCGGTGGGAAGAAGACTGTATGATACGTTTGGCGCTCAGTCAATGTGCGCAAAGTTTTCAGAATGTCAAAGCTTGTTATGGAAGTAGCGTCCTCAAAATGGCTGAAGCGGTGACGGTTCTCGAAGGTCATGTGGAAGTTCTGAAATCTGTTGTTCAGGTGCTTTTACCGGTGTATTTGCGGCACATTGAAGTCGCTGAATATGATTTGGAGGCCGGTCGCCTGCGATTGATCGAAATGAAGAAAGAGGCGATTGCTGAGAAACTTAATAGGGAAGAGGCCGAGCGTCGCGCACGTGAGGACGCGGCTAGGGCAAAGGCGGAACGAGAAGAGGCCGAGCGTTGTGTGCGCGAAGGTGGCGAGCGGCGAGAGGCTGGATATTCGACCGGCAACGATCGCGGTACTGGTGAGCCTATTGCGCCCGTGGGGCGACGGATGAAAAAGCTTTTCAGTTCACCGTTCATTGGCGATTGCGATCAGTTGCGAGTTCAACTTGCGTTGGCAGACATTGACAGCGTCCTGACAAATGAGTATGGGAATTCTATTGGTCTGGTGTTGTTTGGCGGTGTTTGCACCTTTACGTGGCCAGAAGTGGTTGTGTTCGAAGAGGACTTTGCGCGGGCGAATGAAATTACGCAGACGTTTCTTACAGCTCGTAAGGCGCAAGCCAGCGCTGCTGAGGCACGGCCGTCGGATGGGCTAGCGGATTGGCGCTGCGCGAAGTGCGGTGAAAGTGTAGATGGCTCTTTTGATGTATGCTGGAACTGCGATGCGTGTAGAACTGTTGATGAGCGGTGAACAGGCTTACGGGAGGAGCGGGATATGGGCAAGGTTGCGATCGTCGGGGTCGAGGGCAGCGGCAAGACCGTGCTGATGGGCGCGCTGTGCGAGTGCTACAAGCAAGGGGCGGAAGGAGAGCCTTACCTGATGCCTGAGAATCAGGCGGCGTTCATGTTTATGGAGAGGGTGCCGCATCTGCTGCGTGTCGATCGCTTGTGGCCGGAGGCCACAAGCGTTAGCGGTCTTAAGTCGATGCGGTGGACTCTGCGGCTGGGAGCCGAAGTGCTTGAAGAGATTGAGATGCTGGACTATCCCGGTGAGCTATACCGGATCGCCTTCGGGAAGAGGACACAGGAAGAGGTCGACGCCCACCGCGCGGAACTGGATGAGTTTCTTGAGCATCTGACCGAGGCCGACACGCTGATCGTGCTGTTGAATATCGAGGATACAATGAATTTGGGGGCGAATCCGCGGCACGCAGAGACAGTGTGGATCACGCGCGGGATCTTCGATTTAGCCAAAAATAAGTTGCCGAACATAAAGCGGAAGTCGCTGGTGTTCTCGCAGGCGGATCGGTTCCAAACTATGTTGGAGGTGCAAGGCGGGGCGCAGGGCGTATACGCAAAACAGTTGCCAATGATGAAGAAGCTGTACCCTGACTTGAATGTGATCGCGGTGTCGGCGGTGAGCGCTACGGACGGCGAGGGCCGTCCCAAGGCCGGGTATTCAGCGGACGGGTGCCGCGAGCTGATGGGCGAGATCCTCTGGGAGGAGGGTAAGGCCCTACAGGCGGTCTTGGAGGCGTGCGACAGATTGAGACAGACGATCCGGGACGCTGAGGATCAAGCGGATCGCGGGGTTTCTCCTGCGACTTATATGCGTCTGCTGGATGACTATCTGTCCAAAGCGGAGGAGATCAGGCCTTTTCCCCATTCTACCGGCAACAAAGCGGAGACCCGCAAGGTGGGCACCTGTCTTTCACGCGCTGGACGTTACGCCGAGCTACGGAAGGCCATTGAGAAGTGTGACCGTCAACCGAAAAAAGTGTTGGCGACACGGGAAGGATGGCGGCGGGTTATAGAAGAATTTGATGGGTGTGACGAGTTGATTGATGGTTTTGTTGAGCACTACCGTAATGAGGTTAAGTCTGATCGTCTGCTTACGGTGGTGGTGGGAGTTGTGATAGCCAGTATGTATGTTTTTTTTATGAGCGTGATCGCATGCGAAAACAAAGCCAGGCAGGCGGCGGAGCAGGAAAGCAAACGCAGAGCCGCTGAGTGGCAGAGATTGGAGGCGGAGAAGGCGAGGGAAGATGCCGAGCGGGAAAATAAACGCCGAATCGCTGAAGCTCAGAGATTGGAGGATGAGCGGGCGAGGGCGGCGGAGGGGGCAAGGGAAGAGGCGGAGCGGGAAAACAAACGCAGACTCGCTGAAGCGCAGAGATTGGAGGAGGAGCGGGCCGCCGCAGAAAAGGCGTTGCAAGATAAAGTAGCTGCCGCTCTCACCGGTGCGCGCGCGGCCAAAGAATGGGGGCGGTGGACGTTGTGCCTCGACAAGGCGAACGAGGCACTTGAACTGGAGGCGGGCAATGCTGAGGCCGCCGCGCTGAAGCGCGAGATGGAGGGGTATCGCGTGCCGTCGGAAGGACAGCCGTGGGTGTCAACCGCGACGGGAATGGAGTTCATTTGGGTGCCAGCGCTGAATCTGTGGGTGGGAAAATACGAGGTGACCAACGGCGAGTACCGGAAGATGAATTCGCAGCATAATAGTAGAGATTATAAAATGCTTAGTCTGAACGGTGACCGGCAACCGGTGGTATTTGTAGATTTCCACGATGCGAGAACTTTTGCGAGGTGGCAAACTATGAAAGAAATAGATGCGTTAGGAGATTTTTCGTATAGAGTCCCAACGGAAACCGAGTGGCAAAAATTTGCGCAGTGTGGAGACTATCGAACATATCCATGGGGAGACACATTCCCTCCGAAGTATGGAAACTACCCAGATTCTGCGGCCAGGAGATATTTTAGCATTTGGACCGGAGTTGATGGTTATACAGATGGATTTGTCGTGACATGTCCAGTTGAAGAAAGTGGCGTAAATGATTGGGGTCTTTATGGAGTGGGGGGGAATGTCTGGGAATGTTGTGCAACAAGAACTGATAATTACAGCTTTGGTTCATGGCGTGGGGGGTCATACGCTCACGATTTTCCTTATGAAAGAATGTTGCGATGTGACTGTCGCGGAACGTTAAGCGATAGAACAAAGAATGTTATGTGCGGTTTTCGACTGGTGTTGTCACGCTGAGGGCTTGTACACCGCTGAGGCGGAATCTCGGAGGGGCGGCGGTATTTTGGTGCCTAAGGATAAGAACATGCAAGCTCAGCCCGGTTGTCTGGAGTCCCGAAATGAATGCGGAACCGAATACGTGTTACCCCGCCTGGGCTGGTAACGAAGAATACGGAACGATTATGTTATTTTCGGTGCGAAAACTATATGTCTTGGGATGCTTGGGCACTTGAGTCCTACGCTCCGTATTGCCCGAAACCGCAGAGGGAATAACGAGAAGCTACAGATATCGCGGGTCGCGTGGAAAGGTTTCGTGTATTCTTTGGTGGTTTGAATACCTGTAGCAACGCTCATCCCTCGAAATCCGTACAATCCGTAACTTGAACCAGAAACAGGCGCTTCCGGGTTTAGCGTGTGAAAAGCCATTGGGTTTTGTAGACTGTGCCGCATGAAAGACACGAGCCTTTACCAGCAGATTCTCGGGGACACTTCGCCTTGGCATGTTGCGGCGGTGCGGTT
>JAQVYB010000217.1 GCA_028708815.1 Kiritimatiellia bacterium | reverse complement strand
GATCATACACTGCATGGCCACTTCATCCTCGGTCTCGATCATGCTGGTCCCGCCGGCGCCCGTGTAGAGTCCACCGGAATTTTCACGCACGACCACATAATCAATGTGCTCGGACGTTTTATTCTTCAGCGGCGTCTCGACGCCGGGAAACAGCTTCACCGGACGCAGATTGATATACTGATCCAGTCCGAAGCGCAGCTTGAGCAGAATGCCCTTTTCAAGAATACCGGGTTTGACATCCACATGGCCGATGGCGCCCAGCAGGATGGAATCCATGCCGCGCAGTTCATCGAGTACGCTGTCCGGCAGAATTTCGCCGGTCTTGAGGTAGCGTTCGCCGCCCAGATCGTAGGGCGTGACATTCAATCGAAATCCGAACTGTTTTTCAGCGGCGTGGAGCACCTTCAACGCCTCACCGACCACTTCCGGCCCGGTACCATCGCCGGGGATGGATGCTATGTTGTACACTCGATCACTCATCAATACCTCCGTCCATCTGCTGATAAAAAAACGCTCGCACCGCCCATGCGGCATCTGCGCCCGGGCGCAATGAAATAGCTATTCTCCTTCGCCGCATCAATCGTTTTCCGAAAGAAATTTCTTTTTTGAGTAACGGAGCACTTCGCCTTCCTTTGTTTTTTTCTCACGGAGACATGTTGTGGGTGAAAGAATATGCAGGAAAGCAACATAAGAAAGATAATATATAATCAATGAAGAGGTACACAAGAATCCGTGTTATCGGTATAGTCCCTTTCTTCGTCTGTCTGATTATCGGAAATCTATGCAGTCATCGTTTGTCATCCGGTTTGTGGAGTGATCATGAAAAGGTGTTCAATGAGTAGAAAATTCATGCGGCGACTCTTGCTTTTCGGACTATTGATCGGGTTCGGAGCAGGACGTGCCAACGGGCAATGGACCACGCAAACCATCGCGCTGGTAAAAGGCTGGAATGCCGTTTATCTTAACGTGTCGCCGGAGAGCACCTGCGATCAACTGTTCGCCGGAATCAATGTGGCTGCGGTCTACCAGCACAACCCCTCGCTAAGCGCCCAATATGAAACCTCACCGGCGCAACCCTTGCAACGAGCGCCGGAATGGTTAACGTGGCACAACGGAGGAAGCAATTCCTTGCCGCCGACCCTCTTTTCACTGCAAGCCGGCCAGGCCTACCTGTTCAGTAATGACGCGCCATACACGCTGGTGCTGACCGGGCGAGTGGAAACCATCTCCCGACAATGGAGACCGGATGACTGGCATCTGACGGGGTTTGATGTCACGCCGGGCGCGGGCGTACCCTTTGCACAGTATTTCGGCACGGAGATGGAGCATATCGCCAAACTGCAACGCGTGGACAGCGATGGCGTCAGCCGGGACATTGATTCGGGCACGGCCATCGAGCGGGACAGGGCCTACTGGATCAAAACCAAGGGCAAGCTGGATTTTGATGGTCCTGTTTCCATTGAAGGCGGAATTTGGCTGACCGCCTCCGATGCGACGGCTACGCTGACCGTCTCAAATCGTTCGACATCGGCCAGCAAAACCGTGACCTTCACGCTGACGGACTCCCTGCTCTCGTCCAATGCCGTACCTCTGATGCGCTGGAGCGATTCCGAGGGGGTGTACCTTGCCGTACTCCCGGAAACGCCCTTTTCGGTAAAAATCGCCCCGTCCGCAGCGGTAAAACTGGTTTTCATGGCTAATGCAACCGGCCTGCAGGCGGGTCAAACCTGTCACAGTCTTCTGCTGGTGAGCGGTGGAGGTCAGTCATCCACATTGCCGGTGACGTATGTGAATACCAGCTTTGGCGCGGACCGTTCGGCTTGGCCGTATGGTTTGTGGGTCGGCGAGGTCTCGCTGACCGATGTGTCCTTTGTCGGCGAGCAGGATTCGGTCATGTCGGCGGCCTCTCAGCCTCTTGATGTCCGACTGATTCTGCACCACTCGACCAACGGCGAGTTGCGCCTGCTGAGCCGCGTAGTCGGCGTGCTGGAAACCAACGATCTGGGCTCAACGTATCGCCTCTATACGGATGAGAATAAACTGCCTGATGTGACGAGTAGCGAAGTCTTTCGCATCAGCTCGCTGGCCTTCGGCATGATGCCGCCCCTGAACCTTTCGGGCTCTTTTCTGGGCTCCGAACCCTCTGTGGGAAGCTGGACCATAGACGCGAACGACCCCCTCAATCCGTATCGCCACGTGTTTAATAACGATCTGCAAGAGGCTTTTTCCATTACCAACCAAGTCACTTTTACATGGATGGACGGTACCAATGCGCCACTGCTCAGCGGCACAGCCTGGAAGCCCAACGGTTATTGCGCCGGCGAATACGAGCAGCGTATTTCCGGTGTGCGTCATCAGGAAATTCGGACGCGCGGGATGTTCAGATTGGAGTGGATTTCCGGTACTGGAACATTGGAATAAACAGAAAATCAAAGGGATGGTGAAAACGTGAAACGGTTTCTTCTAATTCTTGCGTTAATGCTATCGGCATCAGCCCTTCAGGCGGCAGATGTGCCGGAGTTGTTCAATTATCAGGGGCGCCTGCTCGACGAGGATGGCAACCCGCTGGGCGGGTCACGCGCGGCCGTATTCGGTTTGTACGCTGAGCCGGCGGGCGGCACGGCGCTCTGGGAACAGAAAACCACGGTTTATACCGATTCGAACGGACTGTTTAATGTCACGCTGGGAAATACCACCAACAGTCTCTCTACGGCGGTGGGCAATCAGTTCGGCGGGCTCTATCTGGACATGGCATTCAAAATCAGCGACGTCATGGAGCCGGTGCGCCCGCGTCCGCAGTTTGTCAGCGTCCCCTACGCCAAGCTGGCGGAGAATGTCGCCGGGGCGGAGTCGCTGGAGGTTACAAGCAATCTCACCGTACGGCAACAGGCGCAACTGGGCATTTTGACGGCCGGGAAGGCGTATCCCGACACCCTGAAACCCGATCGAATGGTCGTGCCGCGCGCCATCGATGTGGGGTCCATCAGCGCATTCACGAACAGTATACTGCGCGTGGAATCGCCCGCGGTGTTCAATGGATTGTCCAGCAGCGGGCGCATCGTGGCGCCCCCTTCGCAAGGCGTAATTTCGCACAGCCCTGTCTTCAGCGGAACCTGGCATCAGGTAACCAGCGATCAATGGCTGAGCTTCACGGCCGTAGGTGGAAACGAAGCAACCCGATTGATCATCAAAGTATGCCCGACCATGCCCACCAAAGCGCCGGACGTCCAGACAAGCACCAATGACCCCAGGATGAAAATCTATCAGAGCGACCAAAGTGCCTACTCCGTCAGTATGGGGCTGTGCGTCCCCATTCCCGCCGACTACTGGGTCGGATGCTATGCGTTGGCGTACGAGCACGATGTCTTTTACGATTTGAACGAGATTTTCAACAGCCCTGTTGTACGCATGGATCAGGGCCTGTAGTTATTTTTTTTTGGAGTAATACTATGAACAAATCAAACTGGATTCAAACGGCCTGCTTGTGGATGCTGCTGCCGGTGCTCTGCGCCTCGGCTGCGAACGTGCCGGAGCTCATCGAATTTAACGGGACCCTTTCCTGGTCCGAAACCAATGCGCCGGTGGCAGGCGTACATCCCTTCACGGTACGCCTCTACAATCAATTAACGGACGGCACGCTCCTGTGGGAGGAACAGGCCAACGTGGAAGTGGATGCCGCCGGGCGGTATGGCGTCCAACTGGGTGCAGGCACACGGGGCGCGACCACCAACACGCTTTCCGAGGCACTCGAACTGGCGGGCAGCGCCGCTTTCCTGGAACTGGAAGTCATCATGAATGGTCAGAAACGCCTTTTTGCGCCGCGCCGTCAACTGGCCTCTACACCCTTTGCCCTGATGGCCGGAAACACGCACCAGGCCACGCAGGGACTGGACGTCGGGGGCATGCTGATCGTCGAAGGCGATAGCCAGGCCGACCAGGTGACGGCGGGTACGATCAATGCCAAAGAAGTCGTGGTAACCCGGCAGGTTTCCCTGCTTCAGGGACCGCTCTGCGCTGACACAATGACCTCTCTGTCCACCAACGAACCATTGGTTTTTTCCACCGGCGTGACCTCCGCAAAAGAACTGCAAATCGACGACTCCCTCGCCATCTTCTCCATGAAAAAACCGCAACTCACCCTCGTACCTCCCGCTTCCAACTGCATGTACGTGGCCCACACCGATTGCTGGCTCTATATGGTCGTCAACGCAGGATTCGATTTTGAAACCAAGGTCACCGTGGGGACCAACGTCTACACCATTCCTGCTTTGGCATACGCCATCTATCCCGTGCCTGTTCCCAAAGGAACACCCGTTCAGGTATCCATATTTGAAACGCCGATCGCCATGAATACCGATTTGAACAACGATGAGGTGTTTGGTGGCGACATCATGAACCATACCTTCTTCCTGAGTCTGGGAGTCAGTCCGTGATGACAAAAATGCCCCTTTTTCGGTTTTTCCAACCATTGGAAACTTCGACAACCGTCCGTTTCATGATGGCCCCGGCGGGGCCTGGGAGAATAGCCCGGGGTCATCAGACCCCGGGAACGCTGCAAGCAAAATCCCATGCACCCCGGACGGGGTGCGGGAAACGAATAATACAGAATGCCGTTTATCAAAATATCCCTGCACCCCATCCGGGGTGCATGGGGTCTTGGGCCATCAGAAACCCAGGGTCTTCCGGCCCTGGGCTAAATGCCTTCACCCCGTCCGGGGTGATGACTCATTTAACGCAAACATGGAGCAAGCAAGAATATGAATAAAAATATTTTCCGAACGTTGGCTGTCCTGACAGTCCTGTTTTTTGCGGCGGGGGTGCGCGCGGGGTTTGTACCGGAATATATCAGCTATGAAGGCACCGTGCTGGATGAATTCGGACGCCCCGGCACAGGAACCCGCGCACTGATATTCACGCTGGTGGATACCAACAACTATCGCAGGTGGTATGAACTCCAACCCTCTGTACCGCTGGACTCGCAGGGCGCTTTTCAGGTGCTGCTGGGAAAAATCTACACCCTGCTCACCCTGGAGCCGACTTGGCGCATGACGGTTGAACTCTTATCCTCGAGTGGCGCCCGAACACCCTTGACGCCCCCGCAGGCGATGACCTCGGTGTTCTATGCCATGCAGGCGGGGGATGCCCGCAAAGCACCGGGCGATCTTTCCGTTAGTGATACGTTGCGCGTGGAAGGCGAGCTGAACGTTTCGGGGCTCCTCTCGGCATCGACCCTGAATGTCGAGGAAGTCACGGCGGGAACCGTCCAGGCCGCTCGCCTTAACGTTGCCTCGCTGTCGGGCAAGTCGTCGGGGCCCATTGCTCTCGAGAGCAACATGGCGCTTACGAAGGGACTGACGGTGAAGGGTCCGGTATCCGCGATGCGGGTTCTGAACTTCAC
>JAQVYB010000216.1 GCA_028708815.1 Kiritimatiellia bacterium | reverse complement strand
TTTCTCTACGGGGCGTCGTGAAAATCTGAACGGCATTGAATCGGATGTGGATCTTGTCGAAGGAGATTTGCGGGATGCGGATGCTGTGAAAAAAGCCGTACAGGGGGTGCGTCATATTTTTCATTTTGGCGCCCTCCCCTCCGTGATTCGTTCGGTGAAAGATCCGTTGAGTACGAATGAAGTGAATATCAACGGAACGCTTAACCTGTTACTGGCCGCGCGGGATGCGGGCGTCGAACGGCTCGTGTTCAGTTCTTCCTCCTCGGTCTATGGCGATACACCGACGCTCCCGAAGGTGGAAACCATGAAGCCCATGCCGCTCTCGCCGTATGCCCTTTCCAAACTGGCCGGCGAGCATTACTGCACCATCTTTCATCGCCTCTATGGGCTGAAAACCTTTTCCCTGCGCTACTTCAACGTCTTCGGGCCACGCCAGGATCCCGCTTCTCATTATGCCGCCGTCATCCCGCTCTTTATCGACGCCTTTTCCCATCATCGCGCTCCAATGATTTATGGCGATGGAACGCAGACCCGTGATTTCACGTATGTGGAAAATGTGCTTCGCGCAAATCTTGCCTGCCGAACGGCGCCCGAAGAATCCGCCGGGTGCGTGTGCAATGCCGCTTGCGGCGACCGCATCAGCGTGAACGAGCTGGCCGGCAAAATTAAAGCGATGACCGGCAGTACCGCCGAACCGGAGTACTATCACGCACGTGCAGGCGAGGTGCGCGATTCACAGGCGGACAATGCCCTGGCACACAAGAAACTCGGCTGGACACCCGTGGTTCCATTTGCCGAGGGGCTCGAAAAAACGGTCGCCTGGTTCACGAAGGCGTGAGTCTCTTTTTCTGCCTCCTCTTTTCGTTGCGAAAACCGCTTTGGAGTATCCGGTTATGAACAACAAGACATCCACCAGGCGCTGCTTTATTTATCTGAATGCAGCCATTCTGCTTTGGGGAATCACCCCGCTGCTGGTGAAAGTCATTTCGATTCCCGTGGTTCCGCTGATCGTGCTGCGCTGCCTGATTGCGGCGGTGGCTCTGCTTGCGGTCTGCCTGCTGCGACGAGTTGATTTCCGTCTGAAATCCGCTGCTGATACGCGGCGGGTCCTCTTCTGTGGTTTTATGATGGGACTTCACTGGGTGGCCTATTTTTTATCCATCCGCGTTTCTTCCGTGGCCGTGGCGGTGATTGCCATGTGCACGTATCCGGTACTCACCATTCTGCTGGAACCATTGATGCGGCGGGAAAGGCTGCGACGCAAAGACATTCTGACCGGAGTGGTCGTACTGATCGGAGTGGCCACGCTGGTCCGGGATTTCAATCTGAGCGATCACATCACCCAAGGCGTTCTTTTCGGCGTTCTATCCGCTCTGCTTTTCGCTTTTCGAGGGATCATCAGTCGAAGTCTGGTTCAACGCTACGACAGCACTCTGATGATGATGTATCAAACGGCTCTGGCCGGGCTCCTTCTCCTGCCCGCACTCCTTTTTACGCCCATCACATTCGCCGCCCATGATTATTTTTGGATCATAATCCTTGGGTTGGTCTTCACTGCGGCGTCACATACACTGTATATCGCGAGCCTGGTTTCCTTGAAGGCGAAAACCACGGCCATTATGCAGGCACTCACCCCGCTCTACAGCACCGGCTTTGCCATTCTGCTGATTGGAGAGCAACCTACCCTCCGTACGCTGATCGGCGGCTCCATCGTGCTTTCCGCCGCCCTCTACGAAGCCTTTCGCGGTTATAAATAAACCCCTGAAACCCAAAACGTCTGATCAGGGAGTTGAACTGCGCACCCGGTTATTCTTTATACACTTCTATGGCAGCAAGCTTGCTTTTGATTGTTCGGAGGTACTGAAACCCATGGAAATTCAGCAAATACAGCAAATCACGGTACAGGATGCCTTGAAAGCCTTGGCCGACTACCGAACCGCCGCAGGCATTCGAACGGTCAAATACCAGCCCTCTTCGGAAGATTCGCTCGCCATCGGACTTGAACGGACTGACGGGATGGCGACACACGCACTTCCGCGGATTGGACGCCACATAAACATCATGGCGTGACGCATAAGATAGCGAAACGCCAGTAGAATGAGGGCTTCGCGACCCGCTTTGCCCAATGGGATAACGGATTGCTTTATGTCAATTCAGCCTGTGCCAACAGGGGAAGCTGCGCATCCCTGGGCGACAAAACGGGCTCGCGCACCGGCCACTCGACCCCGACCTCCGGATCGTTCCAGCAAATCCCCCTCTCTGCCGACGGCTCATATTCCGCGGTGACCTTGTAGGTAAACAGCGCTTCTTCGCTCAGCACGCAGAATCCATGGGCAAACCCGGGCGGCACATACATCATACGCCCCGTGTCCGCCTTCAAATGTTCCCCCACCCACTTCCCGTAGGTCGCTGAACCGCGCCGAATATCCACGGCCACATCAAAAATTTCTCCGCGCAGCGGCATCACAAGCTTGCCCTGAGCATGCGGATCAAGCTGATAATGCAAACCGCGAAGAACCCCCCGGCTCGATTGAGACACATTATCCTGCACAAACCGTTCGGCAATGCCGCCCGCTTCAAAAACGGAACGCCGATACGACATCATGAAATACCCGCGCGCATCCTCAAACCGCTTCGCCTCAACCACCCATACACCGGGAATCGCCAATTCCTTGAATTCAAAACTCATCGTTCCTCATCTTTCGTTTTCCGGCACACATCAACAACGCACGGCGCACCTCAAATAACCACACGGCCTCTTCATAAAGGATGCAATGAGAGCTTTGCAATTAAAAACAACCAAGCAGAATCTTCTTTCACTCCGATTATTCCTTCATTCGAATCCAGGAGCGCACGGCATTTTTCTTTAAGCGCGGAGGCGGCATCCTGCATTCAAACCAGAGTTCCGCCGGCTCATCCAGTCCAACTCCATGCATGTAGTTATACACGGCGGCATGAAGCGATTCACCCAGACCCCGATCCTTCAACCCATGCCGCTCCGTATAAGCTATCCCGTTTTGCGAGAATCCGCCTTCGGAAAGTGCTGCCGGCTGGATGCCGAACTGGTTCATCTGTTCATATACCGGACTGTGCACGGTCAGGGCAAAGCGGTGCCAATAGGCCGAATGCAGACAACCCGCCGCGAACAGTTGCCTGACATATTCCAACGCATCCACAATTTCCCGGCGTGTCTCTGTGGGGAATCCATACATCAGATAGGCATGCACCAGAATGCCGGCGTCAGCCAGGGAACGAGCAGCCTGCGCCATCCCTTTCAACGTCACCCCTTTGTTCATCAGAGTCAACAGGCGATCTTCCGCGCATTCCATCCCGCCGGTAACCGCCAGGCATCCGGCACGCGCAAGCAGAGAGGCCAACTCCGTATTAAAGGCCCGCTCAAACCGGATATTGGTCCACCAGTTTATTTGAATATTCCGGTCGATCAGGATTTCAGCCAGACGCCGCAACAGCGCAGGCGGCGCCGCCTCATCCACAAAATGAAAATCACGACGCCCTGTTTCTGCGATGACCTGTTCGATCCATTCGACAATTCGGACGGCGGGCGCGGGGTCGTAGCGTCGAATGTAATCCAGGCTCGTATCACAGAATGCACAACGATGCCAATAACAGCCATGCGCCAGCGTCATTTTGATCCAGCACCGATCCGACCAGAGTCTGTGCATGGGGTTCGGACTCTCGATCATCGGGCAATAGCGTTGCAGGTCCAGACCCTCAAAGCAGGGCGCGGGGCGATCTCGATGCCGCAGTTCCGGCGCACCCGGATCATTCACATACGTCACCCGCCCGTTTTCCAGCAGGCGCGTACGCACCAGTTCATTGCGGGCACTTTTTCCCTCCAGAAATTTCACCAACCGCAAGAGCGGCAGCTCGCCGTCGTCATAGAGTATGTAATCCAGATAATCAAATACACGCGGATCAGAAAGCGTTCGCCATTCCGTATTCACATAGCCGCCCCCTGCTGCAATGTGAACTCCGGGCGCGTGACGACGAATGCATTGTGCGATTCTGAATGCGGCATACACATTGCCCGGAAAGGGAATGGTCATACCAATCAGATCCGGCATTCCCTGCGCCGCCAATTCCCCCACCCACTCCTCCAGCAAACGGTCCATTAAGCGAAAAGGTTTTTCGAGCTCCCGGCAAAGAGGAGAAAAGGAATCCGCCGATAAAGCGATTTGCTCGGCATATTTTGAAAAACCGAAATGTGGATCCACTCCTTCGCGGATCACGTCGGCCAGATCGTCCAGATAAAGACTGGCCAGAAAGCGCGCACGGACCGAGTCATCATCCATGTAGGGCGCGCATCCGCGTGCACGCAGTTCACCCACCAGTCGAAAACGCGGGCCCTCCGGAAGCCACGGCCCATCCAGAATACGCCGTGCTCTTTCCGAATCGTTTTGCTGAAGAAAGGCCACCACATCATCCACCGAATCGGCATAACGATTCACACGGGACAAAAACAGACCAACGCCTTCCGTGCGTTCGGCACAAGGGATCCTTTCCGCTTCCTCCGCCATCAGGCGAACGCCCCGCCGCGAAAACAACGTCAACCCCGCTTTAAGCGACCAATCGGACTGCCGCGCATCCACCCCATTCGCCCGCAGAAAGCCAGTCAGCAGCGGTGTCGCCGCGTAGGGTGCATTGAGTTGAACCATGGGTGGCGTCAGCAGCAGTACACGCAGAGACCGAATGCCGACCCTTAGCTCGTCATCCTGTCCATCAATAACAGTGGATATGCTGTTGTGTTTTGGCATGATTGAATCGAGCAGATGGTTTGAACTCATGGCTTCATCAAAATCGCTGTCAGCATCGGAATCGCACTCGATCACTAAGCAACCCTATCACGGCTCACGGGACGTTCACCCACCCCCTGCGCGGCGCCTTATGAAATAAGTTCGGCGGACCATTTTTTGAAATCAAGACCGGTTCCAACCATCTGAATGCCCACGATTTTCCCGGCCCCGTCCAGCACGCGAATCCGGCAGCTGTTTTCATCGATCTCCACCACGTCCTCCTGGTCGCCTTCCTCGGCCACCCGCCCCACGGAATGGACTTCAAAGTCGTTGAACTTGTAATTCACGGCCGCATCCGAAGGTTTGTAGGGCGTAGCCGTTCCGCCGGTCAATGCAGCCAACATATTGGCGGCTGCGAGGCGACCCTGAATCGTGGCATCCAACGCGGAACATCGGTTGAGACCTGGTATCTGGATGATGTCACCCGCGGCCCACACCAAACCATCCGATGCGCGCAGTCCTTCATCCACCAATACGCCCCGATCCGTGCGCAGGCCCGCCTGCTGCGGCAATTGTATATTGCGACGCGAGCCCACAGACATCAGCGTCAGGCCACCTGCAACGACTCCATGCCATCCAGATCGA
>JAQVYB010000053.1 GCA_028708815.1 Kiritimatiellia bacterium | reverse complement strand
CGGAGCACACAAGCGCGCGTAATGATCCGCCGCCCAGTTCGCAATGTTCACCCCGTAAATACGCGGGTTGATCGCGATGCGATTGGTTGGCGCGGCATCCACTGTGAGTTGTACGGCTGCCGGGACCTCGACCTGCGAAATAATACCTGCAATGAACAGGCTGATAAATAATCCCATTCTTTTCATAAAACCCTTCTCTCCTTATTGACGACAACTGAACGCTGAGCTGATCAACAATTCCGCCTCTTCCGTTGCTCATCAGAAAACCATGCTCACGGGTTTCTAAACTAAAAAATACCGGGAAACGTCCGGTAAACAACCGATTTACAGTCTTCCTGGTTACTGGCCAAACGCCAAAATGGGCGCGGTCCCACGCGGGTTTTATCTACACCGTTCATTTGTGCAGTGTCAAAGCCTATTTTTCAGGAGCCCTCAATTTCTCGAACTTTTCCACAAACGCCCGTATTTCATCGCGAACCCGGCGATAATGCCCAAGGGCCTCTTCCTCCGTGCGCGCCGATTTGGCTAGGCGTGGCGGATCATCGAACCCAACGTGAATCACCTTCGCACCACCCGGAAACCAGGGACAGTTCTCGTGCGCATGGCCGCAGACCGTCACCACAACATCAAACGGCACATCCTTGAGTTCATCGAGGTGTTTGGAGCGCTGCCCGGAAATATCCACCCCTGCCTCGGCCATCACCTTGACCGCATTCGGATTCATCCCGTGCGTTTCGATGCCGGCGGAATACGCTTCGATCACATCACTCTTCAATGCGCGCGCCCAGCCTTCGGCCATCTGACTCCGACACGAATTCCCGGTGCATAAAAACAAGACGTTTAATTTCTTCATAAATTTTTCCCGATCTTTCCCGGTCCATATTACGGCGCCGTGTAGATCATATACAAGCCGCCCAGCAACACCAATACACCGCACACTTTTTTCAGTATCAGCGCCCCCCTGGATTTCTCATTCCAATTCAGATAATGCTGCACCACCTCGGTGAATGTACCAGCCAACACAATCACCCCGCAGTGCCCCACCCCGTACATCGCCAGCAGCAGAATCGCATAGCCCGGATCACTGGCCGCCAGCTGAAACGACACCGCCAGCATCGGCGCCATATAGGCGAACGTGCACGGACCGAGCGCCACACCAAACACCAAGCCGAGAATCAATGCCGCGAGATATCCCTTGCGTTTCAGGCCGACCCGTCCCGGACCGCCGAACGGCATCGGGATCACCCCCAGCAAGTGCAGCCCCACCACAAAAAACACCAGCGCCACCAAATAGTTTCCATAGCGCCCGACATCCCCCATCATGCGCCCTGCCAGCGCCGTAATCACGCCGATCAATCCAATCGTGATCAGAATGCCCAGAGAAAACAGCAGCGAAATGAAAAACGCCCGCTTCGTAGTGATGTGTCCCTGCTCATCGATAAATCCGACGATCAGCGGAATACTCGCCAAATGACACGGACTGAGCAGAATGCTCAACACGCCCCATACGAACGCCGCACTCAACGCAATCGCCGGAGTGCCCTCCACGGCATGAGTCAATGTGCTGAATAGGTGTTCAAGCATTTACTTCTCCTTCAAAGGTAGGGCGAGGTGTCTCACCGAGCCGTCTTATCGTCATCCATCAGGTAGGGCGAGGGGTCTCACCGAGCCGTCTTATCGTCATCCATCAGGTAGGGCGAGGTTCTCACCGAGCCGTCTTATCGTCAACTCACCCTTTGCGGCTCAGCCGGAGGCTTCGCCCTACCCTCATCCCGTGGATCTCTTCTTGTTCGATCCACATAATACGACCATTCCTTTGCTGTTGGGCACAACCCTTTTCGCATGGGATTCTGCCTGATATACATACACTTTTCTTCAAACTCCCGATCATTTCTCAACCGGTGTTCAAAGTAACCGGACTGCCATTCAATCCCCAATGTTTTGGCCTGATAGCTTTTCCACGACGCCAGCACTTTCCTCACATCATGATTCAGATTAAATGTTACAATGAAATGGAGATGATCGGGCATGACAAGCATAAGCCACAGGTACCATTTCCCCATCTCTTCATAACGTTTCGCCCCCTTCAGCAAGCGAATTGCTATGTCATTTTCCAAAAGCAAAGGGATTCCTCTTTTTCTACAATTAATAGTCACAAAATGACGTGCGCCCTGCTCAATCCAGAGTGGAATCTCATGGGGCAGTTTTCTTCGAGTTGGCAAATTGGTGTCTTTAACGACCATCTCAATCCTTTATTTGTTTGCGGCTCAGCCGGAGGCTTCGCCCTACCACTTATCCACCACGTCTCACCAAACCGCGTCCAGCCAGAGGCTTCATCAAGGCCTTCTCTCGTGATCTTTCACTTTAATTCAACCCCGAATTCCTTCCACTTCGCCAGCATATCCTCTTTCGAGAAGAATCCCTCGTGCCGGAACAGTTCTTTTCCGTCAGCCGAAAAGAAGATCTGCGTGGGGATCACGCGTATGCCGTATTGCTGTCCGACGGACTGATCCTGCCAGACATCGATAAATTCCACCTCCAGCTGACCCGCATAAGTCGTCTTCATTTCCTCTAAAATCGGCGCCATCATTTTGCACGGAATACACTTATCCGCCCCCAGATCCACCAGACGCGGCAGGACAGCTTTTTGCTCCGCTCCGGACGCCTGAGCAACTGGATTCGCCGGGGACACACACGCTCCAGCAACACATCCTTCCTGCTTTCGGAGATGCTTCACCGCCAGCACCGCTGCCACTGCACCCAACAGAATGATAATCACCGCCACATTCTTGAATTTCTTCATATTTCCACTCCTCTTTATCCACCTCATCAGCGCCAAGACCAGCAGGAATATCCCGACGATAATGATCAGTGTCATCACGGATTCTCCGCCTCCACCTGCCGGACAACACGTGGTCCCCGGAAGAAGATTCATACTGCTATTCGTCACGGTTAATCCTAAACCAACTGTTTTTGAATGTCCTCGGCGCTCAGCACCTTGCCGGCGCTCTTCACCACGCCATCCACCACCAAAGCGGGCGTAACCATCACGCCGAACTTCATGATATCGGCGATTTTTTCCACCTTGCTGATTTCCGCCTCAACGCCCGAAGCCTTCACCGCCGCCTCGGTATTCGCATACAGCATTTTGCATTTCGGACATCCCGTACCCAGTATCTGTATTTTCTTCATCTTTGATTTCTCCTTTTTTCCAGCAACGCACATATATTCTAATAAGCAACAAATACGGTGCCCTCAGGGCACTTCCAATCATTGGAACCTTTTTAAATCCTCATCCCGCCATGATCGCGCCAAAGATCATCCCGGTCACCGTGGCCATCGCAACGACCAGCCCCACAAACGTCAGTGTTTTCTTCGGACCCAGAATCGAATTGATCACCAGCATATTCGGAAGCGACAACGCCGGACCCGCCAGCAGCAACGCCAGCGCCGGGCCCTGCCCCATCCCGCTGTCGAGCAGTCCGCGCAGAATCGGCACTTCCGTCAGCGTGGCAAAATACATCAGCGCACCCGCCACCGAGGCAAACAGATTCGTCCAGAGTGGCCAAACCGTTTCCAACCATTGGAAATGCACATCCACCGGATAGCCCAGCATGGAAAGCAACGTGCCCGGCGAATCGCCGACCAGCGCCTGAATCCAGCCATTCGGCACGATTCCCGCATCGGTACTTTCCGGGCTTCCCAGAAAGAACCCGGCCGCCAGAACACCCATGAACAGCAACGGAAGAATCTGTTTGGCAAAGCCCCACGTCTGGTCGCGCCAGTCCCTGAGTTCCGCACCCCCGAAAAACGTCAGGCTCACCAGCCCGGCCGATCCCGCCGCAAACGCAATCACCGGGTGGCCCGGAAAAGCAAAGGCCAACGCCAGTGCAGGGAGAGCCGCCAGCGCAATCCAGATCAGACGCACCTTGAAAAAGCGCCACAGACATGCACCCAGCACCAGCGAAAACAATCCCGTCAGCATCCACTTAAATTTGAAAAGTACAAACCAGACCCCGGAGGTTTCCATCGGCTTGCCCCAGTTGGCAAAAACCAGAATGCCCACCATCGAAAGAAAATACAGCCCCACCTGCCAGAGCGGACGCCCCGCCTCATCATCATCGCCCAGAAAAACCTCCTGCACCTGCGCCGCCTTTTCTCGCTCCTCTTTGAGAAAGATCAGATGCATCAGCAGGCCGATCACCACACTGAAAACAATCGCGCCCACCGCGCGGGCAATACCCAGAGGTGCTCCAAGAACGCGGGCCGTCAGTACAATCGCCAGCACGTTGATCGCCGGACCTGAATACAGAAAGGCAATCGCCGGACCCAACCCCGCACCGCGCATATAGATGCCGCCGAACAGCGGAAGCACCGTACACGAACAGACCGCCAGAATCGTCCCCGACACCGACGCCACCGAATAGGCCAGCCATTTTTTCGCCTTCGGTCCGAAATACTTCATCACCGCGTTCTGGCTGATGAAAACCCCAATCGCACCCGCGATGAAAAAGGCCGGCACCAGACAAAGCAGCACATGCTCTCTGGCGTACCATTTCGACAGTTTGAACGCCTCGATGATCGCGCTTTGAAAACGCGGCGCGTCGATCGGGAGAAAATACAGCGCCAGAAAGCCCACCATAAATCCGAGGAGTATTTTCAGTTGTTTGTTCATAACACGATATCTCCTTAAAGAAGTGCCGCCTGACGGCGGGACACCTTCTTCATCACTTCCACCGAGCAGTCGAACGCCTTCAGCATGCAGGGACAGGCCAGATGATGAATCACTTTTGTCCCCTCTTTGTGTTCCGTGACAATACCCACCCGTTTCAAGTGCGACAGATGGCGCGAGATCGTGGACTGATCCACCTCCGCCAGCTCGTTGAGTTCATTCACGCAACGATCACCCCGGCTCAACGCATCCAGCAATAGAATCCGCATGGGATGCGCCAGGGCTTTCAGAATATCCGCTCGTGCCTTGGCTTGTTCGTAATTCATGTTTGTGGGTATATGCACATATTTGCATATTGTCAAGCGGAAAGCGCAAGACGAAGACCGGAGCTGCAAAGCAAAAACCGAAGAAGGTCGAAAGCCAGGCGGGCAGGAACAACGTCCTCGTTGTCTCTTTATTTTATGATCGCTACCATCTCAGGATAATCCGCACGATCCTTTGTGAAGCGCCGCGTTGCGGAAGGAGACACCCGACATGACCCAACTCCGTCCAAGGCCTCGCCCCTCCCCTGCGTTATTCGCAGCCCTTCAAGCGCAGACGCCCACGCAACCAGTTCCATAATCACCCGAGTCCTTCTTGTTATGCCTATAAAAGTTTCTCGGCACCCGAGTAGACCTCTTCCACTTTCAGTATAGCGGCAGCATGACCGGGATGCTCTTTGGGGTTCCATTTTTTCATATCCTCGAAGAGAGCACCGTCTTTGTGACGCTCAATGGTTCCCTTCATCTGAAAAGCCTTCCCCTCGGCGGTAATAAAGAGAATGGAGCCCTTGCTTCCTGCGAGAATATTCTTACGTGTTTTGTCAAAATAGTTGTCCGCAATCACGATGGTCTCTTCATCGAATTTCTTCACACACGTAGCATAGATGGCGTTGGGCACGGCATTTTCATCTACCGTGGTAAATATGGCAGGCCCCTCCCGCTCATCCCATGCTTTGCTCACTTCTTCTGGCATAATCGACATCTTTTCCTCCTTTAGTATAACACCAGCACTCACCGGCGCGTGCCCTTGAGGCGCGTATGCGTGAAGCGCATTGGTCCTCATTCAAGCCCTGTACGAAGGGACCTCTGCGAAAACACTGACCATACTTCCATCAAAGCCAACCAGTAAAGGACGTATGTTTAAAATGATCGAATGGCTGTACAATACCATAATCCTCCCGGCAGCAATGCGAGCTTCCCGGGGTGAGTCATTCAGCGCTCAGGAAGCAACCGTCGGAACAAGTCCATCGCATGATGGCCTATGACCGCTCCTTATTTTCAGAAGAAATATTCAAGAATATAGCCTATCCGGCCCATACAGAACCGGCGTATTAACTTGTCATCATCGGGTTGTTTGGCATACAAATCACAGAAGAGTTTAGTGAGTCATTGTGCTTGAGGAGGAAACGGAATGAATAAGTGGATCAACGGTTGTGTGATGGTTGTTTTGCTGAGTCTATGGGCGGTCTCGGTTCGGGCGGGTGTCACCATGGACAGCCTGGTGTATTCCTCCGAGGAGGCCAAACCTGAGTTGATCGGGGAAATTGCGGGATGGGCCACGTTCACGTATGCCGGGAAAGCCGATTTTGACCACCCGGATGATAGCTCGAAGAAGGCCTCCGCCAGTGCGACTGAAGCGTCGGTGGCCATTCCGTTTCCGGTATATTCCACGGAGGATTGGAACTTCTTCGCGGGCCCGCAGGTGGACTGGTACCGCTATGAGTTTGATCAGGTGCAGGGACTGGATGATGTGGATGTATACGATGTGGTCGCCCAGCTCGCCGCCACCTACGACGGTATCGAGGATTGGGAGTTTGTACTCAGTCTCGCGCCGGGCTTTTATACCGACTTCCGAAAAATCGGGTCCGAGGATTTTAAGACATTTGCCAATGGGGTCGCCTATTGGCGGTTGAATGAAACCGTTCAACTCGTGGGCGGCGTGGCCTATGATACGGCCTTTGGAGGCGATGATCTTTTCCCGGTGGGCGGCGTGCGCTGGGATCCGTCGCCGACGCTCAGTTTCCAGTTGGTCTTCCCCGAGCCGGTTATTCTCTGGGCGCCGAAGAAAGGGTTGATGCTGTTTGTAAACACACTGCCCGCCGGCGGAAAATGGAACACCTACGATGAAACCCCGGATAACAACCGCTACTCCTTTGAAACGCAGGGGTGGCGCTCGGGATGCGGGTTGGAGGTGCAGTTGACGGATTCCATCTGGTTCCATATTGCCGGCGGCATGGAGTATGGCCGAAACTATGAAATCGTGAATGAGGATGGCGATTCCATGTTGAACTCGGATGTGGAAGATACCTGGTATTCACGCGTGGGTATTGTGATTCGCTGATTCGGATAAAAACATGTAACGAGGGAGCGTCAATGCCTGCACATGCGATTCGGGCCGGGTTGCTGGTGGTTCTGTTTTCGATTCAATCGGTGAGCGCGCAGAACGTGTCCTGCCTGGGGCAGGTTCTGCCCGGCGAACAGGTCATCCAGGTCGCCGCACCGGCTGATGCCATTATCGGCGAGCTGTCGGTGAGGCGCGGATCACAGGTGAAACAGGGCGACGTGATGGCTGTTTTGCGTGATGCTCCGCTGGTTCGGGCGCAGCTCGACCGCGCGCGCCGACAGGTGGAACTGGCCGGCATGGAGTTGCAGCAGACACGTGCCGGAGAGCGCCTGGAGCTGGTGAAGGCCCAACAGGCCACGATTGAAGCCAATCAGGCGGAGGCCACCCTGCTGGAAAGCCGGCTGGAACGCTACGCCGCATTGCTCAAGGAAAAACATGTAGAGCAGGATCGCTACGATGAAGTTCTCAGCGAGTTGACCTCCCTTCGCGCCAAAATCCAACGCGAGAAACAGGTGCTGGAAAGCCTGCAGACCGGACGCCCCGAAGAGGTGAGCAAGGCGGAGATCAACGTCCAGTTGGCGGAAGCCCAGCTCGCCGAGGCGTCCGCCGCTCTGGCGTTGCAGAATATCTGTGCGCCGATCGACGGAGAAATTCTGGAAATTCACGCCTGGCCCGGCGAAAACGTGGGAGAGATCGGACACGTGGTCAGTCTGGGCGATACCCGGCACATGATGGTGCTGGCAGAGGTGTATGAAACCGATCTGTCGCGGGTGAACGTGGGGGCACGGGCTGTTTTTCATACACTGGCTCTTGACAAAGAGTTTGGCGGCGAAGTGGTGGAAATTCAAAAGATGTTTGAAAACAGCCGCGTCTTTCCGGTGGATCCATCCGCCTATGTGGACCGGCGTATCATATCCGTGCGCATCCGGCCTGATGATCCGTCCGCCTTGTCGGCCTTAAGCCATGCGCAGGTCACGGTGACCATCGAGACGCCATGAAAGGATTTCGGAAAATAGCGGCTCTGTGGGTGCCGGGCGGCATCCCGCTGGCGTGGCGTCAACTCATGGCCGAAAAGAAGCGTTTTATGGTGGCCGTGGCGGGTGTTTCCTTCGGGGTGCTTCTGATGCTCTTTCAGTTGGGTATCTTTCAGGCGTTCATGCTCATGGTGGTTCGGCCGATTGATGCCATGAAAGGCGAACTGGCCATGATCAGCAAAGATTTTCAGTATATCATGACCACCGAGCCGTTTCCCGAGAGGCGGTTGTATCAGGCCCTGGCCATCCCGGAGGTGCAAGCGGTCTATCCGCTCATGATGCTGTATGCCTCCTGGCGAAACCCCGATACCGGCAAGCAATGCGAATTGGCGTTGTTCGGGCTCAGACCCTCGGCGAATCCGTTCGTGCTGCCCGACATCATCGCCCGGGAGGAGGTGCTGGCCCTCCCCGACGGTGCGCTTTATGACGAGTGCTCCACGCCGGACTATGGCGATATTGTGTCCCTGCTGGAAAGGGATGGCGTCATTCAGGGGGAAGTGAATAAGCGGCGGGTTCGGGTGCTGGATTCCTTTCAGATGGGGCAAACGCTGGCCGCGTATGGCCACATTCTCTGCGGCATGGAAAATTTCCGGCGACTGACCGACCGAAAAGAACAGGTCATAGAACTGGGGATGATTGAACTGCGCGAGGGTGCCGACCCCGTGGAAACGGCCGCACGTCTGAATACCATGCTGCCCGGCGATGTGGAGGTGATCCCGCGTGAGGAATTCGCTCAGAAGGAAAAGGAATACTGGCAGGCCAATACGCCGCTGGGCTTCATTGTTACAGCCGGCATGATTATTGCCATGTTCGTCGGGGCCGTGATTGTCTATCAGATTCTTTACACGGATATCAACGACCACATCAAAGAGTACGCCACCCTCAAGGCCCTCGGGTACAGTGACGGTTTTTTCCTGCGCCTTATTCTGCAGGAAGCCGCCATCCTCCCGCTCTTCGGATTTCTGCCCGGAATGCTTTGCTCGGCCGGACTGTTTTATCTGGCGGATACGCAGGGCGGCCTTCCGACGCGCCTGACCGTGTCGGATACCCTGCTCGTTTTTGCGCTGACCACCCTAATGTGTTTTGTGGCCGGAATCCTGGCCACCCGTCGCCTGCGTGCGGCGGACCCGGCGGATATTTTCTGATATGAACAACGAACCGGTCATTGCCATTGACAATCTAAGCCACACCTTCGGCGTGGGCGAAGCCGCACGCCGGGTGTTGAAGAGCGTTACGGCCCATTTTTATCCCGGCGAAATTGTGATCGTCATGGGGCCGTCCGGTGCCGGAAAAACCACGATGCTGACCCTCGCAGGCGCGTTGCGCTCGCTGCAGGAGGGCGGCATACAGGTGGCCGGTCTTGAACTGAAGGGTGCGACGGCTCGCAGGCATTTGGAAACCCGCCGGCATATCGGCTATATCTTCCAGCATCACAATCTGCTGGAATCCCTGACCGTCCGCGAAAACGTGCAGATGGGCATGGACCACCTTTCCGGGATTACGGTTCATGAATCGCGCCGTCGGGCGATGGAGATGCTGGAGCGGGTCGGGCTGGCGGAGCATATGGACAAGCATCCATCGGAATTATCCGGCGGACAGCGTCAGCGCGTGGCCGTGGCACGTGCCCTGGTTCGTGAGCCGTCCATCATTCTGGCCGATGAACCGACGGCGGCGCTCGACAGCCAGTCGGGCCGTGAAATTGTCACGCTGCTTCAAAAGCTGGCCCGCGAGCAGTCCTGCGCGATTCTGCTGGTTACGCACGATAACCGGATTCTGGACATCGCCGATCGCATTTTGACCCTGGAAGATGGATGCATTGAGGAGAACCATTGCGCGCTGGACCGTATTCGGACAGGATTGATCGAGGCGATGCGGGTCATCGCCCGTTATCCCGCGCTGTATCGAACCGGACGTCCGGACGAACGGGAGACGACGTTGCGTGAAACCGCAGAACAGCTCACGGCATGGAGACAGTCTGCTTCCACCATCGCCACAAGAAAACTGAATCCAAATCTCCAGCGCGACAGCGTCTATCTGGATACAGCCGCCGAACAGCTTCATCATACCGAATCCGCCGTCCGGCAATTCATGGAACTCTTTGTTCCGATGGACGGCCCGGATCTGCCACCTTCCGGCGACGCCCTGTTTCAGAGTCTGGAATTTCTGCTGATGACAGCGGCGGATGCTCTCGCGACCGGCGAGGCGGACGAACTCGATCACCTGTTGCGCCTGACCTCCGATCGCGGGGAAATGATGGAGGCGCTGCGCACCCGGAACGGAGAAGGGCCGCTGAATCAGAACGCCGAAGTCATGAACCGATTTTTTGATCTGACGGTGGTGTTCGCCCGAGCGGTCTTCTTTTTACATGAACTGGCGTCCTGCTGGAAACCATGCTGACATTAGCCTGAATCCGGATACCCCGATAGACCGCGGGGCGCTCAACAAGGAAATATAACGCCTCAATCTCCCGTGGTCAGGCGGTTCACGGCTTTCTTCAAGGCCCGGTTGAACGCATCGGGTTGATTCAGCATGAGAAAATGATCACCGCCTTCAAACATCATCGTTTCGAATGAAAGCATGTGCCGCCGGTTCGCTTCCGCATTCACGGGCCACATATCGGCCATCAGGCCGATGACCGGCACCTGTACCTCATCGAACAGCGTGGCCGTCTCTCCGGCTGTATACAACCGGAGCATATTCTCCATGGCGCTGAGTGCCACACGCGAAGGCGCCGCCGACATGTCCGACAGAATCCATTCGCGCTGCTCTTCCGGAGTTGACTCGTTTATCATGGTGGCCACAAAGGCCCGGCAACCCTCCTGAAAATGCTCTTTGAGCGGCACCACCATGCCTTCGGCCTCTTCCGGCTTGAGCGAATACTCAACATTCTGCAGGGTATCCACACCGATCAGCCCGAGTATTTCATTGGTGGCTCCGCGCGCCGCTTCTGCCACAACCACTCCGCCCATCGAATGACCGATCAGGATGGCATGCTGAATCCCTGCATCTTTCATGACCGCCCGCACATCCTCGCCGAATGCTTCCATCGAATACTTCTGCCGGGTCTGCCCGGAATGCCCATGCCCCGCCAGATCCAGCACCAGCACCCGGTAGTCCTTCGCGAAATACGGAATCTGATTCCGCCAGTAGCGTCCATCGCAACTCCACCCGTGCACAAACACCAGCGCCGGCTCGCCCTGCCCATACACCTCATACGAGATCGGCGTCCCGTCCGCAGAAGCCACCACATGGGGATATTCCGCACGAGCGGTGAATGCCGCGAAGACAACTGCCGTAAACAATCCAACCATCAGCCGACTCATGGTGTTCCTCCTCTTTCGTGAAGTGCGGAGTAAACCGCATCGCACGGGAATTGTCAAAAAAACATCACGGCATGCGGTCGCCGCGGGCCACCGTGAACAGCTCATACCATTCTTCACGGGAAAGTTCCAATTCATCGGCCTGGGCACAGGCCCGGATGCGATCGGGATGGCCTGTGCCAATCACCGGTTGAATGCCTGCCGGATGGCGCATGATCCACGCCAGCATGATCGCCTCCGGACTAACCGAACGATTCCGCGCAATCAATTCGACGGCGTCGATAATCCGGGCGTCCCGCTCCGTGCGGGATGCCTGGAAAAAACGTCCTCCACCCAACGGCGACCAGGCCTGAAGAAAGATTCCCCTGAGTCGGCAGTAATCCAGCAGCCCGGAGGCGCGAGCACCGTCCCCTTCAATCTGATTGACCAGCACCCCCTCATGAATCAAGTGGGCGTGCCCCAGGCTCAACTCATTTTGACTGATGACGATGGGCTGATCCACCCAGTGGGATAGTAGCTGAATCTGCATCGCCGAAAAATTGCTCACGCCGAACCAACGCACCTTGCCGGAACGATGCAGCTCGTCAAATGCCCGTGCGACCTCCTCGCTCTCCATCAATGGATCGGGGCGGTGAAGCATCAGGATGTCCAGATAGTCGGTACCCAGCCGTTGCAGAATGCCCTCCACCGATCCGACGAGATGTTTATAACTGAAGTCGTACCGCTTGGGGTCGCCCGGCGCGGGATCGTCCGCAAATCGGATGCCGCACTTCGATTGCAGCACGATTTTTGAGCGCAGCGAGGGATGCTCACGCCAGATACTGGAAAACGCGATTTCAGATTTCCCGAGGCAGTAAATATCGGCATGATCGAAAAAGTTGATACCGGCCTCCAGCGCGGCTTCGATGGCGCGCTCGGCCGTACTGCGCTCGGCGTCGGTAATGGGCTCCCGATTCCAACTCCCGCACAAACGCATGCAGCCATAGGCCAGCCGGGAGACGGATAAATCGGTTTGTGGAATCATCACATACTTCATGCGGCCTCCCTGTTAACCCAAGCATCTGTTGTTTTACAAGGGCACTGCTTATGTCTCCATAACCTTCTGTACAGTCCGAATCAGGTCCATCAGTCTATCGGAATCCGCACCGGGCAGGGTTTTTGCTTCTTGCACCCACTGCGAAAGGTCACGGGCGAGATCGGCATGCGGGCCGCACGCGGAAACATCAAAGGAATCGGAATTGATTTCCTTCACCGCTCCCTCTTCCAGAATGACCAATGCTTCGATGGCGGTACGCACCACCGTGATCAGGTGCGGCTGTGCCATTTCGGGCAGATCGGCGGCCAGTAGCGCCTGCGCCGCCTTCCAGGCGCGGGCGGCAATCGCCCAATGCGTCCGCGCCTGTTTGATGTAGACCGGCTTTTTCGGACTCTCCGGTGTTTCACAGCCGGGCGCGGCAAAAAAGGATTCCATGCCGGAGGAAAAGCGAATCAGTCCCTGCTGTTGGAGACGCTGCAACAGATCCGCCGTCGCGGCATCGACAATCTCCACGGGATGCGGCAAGGGCGGCGTTTGAGTGGACAGGTTTTCCCGTATCTGCCGCGCATCATCCGTACTGCGGGCCACCACAAGCAGCGAATTGTTTTTTTGTTCCCGTTGAATGGAAAGCACGCGGTCGCTGAAGCAGGCCAGAATATAATCGCGCGTGGTTTCCGGCGTGGCGGGTTGTTTTCCGCGCGACGGTGCACGGGCGGGGGCTTCAGAGGCGGCGTCCACCCCCATGAGAGAGGCCACCCGCTGTGCGAACGAGCGGGCGGAGGTTTCCACATCGGGAAGCTGTGCTCCATCCAGTACGGCATTGGCCAGCGCCTGTTTATCGGCCAGTTTCTGGAGCATGGCGGCTTCAATGGTGTTTTCGGCGACGAGATTGATGACGCGGACGTGACGCTGCTGGTTTTTACGCCAGGCGCGGGCGATGCGCTGCTCGAGTTTGGCGGGGTTCCAAGGCAGATCGAGATTGATCACCACACTGGCCGCCTGAAGATTCAATCCCGCGCCACCCGATTCGGAAGAAAGAAACAGACGGCAATCGGGATCGTTTTTGAAGCGGTTGATTTCGTCGCGGCGTTGCTTCTGGGGAACCGTACCAGTGTGCAGCGCGTAGCCGATCTGCTTCTCGCGGGCGAGTTCCTCGACCAGGGAAAGCATGCGGACCCACTCCGAGAAGATCAGCACCTTGACATCGTCATCGGCGAGCAGTTCGTCCAGAATGGCTTCCAGTTCCTCGAGTTTCGGGCAGTCGCGGCATTCGGCATCGAGGATGTAGGGCGTGTCGCAGATCATACGCATACAGGCGAGATGCCGCTGCAGTTGTTCCATCTCTTCTTTGCGCAGCAGGCGCGTTTTCATGATATTAACCAGGATGTTCACCCGGTATTCCACTTCCGCGTAGCGGGTGCGCTGTTCATCGGTCATGGGCACAAAATAATGCTTATCCGTGCGTTCGGGCAGGTCCTGCTCCACATCGCTTTTGCGGCGACGCAGCATGACGCCGGATATCCGCCGATGCAACTCATTCAGATTTTTCGGTCGCACCGCGCTCCCCTCGCCCCCCTCTTCCATGAATTCGCGCTGGAACCGGAAGAGTGAGCCGAAGAGATGCGGGTTCACAAATTCAGCCAGAGAGTAGAGTTCTTCGATGCGGTTTTCGAGTGGCGTCCCGGTGAGGACAAAGGCATAGGGCGCGCTGAGCCGCTTGATGGTCTTGGCGGTCTTGGTAGGCCAGTTTTTAATGCGCTGGGCTTCATCCAGCACCACCAGATCGGGTGCGAAAAGACGGTTGATGTCATCCACGTCGGCCCGGGCCTGCTCGTAATTGAGCACCAGAAAGGCGGGCTTCTCCGCGTAGCGGCGCAAACGCACCTGACGCGGCCCGTAAAGCAGCTCCACCCGTCCACCGGTGAAGAAATGATACTGTTCCTCCCATTCGCTCTTGAGCGAGGCGGGACACACCACCAGCACCCGCTGAACGCGCCCGAGCTGCCGAAGCAGTTCCGCCGCCGCGATGGCCTGCACCGTTTTGCCGAGCCCCATTTCGTCGGCCAGCATGGCACGTCCCTGGAAGGCCAAATGCAGCATGCCCTCCTGCTGGTAGGGATACAAAGGAAGGCGCACCGGATTGCCGGAGCGCTTGCCTTCTCTGACATCACGCAGGTAGCATTCTTTCGCGCGGGTCAGGTCCGCCGCCCGTTCCAGTTCAGCCATCCACGGACCGACATGCTGCGAGAGGTTCACTTTCCGCCGGGTGGCGGGCGCAAGCGCCTCATGGGCACGCAGGATGGAATGATAGGCCTCCAGGGGTTGTCCAAGCACCGTTCCATCCGCTCCAAAAAAACAACCGATGGTTTCCTCAACCCCTTTACTGATTCCCCGGCGCGGGCGCGTGAGCGACAGGCGCGGAGGCCACTCCCGCACATCCATAAACACCTCATAGCGGGCCGATCCTTCTTCCCGCGCCAGAGCCAGAGCGCGCTTGGGTGCCTGCCGTTCAATCAACTGAAGAACCCGCTCAATGTGCTTGCAGGTGCCTAGGCGGTTCATGCTGTGATCGCGACAGGAACAGGTGTTGAGCGTATCGGTCAAACTGCGAATTTCCACCCGATACGGCTCTTTCCACTGCGTGGAGGCGACTTCATAGGCACCGAAAAAGCGATGTCCCGAATCCAGCGGCATCACGCGGGCGGACTGCATTTCCGCGCCTTGCCGGCGCAACTCCACGCTTTCGTCATCGCTGGTGAATAGATTCCGCGCTGCTTTTTTCGCCTGCACCTTGCGGGCGGCTTCTGAAGTTTTTTTACCGGGTTTCTTCATCGTTATTTTCTCCTGTTTCAGGCTGGTCCACAGGGGATTTCATCCCATCGATCGAGATATCCCGCAGCGTGACGCGGATGATTCCCGGATAGGCGCGTACGCTTCGTATCGGGCCGAAAAACCGAATCACCGCGCCTTTTTGAAGGGTCCCGGCCTCCTCCGCGTCCACGGGAAACACGCAAACCACGGCCAAGCTGTCCTGGTCAAGCGGCGTGAGCGAGACCACGGCCTGACTCCCCCCGAAATAATCGAGCCGCACATCCTGCACCCATCCCTCCTGCAACAGAAGATAACCTGAAAGACCACGCGCGTATTCATCAAACTGCACGGACGTCAACAGACGCAGCTTGGTAATCAGTTGTGCAGGCAACAGCGGATTGCTCTGCCGCTGATAGGTGTGTTTCTCCTCCATCACGCGCTCCAGGGCACGCCCGCGCGCGTAGTCTTCCGGGAAGAGCCGCATACGGTCCTCACGGGAAAGCGCAATGCGCTCGTAGCGCGACGTATTCATCCCGTCGGCCACCTCAACCCCGCTCTCCGTCACCTGCATGAGCACGCCGGTCACCGTCACGCCGCTTTTCAGCGTGCCGGTCCAATCCGTATTCAGGCGCGGCTCGGGAAAACTCCGGCGTCCCCGCGCAGTCCAGTAGTTAAAGCGTGCCTTCCAATCCGGTTCTGGCGGCAGGGCCGCCAAGGCCGCGTCCACACAAAAGAAAAGCAGCAGACCCGCCGCCACGCACCACAAAAAATAACCGGCGAAACGACGCCGCCGAAACGGCGAGGCACACAGCCCTGAACGACCCGTGCCTACCGGCTTCACGGCCCATCCTTAAAGATAATGGGTTTCCCAACGTCCAGCTCCCTCGCCTCGAATACCGTGACGGCGTTTTTCTTGATCAGCACCTTGACCCATCCATCGGCGTCACCCTCTTTGCGCACAATGCAGGCGAGCAGACGATCGGCTTCGATATTGTCTTTGTAAAACCCACTTCCCTTGAATTTTTTCTTATATTGTTCGCCGTCTTTCTCATAGCTGTAGATGCCGATAAACGGGATGGGCTGCGGGAAAAGCAGGGTTTGCACATTGATGGTGTAATAGTTGTATTTCGAGGCGGCGGCCCCTTCGTTGTTGTAACGAATGCCGGCCAGATACATGAAAATGCCAACCTGTCCATACGGAATGGTAATGGTGCCGCGCTGGTCCACCACATCGTCGTACACCTGAATCCGCACCAACCCTTTGATCGGAATGTTCACCGTGTAGTGTACGCCATCTTCGACGATTTCCGTTTCATAATCCGGTGTCAGCGGCGCAAAATCCACCGATTCCACGCGCGTCTCCACCAGCGTCTTAAACATCTCCCGGTGTAAATCCCGCACTTCCCGATCAACCTGATCCCAATAATACAGAGCCTCGAGCGCCCGTGCATCCCGGTTGGTCAGGGCCTCCTCGATGCGCAACTGCAAATCCTTGCGGGTACGCGGCGGCTCCGCCTTCGCCTGCGCGATGAATAAAATCGGAACAATCGCCGCAAAAACAAAAAACCTCGATACACACGTCCACCTGCTCAATGTTCACTCCTCCTGTCTTCCGTTTCCATCGGGGGAACTTACATCAAAACCCGCCGTTTGGAAAAGACTAACTCCCGCTTTGGTTCGTGTTTTTTCTTCATTCGGCTTCGGAATACGCGATTCACGGCGAAAACAGCCCCCCCCTCCGCTCAGAACATCAAAAGATCAAGGGGTCGCCTTTTTTCATTCTCACCGCCATGAACCGGGGCATGGAATGCGTCTTTCAAGCGTGGCGGCCATTTCTACCCACTGAAACAGGCTGTAGATGCTGCCGATTTGCCCTTCGTTTACCCGTTGCAATCCCGGCAGGGCGATGCTATGTTCGCCGCTCAATTTTTGGAGCAAAACATATGAAAAAAGAGAAAAAATCAATGCTTCCCAAGGGCGGCACCACCACAAATCCCAAAGAACCCATGCGCAGCATGGCCATCTGGCTGCTGGCGGTGGTCCTTTTTCTGATCATGTTCCGGTTCTTTTCCACAGGCTCGGAAAAGGTGGAAACCATTCCCTACAACCCCGATTTTATCCAATTGGTGGAACAGGGGCGCGTCGTAAAATGCGAAATCGTCACCGATGCCCCCGGGATCGAGTATATACGGGGCGAGCTGGCCGAACAGGATCCGAAAACAAAGAAACCCCGCCAATTCAAGGTTATCACCCCCGCGACGGACAGCCTGACCCAGATGCTCGTGGCTAAAGGCGTCAACTTCCAATTCAAAGCGCAGCATCCCCTGATCTGGCAGATTATTTCCGGCGCCATACCCTTCCTCCTCTTCATCGGCCTGCTCTATTTCCTCTTCGTCCGTCAGATGAAAATGGCCGGAAAAGGGGCCATGAGCTTTGGGAAAAGCCGGGCCAAAATGCTCACGCGCGACAAGAATCACGTCACGTTCAAGGATGTCGCCGGATGTGAAGAAGCCAAAGAGGAAGTCCAGGAAATCATCGACTTCCTGAAAGATCCGAAAAAATTCCAGAAACTCGGCGGGCGCATACCCAAAGGCGTCATGATGGTGGGCTCCCCCGGTACCGGCAAGACGCTCCTGGCCAAGGCCATCTCCGGCGAAGCCGAAGTACCCTTCTTCAGCATCAGCGGTTCCGACTTTGTGGAAATGTTCGTCGGAGTCGGGGCCTCCCGCGTACGCGACATGTTTGAACAAGGGAAAAAACACGCCCCCTGCATCATCTTTATTGATGAAATCGACGCCGTAGGCCGCAGCCGCTTCAGCGGGATCGGCGGCGGACACGATGAGCGCGAACAGACCCTGAACGCCTTGCTCGTGGAAATGGACGGTTTCGAAACCAAGGAAGGCGTCATCATTATAGCGGCCACCAACCGCCCCGACGTACTTGACCCCGCCCTGCTCCGTCCCGGGCGCTTCGACCGACAAATTGTCGTGGATCTCCCTAATCTCGAAGGCCGCGAAGACATCCTCAAAATTCACGCCCGCAAGGTAAAACTCGGCAGCGACGTGGACCTTCGCCGTATCGCCCGCGGCACACCCGGCTTCTCCGGCGCCGACCTGGCCAACCTCATCAATGAAGCCGCCCTCCTGGCCGCCCGACGCGAAGTCAGCGCCATTGAAATGCGCGACATGGAAGAAGCCCGCGACAAGGTACGCTGGGGCCGCGAACGCCGCAGTCGTACCCTGGACGACGAGGAGAAGAATCTGACCGCCTATCATGAAGCCGGCCATGCCATGGTCCTGCTTCTGGTGGAACACGGCGAACCCCTTCACAAGGTTACCATCATACCGCGCGGAGCCGCCCTCGGCGCCACTATGCAACTGCCCGAAAAGGACCGCTATACCCAGGGCGAAAAACGCCTGCTCGACATGATTACCGGCATGATGGGCGGGCGCGCCGCTGAACGGCTCGTCTTTGACGAGGTCACCACGGGCGCCTCCTGTGACATCAAACAAGCCACACACATAGCGCGGAGCATGGTTTGCGAATGGGGTATGAGTCCCGTCCTCGGTCCGCAATCCTTCAACCCTCGGGAAGAACTCCTCTTCCTCGGACGGGAGGTCTCCCGCAACCAGGAAATGAGCGAGGATACCGCGCGCCTGATCGACAAGGAAGTCGCCCGCATCATTCGCGAATGCTACGAACGCGCCGAAACCCTGCTACGCGATAACCGCGAAAAACTCGACACCATCGCCCACCTGCTCATCGAACGCGAAACACTCGACGGACGCGATGTGGCGGAACTTCTCGAACACGGACGCCTGCTCACCACCGCCGAACGCGCCGAAAAAGACGAATCTGAAAACACCGACGCCGAACCGGACGAATCTGAAAACACCACCTCCGAGCCGGACAAAACCGATGTCGAAACGGCCCCCACCCCCAACCCGCCGGACACCACCGGACAGGAAAATGAGCACAACGACGAAGAAGAGAAAACCTGATCTCTGCGAATGGCTCTGTCGGGAACGGGTGATCCCCCTCGGCCACCGCGCCTGGATCATGGGCATCCTGAATGTCACCCCCGATTCTTTTTCCGATGGCGGCACCTGGCTCGACCCGGACCAGGCCGTTGCTCATGCACTGGAAATGGTGGCCGAAGGCGCGGACATTCTTGATGTGGGCGGTGAATCCTCCCGCCCCGGCGCCGATCCCGTGGAACTGGCCACGGAAATCGAACGAGTCATCCCCGTCATCCGGACGTTACGTGCCCAGTCCGATGTTTTCATCTCGGTAGACACCTGCAAGGCCGAGGTGGCGCGACGCGCCATCGATGCAGGGGCCGACATAATCAACGATATCTCCGCCTGCACCATGGATCCCGCCATGCTCGACGTGGCGCGGGACACCAAGGCAGGCCTCGTTCTGATGCACATGGCCGGCACTCCGCGAACCATGCAGCAGGCGCCCAGCTATGACAACGTCATCACTGAAGTAGCATCCTACCTGCAGGCCCGGATGGACGTTTGCCGTGAAAACGGGGTGGATGAACGGCAGATCGTTCTGGATCCCGGCATCGGATTCGGGAAAACCCCGGAACACAACGTGCAGTTGCTCGCCGGAATCCCCGGACTGCTCCGTCTGGGCCGCCCGTTACTCATCGGCATCTCCCGCAAGTCCATCATTGGCCGGATCACCGGACGCCCCGTCTCCGAACGGCTGGCTGGCAGTCTGGCCGCCGCCGCCGCCGCCATCGAGCGCGGCGCGCATATTTTACGGGTGCACGACGTAAAGGAAACTTGCGATGCAGCCAAAGTTGTGGCTACAATACGCTCTGTTCATACCCCCGGGTGTGATTTGACAGCACGAAAATAAAACGGACAGTTGGGCGGCACGTAGTCATGACGATCCTCAGCGGCATACAATGGCCCGGAAGCGTGGGCTATCTGGAGATTCTGGTTCTGGGCATTTTGTTTTATTACATCATGCTCTTCTTTCGCGGCACGCGAGGAGCCCAGGTGCTGACGGGCTTCGTGCTGGCCATGGTCCTCCTGATGTTCATTACCCAGTTTTTCCGGCTCGATGCGCTCAACTGGATACTGAAACAAGTCTCCGTCTACCTCTCCATCGCCTTTATCATCATCTTCCAGCCTGAAATTCGACGCGCCCTCGCCGAACTCGGACGGCAGCCGGTATTCAGCGCCTCACGCAGCGAACGCTCTCTGGTCGACAAACTGATCCAGGCCACCCTCCTGCTCGCAGAACGAAAAATCGGTGCGCTGATCGCCATCGAAGGCGAAATCGGCACCCGCACGATCCAGGAAAGCGGCACGCGCCTGGATGCCCGCCTCACACCCGAACTCCTCGCCACCATCTTTTTCCCACACACCCCCCTGCACGACGGCGGCGTCATCATTCAGAATGAGCGCATCATGGCCGCCGGATGCTTCTTCCCGCTGACTTCGCGCGAGGAAGTCAGCAAGGCCCTCGGAACACGTCATCGGGCGGCCATTGGCCTGACCGAGGAAACGGACGCACTCGTCATTGTCGTCTCGGAGGAAACGGGCACCATCTCTATTGCCTATCGAGGACGCCTCAGCCGCAGTTTCGATGAAGAACGTCTGCGCCGTCTGTTGCAGCGTGTACTCGTGCGCGGCAAACAATCCCGTTCCCGCCTCAGGCGGGTGAAAGAACAACTGAAACTCAGCACTCAGGATGTCTTTGAGGAAGATGAATGGATGAAGGAGAGCGAAGATGAAGGATAAGTTTAAATCGCTTTTCCGCTCCCCCCTGCACAATATCGGCCTGAAACTGCTGGCACTGGTCTTGGCCGTCATCAGTTGGTATGCCATCCGCGGAGCCATCAGTTTTGAAACTCTCGTGAACAATGTGCCGCTGGTTATGCAACTGGATGGCGGGTGGGCCGTGCTCGAACGATCAACCGACCTGGTGGACGTGGTCTTCCGCGGATCGCGAGACGATCTCCTCCGTCTCGAGCACGGCAATATTGAGCTGCTCCTCGATTTGCGCGGCAGGGAGTTTGCGGGCTCCTCCGAAGTGCGCCTGAAACCCGACATGGTCCTCTATCCGGGAAACGCACGCCCGGTCGAAATCGAACCGCCCAACGTAGTGATCCAGCTGGATCGGCAGGCCACCCGCCTCGTACCGGTCAAAGTGGATGTGCAGGGCGAACCACCCGATGGCTTTGAAATGGAAATAGCCCAGGCCGATCCAGCCACCGTCCAAATATCCGGTCCGAAAAAAATGATCGACACCGTAAACTGGATACGCACCGTACCGGTGCCGCTTGAGGCGCGACGCCAGTCCTTCCGTGAGCGCTTGGAAATGGTCCAACCCGGCGAAACCTGGGTGGCCCGCATGGACCCGCCCAGAGTAAACGCCCGCGTCACCATCCGCGAACGCTCCGAGGTGCGTCAATTCAAGGCCATGGATGTTCAGGCCCTGCTCAATCCCCAAGTCGACGGCACGTCCATCGCCATATCACCGATTTCCGTAATCATTAATATAAAGGGCGGAACGGCACGAGTGCAGGACTTGAAAAAGACAGACATTGTCCCCTACGTGGACTGCCGTCAAATGGTCCCCGGGAGTCAATATGACATACCGGTGAAGGTGCAACTCCCGGACGGAATCACGCTGGATCACATTGACCCCGCCGTGGTTTCGGTGACCTACCGCGTTAAATGAAAGGACTCCCCGTGACCATTGCTCACTGGCCAAAATGGACAACTTTGCTTATCCTGAGCGCATGCCTGCTTATCCAATCAGCAGGCGCTGAAGAAGCACAGGACGGCAAAGACGCCGCCACGGCGGCGAAGGACTGGGTAGAAAAGGCACGAGGCGCCGTGGCCGACAACGACATGCAAACGGCGCTGGAATATCTGAAACAGGGGCTCGCCGAATATCCGGACAATTTCGCCCTTCGCTCGGAACTCGGCACCGTCTGTCTGGGCATGGGAAGCCCGGATAAGGCCATCGCCATCTGGGAAGACCTCCAAATCAAAAACAACCGCGACCCCTCGATAAAAAACAACCTCGCCTGGATCTACGCCACCGAAACCGATCCGAAAATCCGCAACCCGGAAAAAGCCGTGGTGCTGGCGAGGGAAGCCTTGCAACTCCTTCCATTGAGTCACCAGGTCTGGAACACACTGACAACCGCCTATCATGCCAAGGGGGACTATACCTTCGCCGCCT
>JAQVYB010000215.1 GCA_028708815.1 Kiritimatiellia bacterium | reverse complement strand
AGTACTATCTGAAAAACATCCCGGAATTAAAGACGCGCGCCGACGCCTACGAAAAGGAAACGGGCATCCGCCTGGACCTGGTTTCATTCGCCACAACGGCGGAGAAAACAATGGCAGGCATCCCGCCGGATGCGCAGGCCGTCTACATCACGCCTTCGGTCATCATGGATGACGCGGAGCTGGGCAGGCTGATTGGGTTCATCAATGCCCGCAAGCTGCCCTCGTTTTCCATGATGGGTGAGATCGACGTAGAGCAAGGCGTGCTGGCCGGGCAGCGCAGCGGGGACCCCATCCGCATCATCCGCAGACTGGCGCTGAATATTCAGCAGATTCTGCTTGGCGCATCCCCGGAAACACTCCCCGTCGTGATGGATGATCCGCTGCGTACCGTGCTGAACGCCCGGACGGCCCGCCAGATCGGCGTGGACCTTCCCTATGCCCTTCTGCTGACCGCTCAGATCATTCACTCCGACGAGCTGGAAATCGGAAAACCGCTGAATCTCTCGCAGGCCTATCAAATGGCCTTGGAGAGTAACCCGGCCATCACGGGCGGACGCGAAGAGGTGAAAAAATCGGAGGAGGATCGTCTACGCGCCAGAAGCTCTCTCTTCCCGCAGGTCAACGGGAACCTGCAGTACGCCCAGATTGATGAGGACCGCGCACGCTCCTCCATGGGGTTGCAGCCCTGGAAAAGCAAAACGGGCGGATTCGGCCTGACGCAAATCATCTTTAATGATCCGGCCATCTCCGGCTTCCGGGCGTATTCCCGCCTGTATCAAAGCAAGCGCTTCGAACAAACCAATCTCGAACTCGATACGCTTACCCGTGTGGGGGAAGCCTACATCAACCTGCTTACCAGGCGCGCGCTGCTGCAAATCGACATCGATAACTACGGCCTGATCCAGAACTATCTGGACCTGGCAAAGAACCGCTACAAATCCGGCGTCGCCGGACCCGAGGAAATCTACCGGTGGGAAACGCAACTGACCTCCGCACGCTCCTCCCTGCTGAATTCGCAGGCCCAGTTGAGCATCGCCCAAACCCTCCTGAACCAGACGCTGGGCACCGACATGAATGCACTCTGGAATCCGGCAGATGAACAGCAGCTCGTTGAATCCAATCCCTTCTTCGCCCCCCGGTTTACCGACCTGATCAACAGTGACCGGCAGTTCGATGCCCTGCGCACCTTCCTGCGGCACTACGCCCTGCGCAATGCCCCCGAATTGCAGGCGTTGGATTTTGCCATCGAAGCCCAGGAAATCACCCTGAATCAATACAAACGACGTTTCATCGCGCCCACCGTCGGTGTATCGCTGGATTATGATCACTCGTTCGACCAAACTATGGCAAGCACGGATGAACCCTCGCCGTTCTCCACATCCGGGGCGGACGACAACAACTGGACCGCCGCACTTGTCGCCTCGTGGCCGCTGTTTGAGGGAGGCGGAAAAGCGTCCGATGTACGTAAGGCGCAGGCCGAGGTCAACCGGCTTCGCGAGCTGAGAGTGCAAACGGAGCAGGCTGTCATTCAGCGCCTCTATGAAGCGCTCTATTCCACCTCCGGTTCCAGCCCGAGCATTGCACTCACACAACAGGCCGTCGAATTCGCGCGCAAAAACCTTCAAGTGATCCAGGAGAAATATGCGCAGGGCACGGTGTCCATCATTGATCTGCTGGACGCGCAAAACGAAGTGTTCCAGCAGGAACAGCGGGCGGCACTGGCCAAATATCAGTTCATGCTGGACATCATCAAGGCCCAGCGCGCCACCGCTTGGATTCCCGAGTTGCACAGCGCCGAAGAACGGACCCTCTGGCTTAATGAATTGAACACAACCGTCCAAATGGTATCGGAGGACACACCATGAGAAAAACAATGCACCATGCACACTTCCTGACGGCGCTGATGCCGCTGCTCCTGATCGGATGCGGCAAACCACCCGTCGAAATACCGGAGGCTGTCCGGCCGGTCTACATCTATGCGGTCACCGACCCCACGCTCGAGCGCGTGCGGGCCTTCGCGGGCAACGCGCGCCCCGCGCTGGAAACGGAAATCAGTTTCCGGGTCGGTGGCGAAATACTCGAACTAACCGTGAAGCCCGGCGAGCCCGTCAAGACCGGCGAGTTGCTGGCCCGCCTCGACACGTCCGATTACGAATTGCAGCTTCGCCAGGCCGAAGCGCAACGGGATCAGGCCGAAGCCCTCCTCAAGCAGGCCAGTGCGCAATATGCCCGCACCCGCGAACTGTATGAATCACAGAACATCAGCAAAAGCGAACTGGATCAGGCGCGGGCCGCCTCCGAATCGTACGAGGCGCAATTGGAGGCGGCGCAAAAAGCCGTCGAACTGGCCAGCCTGCAATTGGAGTACTGCACCCTGCGTGCGCCGTTCGATGGGCGGGTGGTCTCGAAAACGGCAGAACAGCGGCAGACCGTCGCCGCCGGACAAAGCATCGCCACTCTGACCTCCGGCAATGTCATGGAAATGGTGGTCGGCATCCCGGAAACGCTGATCAACCGGGTGCGTCTGGGCAATCAGGCCGATGTCGTGTTTGACTCGATTCCCGGCGGAAATTTCACCGCCGAAGTGACCGAGGTGGGCGTTGAAAACACCGGCCAAAGCACCTACTCCGTGCGTCTCACCATTCGGGAGCAGGATGATCGCATACGCCCCGGAATGGCGGGCGAAGCCTCGCTGGCCTTTGCCACCGAAGGCGAGCAAACGCTGACTATTCCGGCGGAATGCGTGGTCAGCGAGGCGAAGGATCAGTATTTCGTCTGGGTCGTGAATCCCGAGACTTCACGCGTACAGAAACGCGCCGTTCAGCCGGGGGCATTGACCTCGTTGGGTCTGAACATTCTGAGCGGCTTGCAGCCGGGTGATCAGGTGGTCACACGCGGCGTACACAAGCTTGCCGAAAATACCCCTGTCCGTATCCTGACCGGGAACGACGCAACCCCTTAACCGGAAACCCGCGACAGCATAAGGAGTTTCGCCATGAATCTGGCCGGCTGGTGCATCAAAAACAATCGAACCTCGTTCACCTTTTTCGCGCTGATTGCCGTGATGGGGGTCATGTCCTATCAATCCGTTCCGCGCCTGGAGAATCCGGACTTCATCATCCGAACGGCCATGGTCATGACCTGGTTTCCCGGCGCGCCCCCGAGCAAGGTGGAAGAACTGATTACCGACAAACTCGAATCCAAAATTCAGGAAATGCCGGAAGTCACCAAGCTTGAATCGCAATCCATGACCGGGGTTTCGATTATTGCCGTCGAGGTGGGCGCGAAATACACCGATATGGCGCCCATCTGGCAAAAGCTGCGCAACAAGGTGGCGGACGTCCAATCTGAACTGCCCGACGGCACCCAGGGACCGATCATCGACGATGAGTTCGGCGATGTGTTTCCCGTCATGGTCGCCGTGCAGGGCGATGGCTACACCTACCGGGAGCTTAAAAATGTGGCCGACGATCTGCGCAGCGCGCTGCTCGAAGATCCGCAGGTTGCCAAGGTCAACATCTTCGGCGCACAGGCCGAACGCATCTATGTCGAATTCTCCAACGCACGCCTCGCCAAAGCGGGTGTCTCCCCGCAACAGCTCATGAGCGTGCTCTCCAGCGAAAATATTCTCAAGCCGGGCGGCAACGCCAAGGTCGGCCCGGAACGCATCATTATTGAAGCCAGCGGCGCCTTCAATTCGCCCGACGAGATCCGGCGCGTCTCCATACGCAGCCCCGGTCAGGACGCAGCCGTCTACCTGCAGGATATCGCCGAAATCCGGCGCGACTTTGTGGACCCCCCGGAAAGCATGGTTCGTTACAATGGTGAAAACGGACTGATCCTGGCGATCTCCATGGTGGCCGACGGGAAAGTCACCGACATGGCGCCGGCCGTCGTTCAACGCGTGGAAAGCATCCAGCAAGCGATGCCCTGGGGTATCGAGCTGACGCCCTTTTTCACGCAGGAGAAATACGTGACCCGCTCGATCAACGACTTCATGGTCAACCTGCTTGAGGCGTTTGCCTTTGTGGTGGCCGTCATGTTCGTGTTTGCGGGCCTGCGTTCGGGATTCATCACGGGCATTCTCGTCCCCATGGCCATGCTCATGTGTTTTATTTTCATGCCGCTGCTGCACATTTCTCTGCACCAGGTTTCGATTGCGGCTCTGATTATCGCACTCGGCATGCTGGTGGATAACGGCGTGGTGACCAACGAAAATATTCTGGTGCGCCTCGCGCGTGGTGAGGACCGCCTGCAGGCCGTCGGCCATGCGGTCCAGGAACTCTGGTTGCCGCTTCTTACCTCGTCGCTCACCACGATATGCGCCTTTCTGCCGATCGCCATCGCCACCTCCGATGTGGCAGAATACTGCTTTTCGCTTTTCCAGGTGATCGCCATCACGCTGTTCTGCTCCTGGTTTCTCTCGCTGACCCTCATCCCCATGCTCTGCTACTACTTTCTGAAACCCGAAAAAACCGCGCAGACCTTTGATAATGTCTTTTATCGCACCTACCGCACTCTGCTCGTCGGTGCACTGAAACACCGCGCCATTTTCTGCGCCGGAACGATTGCATTGCTGGTCGTGGCGCTGTGGGGATTCCGGTTCATCCCCTCACTCTTTTTCCCGCCCAACGAACGGGAAATGCTGCTCGTGGATTTCTGGCAACCCTACGGCACCGATATCTCCACCACCTCCGAACGATTGAATAAACTGGAAAAGTTCCTGCTCGCACAAACGAATGAAATTGATAACGTCGCCTGCTTCATCGGCTCCGGCGGACCGCGCTGGTATCTGGCTCTGAACGTGGAACAGGACAATCCCAACTACGCCAATGTCGTGGTCACGCTGAAATCATTCGGGCAGGTGGCCGACTTCGAGCAACGCCTGAACCATTTCCTTGAAAATGAATTTCCGGATTGCCGCCACACCGTCAAACGCCTCGAAAACGGACCGCCGGTCGGCGCCCCGGTGAAGATTTATATTTCGGGAAAAGATGTCGATGTCATCTACACCCTGCGCGACCGGATTCGCGAAACCATCGCCGCCGTGCCGGGCGCGGTGAACCTCCGCGACGACTGGGGCGAGTGGACGAAAAAACTCAACGTCCACGTCAATCAGGAAAAGGCCAAGCAGGCCGGGTTCACCAGTGAAGATGTGGCCACCTCCCTGCAAACCCAGATTTCCGGAATGCCCGTCACCGAATACCGCGAAGGCAAGGATCTGATTCCCGTCGTGATCCGCTCCGACAAAGCGTACCGGGAAGACCTCGGCAAGATTGAAAGCATGACCATCTACTCCTTCGCCGGCGGTGCAAATATTCCACTGCTACAGATTGCCTCCACCGAACTCGAATGGCAGCCCAGCAATATCCGCCGACGCAACCGTGCGCTCACCATGACCCTCATGAGCGATGTCGGCGGTGGACGCTTCGCCTCCGACGTGCTCGCCGAA